>DATGIG010000783.1:0-32973 GCA_035295825.1 Chthonomonadaceae bacterium | reverse complement strand
CAGTGATACGGAGCAAGAAACCATAACTTTCGCTCGACAACCGTTCCTCATCCACATGAGCCAGCATTCGAGAACGCACCGCCTCAATCGCCCGAGGCTTCTCTTCGATGAACTTCAAAGCGCCATTGACTGTCCCCCAGTTACCGGTCGCACGTCCGTGCAATAGCGCCAGGAAGCCCGCATCAATCGTATTATACTGGCCGACAGCGACCACTTTCGAGGCGAGACTGGAGGAGGTTATCAGATCGCCGAAATTAATATGGCGCTCCGATTGTCCTGTCAGCAATTCGATGGCGAATCGGTTTGCTTCCGTTTCCTCTTCATCCGTATCTGACTTTACTTCTTCATCTATAAGAACGCCCGCCCCTTCCAGATGGCCCAATGCGATATGTCCAAGCTCATGTGCCAGATGGAACAGAAGCCATGCAGAATACTGAATCTTCTTACAGAGCACAATCGCCGGACGGCCATCCATGGTGGCCGATAGAGCATCTGGTTTCTTACCGGAAGGGAATTCGGAAACGTGCAGTACGGGAATGCCCAGACTCCAGCAATAATCAAGGAGCGCCTCGAAGTGAACGCATTGTGAACCCCGAGCCAGAAGTGACCGGCGAATTTCCTGTGCGGAAACAGGAACGGGAGCAGCCCCTATGTCTACGCCCAAACAGGCAATCTTGGCTGCGCGCACTGCAATGCAGGTCGCAGGCTCCAACTCCCCATCGGTATGGCCCGCTTGTTTTTTATACTTTGGCTTGCCGAACTTAGTGCAGACAATTTCGGATTGCTCATCTTCCAAAGAGCAGGGATCGATGTTAAGATTGAGCGCAATCATCGTAACAGCCTGCCCATACCCGGCAGGAGTCTCGGCGATATGGTCATCCCACCAATCGGGTAACACCTTCTCGCGCACATACTTTTCGGGAAACCCCGCTCTCTTCAATCGCTTATACATGGGCTGCATTCGGGACGCTATCGCCATATCAATCACCTCCTCCCAAGAAGTATTATACCGCAAATCTGTCTATATTGTATCTCTCTTGCATCCGGTCAATTTGAGGATACCGAGTGAGGCAGGAGTTGGTGCGCCTCTTCGCCCGCGCTGGTGGGCGCTTCCAGCGCCAGGTCGGCGCTCTCCGCATTGTGGACCGCCCAGAGGAGGCGCGCAGTGTCTCCCTGCGCCTTCGCGACCTGCGCCAGGCGCAGATAGATGTAGGGCAGCTCCTGTGCTGGTCGGACCGGGCAGGCCAGCGCCAATTCGTACTCATGGCGGGCTTCTTCCAGGCGTCCGGCCCGGCGGTGATACCCTCCAACCTGATAGCGCAGCAGGAACTCGACCCCATAGATGTCGTGTTCCGGGAGGGCGCGCAGCCCCTCCATAAAGATCGGCAAGGCCGCTGCCAGCTTGCCCTCCTGCTGCTGCAGCGTGCCTTTCGTATAGTAGCGCAACGCCTCCGCTTCGGCCCGGAGGGCCGGATCCGCATGGAAGACCTCGTAGTGGGGATCAAGAGTGACCGCGCGAATGGGCTGTCGAATCGACAGACGCAACTCCGTCTGCTCTCCCTCCACGGCGATCTCCTTCACAACGGTCTTTCCGTCTTCCAGCGTGATCTGCAAGGGCAGGGAGAGCCGATAGGCAGGCGCTTCCTGATGGATCACGGCGCGAAGCGTCCCCGCATCCTGCGTCCATTGCAGCGTAAGGGCCGGAGCGCCGGAGCGGTAGAACCACTGGCGGTAGAACCAGCCGAGGTCCTGTCCGGACGTTTGCTCCACGGTCTTCAGGAACGTCTCCCAGGTCACCGTTCCAAAACCATAGGTCGTAGTGATCTGCTTCAGGGCGGCGCGGAAGCGGTCGGGGCCGATGGTGCGCGCCAGCAGGGAATAGACGAGGAAGCCCTTGCTATCTGCCTGTGCATGCGAGTTGGGGCTGCTGGGAAGCTGAGATAAGGGATAGTCCACTCCTGCGGCAGCCAGGAGCAGCGCGCCGCGCCCGCACTGCATGTCCAGATAGCCCGGATAACCGGAGCGCCGGTACTTTTCGGCAGCCGCTGCCCCATCCAGAGCTTCGACGCAGCGCAGCGAGCCGAACTGAGCCATCGCCTCGTCCAGCATATAAGCGCCCCGCTCTCCCTCATGCTTGATCAGGTTGCCCCACCACTGGTGGCCGATCTCGTGCCCGAAGAGGGCCAGATTGAAGCCCTGCGCCAGAAAGCCTGTATCCACAAACATAAACCCTTCGAGCGAAGCGCCGCCGAACCCGGACAGTTCGGACTGCGGCGCGGGCGTCTCGATGACCGCGAACTCACCATAGGGGTAGGGACCGAACTCTTTCTCCAACACCTGCAGCACCTGCCAGCAGCCGGTCACCATCCGGTCGGCAAAGGGGCGGTCTTTGAGCAGGTAGAGGGTCATGGGGACTTTGCCCGCGCGGTGGCGCACCACATAGTGCCCCGCCGCAAAGCTGAACAGAGACGGTGTCGTGACCGTAAAGGTAGAGTGTACTTCACTCCCCGCTGTCTGCTCTCCGCCAGCAACCCCGCTGGCTTTGACCACGTATCCGGTTGGGGCGGTGAACTGCAGGGTTCCCACACTCCGCAGTTCGCTGAAGCGAGGATACCAGGTGGTGTTAGCGCCCCCCGCGAAGCAGCCCTCCGGTCCCAGGTAGAACACCAGTCCCTGCCGCTTTCCGCCCGCAAAGGTGACTTTCACCGTGACCGGCGTCTTCGCCGGGATCGGTCGTTTCGGTCGGATCTCCCACTTGCTGGAAGAGCCGGCCTCCTTCCCTTCGGTAACACGATGGATCGCAGCCGCTCCCGCGCTACCCGCAGGAGCCAGCACCTCCGCTTGCGTCACCTCCATATCGGAGCGGAGATCAAACGCCAGGCTCTCCCGCGCCTCCGCAGTGAACGGTAACCGTACGGTTGCGGTCGCCTCCAGCCGGTGCTGATCCGGCAGGACCCGCACGTCCAGATCACAATGTTCCGCAGGAATAGAAGTATTCTTGCCTGCTTTGTTCTGGGCGTTGACAACCTGAGGGAACGCAAAGCAGGCGAGCCCTAGCGCCATCACAAACCACTTGATCATCCTACCGTACCTTTCCGGACATGAGTTCTGACTTCAGGTTCAGTGTATCCGGTTGGGAGTGCGTTGTCTTGTGCCAAACAAGCATCCTTGGCGGAGGTCAGCGTGAACGTGCGGTGTTGCGGAATTGGGAGGGGGTCAATCCGGTACTCTGTTTGAAGGTCTTGGTGAATTGGCTCTGGTCGCAGAAACCGGCCTCCAGGGCGATCTCGACGAGCGGCGAATCGGAGCCGGCCAACCGGCGGGCAGCGAAATCCACCCGCAGACGACGCACATAGTCGCCGATGGTGCAGCGATGGTGCTGGCGAAAGGCACGGATAAGATGCATGGGGTGGACGCCTGCGGCGCTAGCGAGTTCGTCCAGCGAGAGGGTTTCGGCAAATTGCGCATGCAGCCGTTCTCGTACCTGTTGCAGCCATAGCGGGGGCGTAGGTTCGGCAGAGCGATGCACACTGCGAGAAGCCTCTACTATCAACTCCAGGGCAAGCCCTTCCATGGCCAGAGGAGAGAGGCCGTCCATCCGGCGGAACTCCTCATAGAGGCGTAATGCAATCCAGGCCGCTTTGCCGCCCTGTAGTTCGGCGGAATGACGCAGTAGAGACGAATACGCTTCTATCCGCTCCTGCCAGTGCGCGGAGACCTCGACCCCGAAGACCCGCCCGCCCTGCCGGTGGAACTGGTCCGAATGCACCTCGCCGGGCGGATGAAAAATCAGAGAGAGCGGAATGCAGCCGCGCTCTCGCTTCCCATACACTTCCGTATATGTGCCCTGAAGGACCAGGCAGAAGTAGGCGTGCTCGTGCGAGTGCCTGGGAACCTGAAGATGGGGAGGGTAGCAATAGTCCGTCAAGAGGAGACTGCTCACCTCGCAACTCTGCACTTTTTCGCCATAAAAAGCTCCGGGCGGCAACCTGGGCTCCATCGCAACGCTCCTTCTCGCTCTCCCTGCCCTCATTCAACATGGATTTAGTATAACGCAATGACCTTCTCCTGTCCAGAGAGGCGGGAAAGGTGAAAAACCGCTTGACATTTGCTGGCCGATTGTTTACTCTATATGCAGCTTGATTTTCAATCCAACCCAACGAGGGGACCCACCATGCGAATGCGCTCGCTTTGCTGCCTGCTCCTGCTGGTTATGGGCGTCGTCATGGGAACGCCCGGAGCGCCTACCATGCCCGTATCCGCCCAATCCGAACTTCCAACTACTGACACGCGTGCTTCAGTACCACCCCATAACCTCGACACGCACCGCACTTTCCCGGCCTTTCACTCGTTGGCGGAGTGGGAGGCGAAGCGCGACTTTATCCGGCAGCAGATCCTAGTCTCTAGCGGCCTCTACCCGCTGCCGCCGAAAACCCCGCTTCAAGCGAGGGTCTTCGATAAGGTTGTGCGCGATGGCTATACCATCGAGAAAGCCTACTTCCAGACCTATCCCGGCTTCTACCTGGCCGGCAACCTGTACCGGCCCCTCAAAGCGGAAGGGGAGAAGCATCCGGGCGTGCTGATTGCGCACGGCCACTGGGGCGTGGGACGCATGGCGGATACCCCAGATGGCTCCATTCCGGCCCGCGCCATCACCTTCGCCCGGCAGGGCTATGTCGCCTTTACTTACGATATGGTGGGCTACAACGACACGCGACAGATCCAGCATCGGGTCTGGGCCAACGACCAGGCGAGCTGGCTCTGGGGCGTCTCCGAGATGGGTCTCCAGACCTGGAACAGCATCCGCGCCCTGGACTTCCTCTCCAGCCTCTCCGACGTGGATACCAGGCGACTGGCGATCACGGGTGAATCGGGCGGCGGCACGCAGACGATGATCCTCGGCGCGCTGGACGACCGCCTCGCCGCCGTCGGGCCGTGCGTGATGGTTTCGCACACCATGCAGGGCGGCTGCCTCTGTGAGAATGCGCCGGGGCTGCGCGTGGACTTCTCCAATATGGAGGTCGCCGCCTGCGCCGCGCCGAAGCCGCAGATCATGGTCGGCGCGTCCGGCGACTGGACGCAGACCATGATAACGGTCGAGGGACCGGGTGTCGAGAGCGTCTACAAGCTCTACGGCAAGCCGGACCATCTCAAATACGTCCTGTTCAACTACGGGCACAACATCAACAAGACCAGCCGCGAGGCGGTCTACGATGCCTTCGGCCACTGGCTGCTCCCAACATCCAGCGTCGACTTCCATGAGCCGCCCTACCAGATGGAGCCCGTGGAAGCACTACGTGTCTTCCCCGACAACCAGCCGCTGCCGAAGGACGCCCTGACGCCGGAGCAACTCACCGAATCGCTCATCGCCCTCGGCAAGAGCGAAGTGGAGAACCGCAAACCCCACGATTCGCACAGCCTGGCGCAGTTCAAGAAGACCTTCCTGCCCGCCTGGCAGCATACCCTCGCGGTAGAGATGCCGACCAAGGAGGGGCTGCGCTACTCCGAACTCCCGGAGGAGAATGTACCGGGTTATATCCGCAACCGGATGCATTTCGGGCGCGCAGGCAAGGGCGATAGCCTCTCCGCGTGGGCCTTCTTTCCCCATAGCCCGAACGGCCGTATGGTCATCCTCACCCATTCGGATGGCAAGGCCGCACTCCTCGCCGGGGACAAGCCGGGACCGCTGGTAGCGGCGATCCTGGAAAAGGGATACGGCGTATTGGTCCTGGACTGCTTCCTGACCGGTGACCTGGCCGATGCGAAGGCGCTGGCAGCCCGCAAGCGCCCGTTCGGCGAGTTCTTCGACACCTACAATCGCACCAACCTGCAGGAGCGGGTGCAGGACCTGATGACCGCCTGCGCGGTCGCCCGAAACCACTATGCCGCAAAATCCGTCACCCTGGTAGGGCAGGGGCAGGCGGGTCTCTGGGCGCTGTTGGCCGCCCCTGCGGCGGATGCCGTCGCTGCCGACTGTGCACAACTGGACCTGACCACCGACGCCGCGCTGTTGGACGCGGATCTCTATGCGCCCTGTCTGCGCCGGCTAGGCGATTTCCACACCGCAGCGGTCCTTGCCGCGCCGCACCCGCTCCTGCTGCACAATACGGGCGCGAAGTTCACCGCTGCCGCCTGGATCGGCGAGGTCTACCATGCGCTCGGGGCCAACCCGGCGCTCCATACCTCCGCCGACCGAATGGACGACAGCGCCCTCGCGGCCTGGATCACCGAGCCACGGCACTGAAGTGCCGGTCTACGTTTGCGAAGCCCACCTTCGTGGGCTAATGAGTCGGCGCAGGCCGACTTTGCAAACGTAGACCGGGGTTTCAACCCCGTGAAGAAAACCAAGGAACCGACCACAGGATGGATATAAAGGAAGCTCTCTATGAACTCGGGGTGCGTGACGACACGATCACGCCCGCCGAAAAGGAACAACTGGATCAGGACGGGTATCTACCCCTGAAGGGCATCCTGTCGCCGGAGCAGGTCGAGGCGATCAAGCAGCGCCAGACCGAACTGCTGGAAGCGGAGGGCGATAAGGCCGGCACGGAAGTGCATCAGGAGAAGGGCACGGACCGCCTCTCCGACCTTATCAACAAGGGGACCATGTTCCATGTGGTCATCACGCAGCCGCGCGTGCTGGCCTGCATCGCCCATGTCCTCGACTACGATCTAAAGCTCTCCTCCCTCAACAGCCGCAATGCCCTGCCCGGCCAGGGATTGCAGGGACTGCACGCGGACTGGGGACGGCTGGAGACCCCCGGCGTCTATCAGGTCTGCAATTCCATGTGGCTGCTGGACGACTTTACCCCCGAGAACGGCGCGACCCGTCTCGTCCCTGGCTCGCAGCGTAGCGGTAAGATGCCCTCCGACGAGATGGCGAACCCCGCCGACACACACCCGAACGAAGTCGTGCTGCTGGGCAAAGCAGGCGACGTGGTGGTGGTCAACAGCCACACCTGGCACGGCGGCACACTCAACCGGACCCAGGGGCCGCGCCGCGTGATGCACGGCTACTTCTGCCGCCGCCATCAGCCGCAGCAGCTCGACCAACAGAAGTATCTGCGCCGGGAGACCTGGGACCAGCTCAGCGAAGCGGCCCGCGTCGTCCTGGGCGTCACCGACCCCGGAGGGTGGTAATCATGGTAGTGGAAGAGATTATCCGGATGCAGAGTGAGTCTCCCCTATCGGAGGAGGAGGCCCAGGCGCGCATCGAAGCGATCATGGAGAAGTTCAAGGCGTACGGCAATCCCGGCCTGGCGCGTCTGATGCAGTTCGCCGGCTTCGGCGATGTGGAGACGTCAGGGGAGGGTTGTGTGCTGCGAACCCTGGGCGGGAAGGAGTATCTGGACTTCGTCGGGGGATTCGGGGTGTTTTCGGTGGGGCATCGGCATCCCCGCGTGGTCGCCGCCGCACACCGGCAACTGGATCGCCTGCCGCTCTCTACCCGAACTTTTTTTAATGAACAGCAATCGCTGTTGGCGGAGAGACTGGCGCAGTTGACGCCCGGCGCGCTCCAATACACCTTCTTCTCCAACAGCGGCGCGGAGGCGGTCGAGGCCGCGCTGAAGTTCGCCCGCGTTGCGACCGGCAAGACGGACTTTATCAGCACCCATGGCTCTTATCACGGCAAGACCATGGGCAGCCTGGCCGTTACCGGGCGCGAGAAGTACCGCACACCGTTCGAGCCGATGGTTCCCGGCACAACGTTTGTTCCCTTTAATGATCTGGCAGCGGCGGCAGCGGCCGTTACGGAGCGGACGGCGGCGATCATTGTCGAGCCGATCCAGGGCGAGGGCGGCATCATTCCGGCGAAGCCGGGGTATCTCTCCGGCCTGCGGCAACTCTGCGATGTGCGGGGTATTCTGCTGATTGTGGACGAGGTACAGACCGGGCTGGCGCGGACCGGCAAGCTGTTCGCAGTCGAGCACGAGGGCGTCGTGCCGGATCTGCTCACGCTGGCGAAGGCTCTGGGCGGTGGCGTCATGCCCATCGGCGCGACGGTCGGCACGCCGACAGTCTGGGAGCGGGTGTTCGGCGAGAACCCGCTGCTGCACACCAGCACCTTCGGCGGCAATCCGCTGGCCTGCGCGGCGGCGCTGGCGACGCTGGAGGTGATCGAAGAGGAGGATCTCTGCACGCAGGCGACCGTGCGGGGCGAACAACTGCTGCGTGGGCTTCGCACCGTCCAGCAGGAGTTGCCGGGCGCGTTGAAGGAGGTGCGCGGCCAGGGCCTGATGATCGGCGTGGAGTTCGAAGTCAAGGATGTGGCAGAGCTGACCATCAACCTGATGGCGGGGCGGGGCGTTATTGCGGCCTACACCCTCAACAACCCGAAGGTAATCCGCATGGAGCCGCCACTGGTCGTCACTGCCGAGCAGATCGAGACGGTCATCGCGGCGTTCCGCGCCTCGGTCGCCGACGCCGTCGCCATGCTGGAAGGAATGGATGAATAGTACCCCTCCTCTCCCCCTCTCCCATGAAGGGGAGAGAGGAGGGGGGTGAGGGCAAAAGGAGAGATCATGCGACAGAAAAAATGGATCGGCGGGGTGCTGCTGACGTTATTGGCAGCGCTCACGCTGGCAGGATGCAGTCAGGAAGATCCCAACGCCAAAACGGGTACGGAACCTGGTCGTCAGACAGTGATGCCTGGAACGGACAGTTCAGGAACGTCGAAGACACCGACATCTACCCCTACCAATAATACCGGCGGGAAAAAGAAGATCGTCTTCGTCTTTAAGATTGGCGGCATCTCCTACAGTGAGGCGTGCAAAGCGGGCGCGCAGCAGGCCAATGATGACTCTGCCTTAAATGTGAATGTGGAGTACCAGGCGTCCACAGAGGGCACGGCGGAGAAGCAGGCCGATATCGTGGAGCAGGCCGTCGCCAACAAAGCCGACGCCATTGTCGTCTCGCCGGTGGATGCCAACGCCATCATTCCCTCGCTGGACAAGGCAGAGGCGGCGGGCATCAAGGTCTTTACCTGGGATGCGGACGCGCCCAAGAGCAAGCGCCTCTTCTATGTCGCGGCGGTGGACGATGTCCAGATCGGGACCGACATCGCCGAGGCGCTGGTGAAGGACATGGGAGGCAAGGGCAAAGTCCTGCTGATGAGCGGGCAGCGTACGGCGGAGAACCTCAACCTGCACCTCAAAGGCATTCAGGACGGCCTGACCAAGCACAATATCACCCAGATTACCCCGGTGGTCTATAACGACGACGACAATACCAAGGCCACCTCGCTGGCGGTACAGGCGCTGCAGGCCCATCCGGACATCACGGGGATCGCCTGCACCAACTCCGTCAGCCCGAAAGCCGCCGGGGAGGCGCTGCGCAAACTGAACCTCGTCGGTAAGGTGAAGGTCTGGGGACTGGGGCTGCCCAGCGAGACGAAAGCCTATCTGCTCGATGGCTCCGTCTCCGGCCTCTATCTCTGGGACCCGCAGAAACTCACCTACGACACGGCGAAACTGGTCAAGAACGCGCTGGACGGCAAGATGCCGGAGGACGGCCAGGAGATCGGGCCGGAAGGGAAGATCATGGTCAAGAACGGCATCGTAACGCTGCCGTTGCGCCTCGAAATCAACAAGGGCAATGTCGAGAGCCTCAAATTCTGACCCCCTGGGAGCGCGGGCGTCCCGCCCGCAAGCGAAATCAAGCGGTCGGGGCGCAGCAAGCAGCGCCCAGGGCGAGAGGCACGGAATAGAGGGAGGAGAGTATGGTAACAGTTTCGGTGGAAGGAGATACGGCGGTTTTCGAGGTGCAGGGAGCGCATCAACTCTGGGCGCTCAAGAGCCGCCTGGAGATCCCGCTGGAGCATATTACGCGAGCCTATGCCGAGCCCAATCCGCCGATGGGATGGTTCGACGGATGGCGGCTATACGGCGCGGACATTCCGCATGTCTTTCGGGCCGGCGCGTTCTGGTGGCATGGCAACAAGGTGTTCTTCGATGTTCGGCATCCGGAGAATACGGTCGTGGTCGAACTCAACCATGAGAACTTCGCCGAACTGATCATCGAGGTCGCCGACCCGGAAGCGACGGTCAATGCCCTGACGCCCCACCTGCCGACCCCGCCGCCTGAATGACAGCGGGGCAAAGGCTGCTATAAAGACCAGGATCCCTTATAGAAAACCTCTACTATCTTTGCACGTTTCGGAAGATGAGCTTGAGCAAAACAGGTTGCTCGCCTGGGCGCCGCCATCTCAAAAAGCTCAAAAGTGCAAAGATAGTGGAGGTTCGCCTTGACATTGGGCGGTAAAGAGGGTATATTTGTGCGTTCACTCCGGGAGGGAGGCTTTTTTATGCCTGCCTGCGCCCGCGTTTTTGCGTCTGTGGCGCCGGAGCGTCCCAACCATACGATTTTGCCTGCGCCGGCGTTCGATGCCTTCTGCAAACGGTCGCCGCGCCATGCTTGGGGAGATTTTCTATGTACGCAATCGTCAAGACGGGTGGCAAACAGTATAAAGTCGAGACGGGCAGCACCATCACGGTCGAGAAGCTGGAAGGCGACCCGGAGACCACTGTGGAGCTGACCGAGGTGCTGATGGCCACCGGCGACGAGGGGCTGAAAGTCGGCACGCCTACACTGGAAGGCGCGAAGGTCGTAGCGACCATCGTGGAGCAGGGCAAGGGGAAGAAGATCAACGGCTTCACCTACAAGCCCAAAAAGAACCAGCATCGCCGCTACGGACACCGCCAGAAACTGACCAAAATTAAGATCGAAAGCATCGAAATCTGAAGACGTCCGACCCCATCTTGGCACGCGCGCAATGGGAACTTTGGGGTCGGCAACTTCGTCAGGAGACATAGAGACAGATGGCACATAAGAAAGGCGTGGGCAGTTCACGCAACGGACGCGACAGCAACCCGCAACGGCGTGGCGTCAAGAAGTACGGCGGCGAAGCGGTTCGCGCCGGAAACATTCTGGTGCGCCAGTGCGGCACCAAGCTGCATCCGGGCAACAATGTCGGCCTGGGCAAAGATTATACGCTGTTCGCGCTGATTGACGGCGCGGTTAAGTTTGAGGGAGATCGGAACCGGCGGCGCGTCAGCGTCTATCCGGTGGCTGTGGAAGCCGAGACCACCCTGCCCGCCGCCGAGCCAGCCACCGCGTAGGGATTGGCTTCCCGTAGGGGCTGCCCCTGTGTCAGCCCCATACAATGGATGAGATTCGGACGCCCCCAACTCCGAAAGCAACGAACCCCACAGCAGCCCCCACTGCTGCGGGGTTTCTTGTTTTTACAAGCTTCTCCGCGATAGCGTGTTTATATCGGCGCTTTCAGCAGGGTGAGGGGATAGCGGCGGCCGCTCGCGAAATCTGCCAGGACCGACCGCAGACGCTCTCCGCCCACCAGCGTCGTATCGGGCAGGGCCGCGATCTCTTCGGAAGTAAACCAGCGCACGGCCAGGATGTCATCGCCGGCGACAGGTTCGCCGGTGTGCTCGGCGGTAAAGACGAAACGAATGGCCTGATAATCCGGTTTCCGGAACCGGGTATAGATGCCGACCAGTTCGGAGAGCGTCACCACCAGGCCTGTCTCCTCAAGCGCTTCACGCACCGCGCCCTCTTGCGGCGTCTCCCCGATCTCCAGGTGTCCGCCGGGTAAATTCCAGCGCTCATAGTTCTCGGGCTTGCGTTCCTGCACCAGCAGGAGGGCCTCTTCCCGCTGCAGGACGACGCTCACATGGATCAAAATAGACATAACGCAGCCTTTCGTTAGCGCGGGCTGGGAAAAAGGGCGAGGGCGCGGTCGGCATTGCGGAGGGCGCGCTGCTCCAGGTCGGCGGTCTGCACGCGGAGGGCCGCGACACGCGACGCCCGCGCGGTGAGCAGCGCCGCCACCCGCTCCGCGACCTCAGCAGGGTCGAAACCGCGCCAACTCTCCAGTGCGTCGCGTAAGTCGAGGCTCCGCATCAGGCTCTCCACCTTGGGATCGTAGGCGAGGGCGAAGGGTGGGACGCCGACGCGGGCCGCAAAGATGAGGGTGTGCAGGCGCATGGCGACCACCGCCTGCATCCGCCCCACCAGGCCGAGCAGGGTCTCCGGCGGGTACGCGGAGCGGAGCGTAGGAAAGGCGCCGCCCGCCGCCTGCATCACCTGCTCACCGAACTCCACATCATCGGGCACATGCATCGGCAGCAGGACCACCTGAGCGCCGGATTGCCGCTCCAACTCCGTCAAGAGCGCGGCGTAGGCGGGGATGGGCGATTCCCCCGCCCCGCCCCAGGGGCGCAGGGCGACCCCCAGGAGTGGAGCATCCAGAGGAAAACCCTCCCTGGCCATCAGCGTGTCCACCTCGGAGGGGGCGGCGGGCGTGAGGGCGAAGGCTGGATCCGCCGTCACCTCGATGGGCGGGCGCGTCACCCCGATCTGCGCCAGCAGTTGCGCGGAGGCCGCATCCCGCACCGTGATGCAGGCCGCCCGGTTCGCCACCATCCGCACCAGCGTCCGCGACACGCCGCGCCGCAGGGGACCAAGCCCCTGCGCATAGAACATGAAGGGGACGCGCATGCTATAGGCCAGCCGGCAAACGAACAGATAGTAGAGCAGCGAGCGCATGCTCGTCGTATCCTGCAGCAGGCTGCCCCCGCCCGATAGCAGCAGGTCGCACTGTTTGAGCAGGCTCCGCATCGCCGAGAGGCTCATGCGGTTGACCGAAGGGATGCCGTGCAGCCGCGTCGTCGCCTCCGGGTCCTGCGACAGGGCGAACAGCCGCGCCTGCTCGCCGGCCCGCCGCGCGAACGCGGCGCGGATGCCCGCCAGCACCGCCTCATCGCCCGCATTCCCGCACCCATAGTATCCGGAGACCGCAATATTGATCGGAGAGCGTAGCGCCTGGAGGAGATCGCTCACGGCTCCGCCTCGGTCGTACGCTCCGGAAGCAGGTTCGGAGGAGGCGTTACCCGCTCGACGCCCCAGAAGACCGCCAGGCCGATGGCCGCCCCGAAGATCAGGCCCAGCAGGTCGCGCCAGAAGGAGCTGAGGAGTGGGGTGTGGATATGGCAGAAGGTATTCAGGAGCGACACCTGCCCCAGGCTGCCCGCCACAAAACAGGGCAGGGCGAGCGTCCGCCGCCCGCGCAGCCACCATGCGATGCCCAGGATAAACAGCGGATGCCCGACCAGGAACTCCTTGGTGCGCGGACGCACCGGCAGGATCGTGTCGAGCAGCGCACGGGCCTTGAGTTCAAAGCTGGAGACGCCCACCCCGGCGTCATTGCCGGTGCGGGCCACCACCAGGGCCAGCGCCGCCACCGCGACGATAAACAGGATCAGCGTTCCGAAGCGCGCCGGCTCGCTCAGGGCATTGCGAAAGCCCCGCACGGCCCGGGCCTTGTAGTCCTCCCACCGCTCCTTCTCCAGCGCCGCGCCGCCCATCATCGCCGCCAACAGGACGATAAACAGTGGGATTGCGTGCTGGGCCTTGATGCCCACAAACTGTTCGGCATGGACCATAAAGGGCCGCGCCGCCAACAGGCCGATGACATGCACAATGCCGATCCCGGTAATCAGGCTGGCGACGGTCAGCAGGCGCACGGACATCGCGATACAGCGCGAAAGCGAGGCGGGCGCGATCTGCGAGGTCCGGTTTTTGGGAAGCGGAAACGTGTAGAGGCACGCCGCCGCCGGGTAGACGATCCCCGCCAGCAGCGCCAACAGCTTGTGCCCGGTATCGCCCCATATCCCCAGAACCGCACAGACCAGTCCCAATACCACCAGCAAGCGCCATTGCATCAGTTCGGAGAGGGGGCAGAACAGGACCAGCATCCAGACCGTTCCCGCAGCTACGCCCAGCCCCAACAGGAGGAACAGGATGCGGGAGACATGAATATCCGTATAGCGCTTCGCGCCCTTCATCTGGCTGGCAAAGCCCAACTGGCCGGTCACATAACCGTTCTTCTCCATGCCCTTGATGATCTTGTCCAGGTAGCCGCGATTGTCCTTCAGGCGGTCGGCGCCCGCAAAGGTGAGCAGGCGCACATAGCAGAATCGGATATTGCGCTCGCGCGCCGCCAGCGCAAAGCGCTCGACGGCCTCCTCCTCGGTCATCTGCCCCATCTCCGCCGCCTGAATGCTATGGACCCGCACAAAATCGCCGTTGAGCACCGCAGAGAGCTTCTCATCGCCCTTCTGCTTGCTGAACTCCACTGCGCCATAGGTCAACCCAACCGGCTCCGGCAGCGTTCTCCCCTCCTTCTCCTCCTGCTTCTCCAGGGCCAGCAGGCCGGGCGAGAGCGGGGCTTTCGGGTCGCGGAGCATGGCGGCCACCCACTTCTCCATGTCGCGGTAGCCCAGCGTCTCCTCTCCGCTGAAGATCACCATGGGCGGATCCTCCCCTTGCGGGGCCATCTGCTCCCGCAGATTGCGCAGGATCTTCTCCGCCGCACTCTGGGTGACGCCGGGGAAGTTGCCGATACGGGCGGCGATGCGCAGTTTCGCGTCCCTCGCCGCCGCGATGCCGTCCGGAGGCAGCCCTACGCCCATCGTCCTCAACTGCGCGTAGTCCACAGGCACATAGAGGTCATTGGACAACAGCCCTGCCTCCCTGGAAGTAAATATGGTCCCGGCGAATGTCGGCGTTTGAGAAGGAGGATTGATCGGGATCTCATGCAGTTCCAGCGCCTTGCGGATGCGCTCCAGGGTCTCCGGGTAAGCGGTCACGGTGGTGAGCCAGCGGCCATTCTCGGCAGGCGTGCTCTGCGTCTGGATCGCTCCGGACTGTTCCAGTTGGGTGATCGTGTCTTCCTGTAAGATCAGGGTGCTGATGTGATTGGAGTGATTGTTATCCAGCGCTTCCAGCGTCTCTTTAGGCGTTTTGCCCAGCGATTGCGCCAGCGTGGAGACCTCCTGCCACTCCAATCCTATCTCGACGCGCCGGTTGTGCATCTCGGCGCTAAAACGCATCACGGCGGCAATCAGTCCGCACAGGGTTCCCAGCGCCATCAGCGCAAAAAGTACGGGGGAGATGCCTCGCAGTTGAATTCGCATAATCCTTCCTTGCTTGCCCTTCAGAACGGGCGTTTCCTTTACACCGCGCCCACGGCAAATTGCCTGCGAGCACGTCCGCGGCATTGTATCACGAAACGGCGTTCGGTTTCAACAGGCAGCGTCCCTACACCCCGATTTCCCTCCCGTCCTCTCGGTCGCCTCCCGCCCACAAATTTAAAAGAAATTAATGCGACATTAAGCCGAAATTAACGCCATCGGAGTATAATGCGGTAAGAATTCGCCCCCTTGAGGAGAATACGCATGACCTCTCAACCCGATACAAAGCCTGCCGCCGCCTCCCAACTGCCGCCCGACCTTCCGCCGGAAGTGCGGACGTTTTTGCAGGAAGTGGGCTACCTGGAGCCGGATCACCTGAAGGTTGGCGATGCCGTTCCGTCCGTCGCCCTGACCGACCTCCAGAGCGGCGAAACGGTCTGGCTGGGCGGCCCTCACCTGACACGCCCCACCGCCCTCATCTTCGGCAGCTATACCTGACCCCCCTTCCGACGCCAGGCAGGTCGCCTGGAAGCGATTTATCAGCAGTACCGAAATCACATCCAATTCTACATTATCTACATTCGGGAGGCGCACTCGACGGATGGCTGGCAGATGGAGTCCAATATCCAGCAGCAGGTCCTCTACGCCAACCACCAGACCCTGGACGAGCGCAAAACGGTCGCCGGGGCCTGCACCCTCGGGCTGAACCTGACCATCCCCACCCTGCTGGACGACATGGACAACACCGTAGACCGCCTCTTCTCCGGCTGGCCGGAGCGGCTCTATGTGCTGTCGCCAGAGAGTACGGTGCTCTATCAGGGTGGCAAAGGCCCCTTCGGCTTCAACACGGAAGAACTGGAGCAATTCCTCGCCGAATTAGCGTAGCGGGTGGTGGAGATCTACCAGTTGGGGGAGGGTGTGGAGGTCGGTGAGTGAGGCGGCGATGCCGGGGACGGCCGGGTAGTGGCGTTCGGGGGAGAGGTGGGACTGGAGGACGGTCGCGCCGACCTGTAACGCCCATGCGATGACCGTGGGCTGGTCGTCCACGATGAGGGCGTCCTGGGGGCGGACCCCGATGTCGGCGAAGAGGCGTTCGTAATATTCCGGTCCCTCCTTGGCGCAATCGATGAGGTCGGGGCCGTAGAGCCGTTCCGGAAAGGCATCCAGTTTCGCGCCGATGAGTGCAGCGCGGAGGTATTCCGATTCCTGCCCGGAGGCCATATGCAGGTGGTAGCCCGCTTCTGTCAGGGCAGCGAGGGCCTGTTGTGCGCCGGGAAAGGCTGCATCGCATTCGGAGAGGGCCTCAAATTGCGTGGTCCGCGCCAGCTCCAGGGCATTCGGAGGGGTGGGCAGACCCATTCTGCCGAAGATTTGCGCGATGGAGCGCTCCTGCACCGAGGCCAGCCAGGCGCAGTAACCGTTGCGGGGGTTGCCGGTAAAGCGGTCGAGATACTCCCGCTCCAGAGCGATGAGCGTATCGATGGAGGCTTTCGCCCAATCGCGCGGAGTGCTGCCATAGTGGGGGGCGAAGCGTGCGCCGATACAGTCGCTGTACTGGCCGAGCAGTACAAAGGGATCGTTGAGAGTATCGTCGAAGTCCAGGAATACGGTCTTACCGTCTGGCATGAAGCCTCCCCTTTAGCGAGCATCATACGCTCTCCTCACATTCTAACGCAAGTCCTCTCGGATGTCAACGCGGCGTGAGCTTTTGCCTGATACGCCGCGAAGTCAGCCAGAGGGGGTGAAAAAATTGCTTGTGGTTCCCCGGCTTTTGTGATAACATAATCACCAATTGCATGTCTGAGCCGACGGTTCAAGCGGTACACCCTGTGGCAGCGCGGGCGCTCTTCCCCAGGGAAGCGAGGTCCGGCAGCGGCCGATGCAAACCGTTTGGACGCTTGAGGAGATGATGGATCACAAAACGTCTCAAAACATTGCCCTGGATGAAACGCCCCTCTTTTCCCCCCTTGAGCCGGATTTCAACCCCGCGCACCTGCCTATGATCGACGCCCTTCTGAACCAGGCGCAACAGAAATCCGCGGAGCTTCTTGCCGTCATCGAGAGCATGCCCGACGCCGTCTATATCGGCACGGAGACCGGGATCACCGCCTGCAACCAGATGGCGTTGCAGATGCTCGGTTTCGCGTCACTGGAAGCTATGAATGAGAACGCCGCCTGCGTGGCGGAGCGTGTGCAGGCGCGCATTCCGGACACCGGGGCCCTCCTCCCGCCCGAGGAATCACCCTTCCATCGGGCGCTGCAGGGAGAGCCGTGTGTACGGGAACTGCTGGTCCGAAACCTGCAGTCGGGCGAGGATCGGATCGTGCGCAGCGCTGCCGCGCCGGTTGTCAGCAACGGCAAGGTGATCGGCGCGGTCGCCATCAATACCGACATCACCATCCAGAAGCGCTACCAACTCCACCTGGACGACCTGAATAAGCGGCTCAAACGCGGGGTTCAGGAGACCCACCACCGGGTCAAGAACAACCTGCAGTTGGTCTCTTCCCTGCTGGACATCGCCATCATGGAGCATCCGGAGGCGCTGCCGGTCGTGGAGGTCAAGCGCCTGGCGCTGCAGATCCGCACGCTGGCAGGCATCCACGATGTGCTGACCCACGACTCGCAATACTCCCGCGATGCCAATGCCATGACCCTCTCGGTGCAGGTGATGCTCTCCCGTCTGGTGAGCATGCTGCAATCCACGGCGGAGCGCCATCGGATCGAACAGGAGATCGACGACCTGCAGATCTCCCTGCAGAAAGCGACCGCCCTGGCGCTGATTACCAACGAACTGGTCTCCAATGCCATCAAGCATGGTCGCGACTGGGCGCGGGTGCGCTTCCTGGTGGAAGGCGAGACGGCTCGGCTGAGCGTCGAGGACGATGGGCCAGGCTTCCCGGCAGATTTCTCTCCGGAGACGGCTGCGCAGACCGGCCTGATGCTGGTGGACAACCTGGTGCGGCACGACCTCGCCGGGGTCGTGACCTGGGAGAACCGGGCGGAGGGCGGAGCGCGGATCGTGGTGCAGCTTCCTCTCTACCCCTGAATTGGAAGCAGCCTCAATCCTGCAGCCAGAGCGCGATAGCGGCCAGGTCCTGCGCGCGGTCGCCGAGGGCGGCGGGGACGATGCGACAGACGTCGGCGCTCCGCTTCCAGGCGTATTCGGCGACCGCCGCGCGAATGGGGTTCAGGATCAGGTCGCCCGCATGGACCGCGATGGTCCCCAGGATGATGCACTCCGGGTTCAAAATCTGAATGACGTTAGCGATGCCGACGCCCATGTAGGTTCCTGCCTCTTCAAGGATCTGGAGCGCGAAGGCGTCGCCCTCCTTTGCGGCGTTCACCACATGCTCCGCCGTGATGGCGTTGGGGTAGCCGCCCGCCAGCGCCAGCACCCGTTTATCCCGTCCGTAGCGCATGCTCTCGCGGGCCAGGCGCGCGATGGCAGGGCCGGAGGCCAGCGCCTCCAGGCAGCCCCGTTTGCCGCAGCCGCAGAGCGGGCCATTGAGCAGGATGGTCTGGTGGCCGATCTCGCCCGCCAGGTCGTTTGTGCCGCGCACCAGCCGTCCATCCACGATCAGGCCGCCGCCGATGCCTGTACCCATGGTGAGAAAGACGAGGTTGGACGCTCCCTGCCCCGCCCCGAACTTCCACTCGGCCAACGCCGTCGCGTTGGCATCGTTATCCACCCGGACCGGCAGGCCGAGCGCCTCCTCGAAAAACGCTTTGACCGGAACGGCTTTCCACTCCGGCAGGTTCGGGGGTGTATAGATAACCCCAGTTTTGGTGTCCAGCGGCCCGCCGCAGGAGATACCCAGGCCGCGCACATCGGTGGGCATGACTTTCTGCGCCGCCATCACCTCGCGCGCCATCTCTGCCAGGCGCGCCAGTACCGCATCCGGACCGCGCGTTTCGGACTGCGTCGGCTCGCTGCGCCGCTCCAGGATCTCGCCATCCGTCCGCGCCAGCACGACCGCGCACTTGGTCCCGCCAATGTCCACGCCGAGAACTGTATCCCCGCTCATCCTCTCACCTCCGCCTGCTCAACCGTGAGCTTTTGCCCCGGAAATTCGCGACTACGGTCTCGATTTCCTGCCTCCGAGCGGTCAATTGCGGCGGATCAGGGTGATGCCGGTGATGGTGACCACGCCCTTGCCGCCGCGCCCGCCGGGCGAGTCCACCAGCGCGACCGTATCGAGATGGATGGGATAGTGGACCCTACCGTCCTTCGCACCGCCCCAATATCCTGCGTGGTCAGCGCGCAGGGAGAAGGTGACATAGCGCCAGCCCTGCCAGTCTATTCTGCCGACGGTCGGCTGAAAGGTCTGCCCGGTCGCATCGGTAAAGCGGGCGTTGAGGATGTCGCCGGAGTTGTCACCATAGATCCACATCCCCAGGGCGTAGGGCTCACCGGGAAGTGGATCCCGCTTTGCGCCCTGCGGCGAGAGGCGGAGAAACTTCCAGCCGGGCGAAAAGTCGTAGGTAATGCGCAGGCCCGTATCGGCGCCTCCGACCAGCCCAGCCGGCGGCTTGACCACGGTCCACGTCAAATTCGACGCGACCTTCGGATCGCCATCCGGTTCGACACGGTAGTCGGACGACGGAGGCATGGCTCCCAGCGGATAGCGGAACGCCTCCAGAGGGGTAAAGCGCAGTCCCGGCGTGGTCAGGACGGGACTGTTGCCGTCCGCCGTCATCGTCTCGATGGTAAACTGTGCAGATGAGCCACCGCCGCGCACCGCGGCAGGCACGATTCGAAATTCTTTCTCGCGCTCGCCCGGAGCGAAATCGAGCGGCAGTGGGTGAGAGCCCGGCGTATTGGCAAACAGCCTGCCGGAAAACGGCTCTCCTGTCAGGTTTTCAATGCGCACCAGGAGGCCGCCTTCGGGCAGCGGAATAGGGGTCAGGCTCAGCGGGTTGCGGGGCGTAAGGTGCGTCTCCTGCGCAACCGAGCCGACGCCATCCACAGTCAGCGTGACCCGGACCCGGTGGTTCTCATCCGCCCGGCTCCGCAACTGCCTGCGCCCCTGTTCCGTTATTTCCACTCTACTGCTATGCACGTTGCCGCTCAGTTCCAACCAGCGGGTCCCAATCGCCGCCGGATCCGCGTCCGTGCCCCAACCCTCGACCGTGATATGAATGTGGTCCGGCGGAGCCTTCCCCTCCGGAAACCCTCCGAAATCTATTGGCAAACTGCGAAGCGTTTGGTTCTCTCCGTTGACGCGTACTACCGAAGGCAATGTCCGCCACGTTGCCGCCAACTCCAGCAGCGCGTTCTCACCTTCCGGAATAAGGTACTGCGGAGCGTCGGATAGCTGCAAAGCCAGTCCGTTCGCACCTGCCGTCGCCGCCGCCTTCTCCCCCAGGTAATCAACGCCCTCGAACTTGCCTGCGCTGACCGGAAGCACCGCCTTATGTGGCGTCTTCTCCGTGGTCCATACTGCGAGGCGCAGGTTCTTACCATCCCCGAACAACAGACAATAATCATTCGCGGAAGCCAGCGAGAGCCGCTTATTGAACGGCAAACCGTTCAGCGTCCGCGTTAATGTCTGCGCGGCCAGGTAGGTCGGCTTGGGCTTGTAGTCGTTGTACACCGTTCCGAAGTGGTGCTCCACCTCCTTCGGATCGGTCCCGTCGTCATGCCAATCGTACCAGATCGAAACGATCAGGCCATTGGCAAGATTGCTCAGGAATTGCCGGGCGATGTACTTGCTCTGTAAATCCAAACTTAATCCCGGATACAACTCAGAGTATCCCCACTCCCCGCTCAAAATGGGAATGTTCTTGCCCTTGCCATACTGCGCAATCGCCTCGCGCACCCGCAGGAAGTCCTGCGCGGCGGTCTCCGGCGGCTCGTTGCGATACGGATGGAACGAGACGGCGTCCCAGTAGTCCAGCATCCCGGCGCGGAAACACTTCTCCATAAAGTCGAAGTCCATGCCGGAGACTGCCGGGCCGATGTACCACTCCTCCGGAGCCGCCGCTCGAATGGCCTTGCCCGTCTCCAATGCCAATGCGATGTACTCGTCCACATTGGCGCTGGGCTTCCAGAACCCGCCGTTCGGCTCGTTCCACATCTCCCAGAGGATGCCCTGACCCTGAAAGTGCGTGACCGCCGCCGCCGCAAACCGGGCAAAGGCCGCTCGGGATACCTCGTTGCGCGGCGAACCCTCCTGGTACAGGTCGTTTCCATAGTCCAGAATAAAAATAGGGCGGATCTTTTTCGCCTTCAGCGTCGCCATGAGGCGGTCGTAGGCCGCGAAGTCGTATACCCCCTTCCGCCTCTCGATACCGCCCCAGAAGAAGTCCATGCGCACCCAGCGAAAGCCCGCGCCCGCCAACTGCTCCATCTCCCCCGGTCGCGGGTCGGTAAAGTGGATGTTGACCCCGAGCGCATCCGGGACCATCGGCGACGGCAGTGGAAACCGAGTGCGGTTCTGCGCGAATGCATTTTCACCACAGAGGACACAGAGGAACACAGAGAAAAACAGGAGAATAATCCACAGATTAACGCAGATTAACGCAGATTTTCGACGCCTTCTTATCGTTCTTATATCTGTAGATTGAGGTGAAAGGGTTTGTAATCTGCGGTAATCTGCGTTAATCTGTGGATCATAAATATCTGCCCTCATTCCTCTTCTCCTCTTTGTGTTCTCTCTGTGTCCCTCTGTGGTGAAAAATATTCCCCGCTTTTGCCGCCCGACTTGGCCTCCAGGCGGATGTCGGTGATGACGGCGGCCTTGTCCACGGCTTTGACCATGTCGTAGAGCGTGAGGGCGGCGACCGAGACGGCGGTGAGGGCCTCCATCTCCACGCCGGTCTTGCCGGTGACGCGCACCTCGGCCTCGATGTCCACGCCGGTGTCGGTGACGGTCAGGTCGAGGGTGACCTTGGTGATAGGGAGCGGATGGCAGAGGGGGATCAGGTCACTGGTGCGCTTGGCGGCGAGGATACCCGCCACACGAGCGACGCCCAGCGCGTCGCCCTTGGGTACGGCGCCGTCGCGCAGCAGGCGCACGGTGTCGGGGTGCAGCAGGATACGGCCGGTGGCGACGGCGCGGCGCACGGTCTCGGCCTTGTCGGAAACGTCCACCATATGGGCATGCCCTGCCTCGTCCAGGTGGGTCAATCGGGTCATCTTCCCCCTCGCTTTCCCGCGCCGTTCGAAAGCGGTCGCGCTCCGCGCATTCCAAATTTGCTATCCTAACGCGGATTTCCCCCACGAATTTCGCTCAGGGGAGTATAGCAAACGGCGCGGGAAAGCGTCAATGTTGCGGAGCTACTTCTTCTTCGGGATGAATACCAGCGCGGCGGAGTTCATGCAGTAGCGCTGGCCGGTGGGTGCGGGGCCATCATCGAAGACGTGCCCTAGGTGGGCGTCGCAGCGGCTGCAGCGTACCTCCGTGCGCGTCATGTTGTCGCTAAAGTCCGCCGCCAGCGTCACGCGGTTTGCAGCGAGGGGCTGCCAGAAGCTGGGCCAGCCGGTCCCGGAATCGAACTTGGTGCGGGAGGAGAAGAGTTCCTGACCACAGTCCGCACAGCGATAGATCCCCTCCTCGTGGTTATTCCAGGTGGCGCCGGTAAAGGCGCGCTCTGTTCCGGCCTGGCGGGTGATGTCATACTGCTCTGGGGTCAGCAGTTCTTTCCACTCTGCGTCGGTCTTATGGACTTTGCCGTCCTTGCCCGGCGTGAGCGGTGGGCGGATCGTCTCCTCGGTGGTTTCCAGCTGAGACGGCTTAGCAGACGCGCTTGAAGCCATCGGAGGAGGCGCGGCAGGAGAAGACGCAGGTGTGGCGCGCGCTATCGGGTCCTGGCTCGGCGGGCCGGAGGAGATGACCTCACTATGTTGAACCGCACACCCGGCAAGCAGCAGCGCCGCAGGCAAAAGAAATAAATGCAGAGGCGTTCGCATCGAAACCCTCCTTTCTCTCTTTCGTAATACGTGCATGGGAGGGAAGCCTATTCCCATCCTATGAGAAAGAACATTTCTTGAGGGTTGTAAGTTCCCCACCCGCATCTGCCTTGAAACAGGATTTTCCTGGTCCTATCGTGAATACTCTGCCGGGAAGGGCCAATTCGCTGGGAAGGGGCCGGTTTCCCCGCCTTGAGGAGAAACAAACGTGACGCAGGTCAGCTACCCCTGTTAAAGCGCAGGGGCTTGCAACGATCCGTTTGCAGATACTCTTGCATATAGACCGTTCGCTTCTGGCAGGCTGACACTGCCCCAAGAAATCGGATATTCATTGCAGCATTGTCGTCGGCATGCCCGCAGAAACCACAATGGACACATTTGAACCATGCCTGAGTGGGACGGTTCCGGTCGGACATAAAGTGGCACTTTGAGCAGGTCTTGCTGGTGTAATCGGGAGCAACGAACATCACGGGAATGCCCGCCAGCTTTGCCTTGTAGACGATCATTTGCTGCAACTGAGCATATGCCCAGGAAAAACGCTCCCGTCGTTGGCTTCTGTGAACCTTTACCCCTGCACGGATGCCATCGAGAGCTTCGAGGACAAGCGTGGAGTTTGTGCGTTGAGCCTGTTGGACAATACGACGGGAGACTAGATGGTTGTAAGTACGAACCGTGCGAGACTCCTTGTCTCGGAGTTTGCGCACTCTCCGACGAGAAGATTTGGTATTGTGGCGTTGTAGTCCTCTTCGGAGATGGTAATGATGGTTCCTTACCTGACGGATCTGCTCGCCTGGGAAGCGTAATGTCTGCTTGCCATCGGTGGAGGAGGCGACCGTGCAGATGCCTACATCCACTCCGATGTGGTTGGTGGTGACAATAGGATCGGCTTCGGGCACCTCGAGTGTCTGGAAGAGGAACCATTGCTTGCCATAGCGTTTGAGGTCGGCTTGACCGTGAGCATAGGCGAGCAGATGTTGGCGTTTCTGTCCCACCTGGAAGTCAATCCAGATCCGGCTTTTGAGAGTACGTAGCGAGACACGATGCTGATGGGTATTCAACAGCATCACTCTCTGGTCAAAGGGAACGGCGAGATCGGGCTGGAACTGGAGGGGTTCGAGTTCTCTTTGCTCGCTAGGTTGGCAGGAGAGATTGTGTTGTTCAATCTGAGCGACCAGGGATTTATAAGCAGAGCAGACCTCGGCGATGGCTCGGATGATGAGTTGGGAGGGAAGCTCGAACTCTGTCTTGATTGGATAGTAAGCGAGCAGATGTAAGGTAAAGGGAGAAAAAGTCTGGTTCTGGAAGGCGATCTGAGACAGAGCGTTACAAGCTTGATGATAGACCTGAGCAGTCTGTCTCAAGAGGAGATCGGTCGGTGTGTCGGTAAGGAGTTTGAGTTTGAGAACCAGTTTCATACTCAGATACTCTTGGACACCCGATCAAAGCGGAAAGTCTGTTTGAGAAATTCATGAAAGGAAGGAGAGAGGGAATGGTTGTTTCTGACAGAGTACAAGGACGCCATTCCTTCCCCGTCAGAAGTTGGGGGCTCCTGGCAAGCATTTATGACGCAGATGAATTTTGAGCCGCAGCAAGAGACCGAATCGCGCTACCAGCCCGCCCTATTGCAACAGGTGACGACCCTGGCCTCGCGCCTGCAGGATGAGCATAGAGAGACCCTGACCGCACAGCAGATGGAGGCCATCGGGGCGGAAGTCGGCCTCGAACCCGCTTTCGTCCGGAAGGCGCTGGACCAACTGACCCAGCAGAAGGTCTTGAAAAAGACAACGCAGACGGCTGCGCAGACGACCACGACAACCGCCAGCAAAGCGGAATTCTATACTGCCATCGTCGCGCTGGCGTTTCCCTTCTTCTGGGGCACGCTGGCCTATTTCATGGTGCGCGCCGGTCTGTCGCCGCGTTTTTTCTCCCCAAGAGGAGGCCTGGCGCCCACGGAGGAATCTACCTCCCTGGCGATCTTTTTCTCGCTGCTGGCTCCCGGCCCGCTCGCGGTCCTTCAGGGCTTCCTGACCGGAAAGAAGTCCCTGGGCCGTATCTCCGGCCTGGTCCTCGCCTGTGCGCTGGCTGCCACGTTCCCCTATGCGGTTCCCACCGGGTACGGGATTGATGGGGCTACGGCGCTTCCCTACGCGTTTGTGGGGGCGGGAATGCTGAGTCTGCTGGGCAACGCGGGCGCTCGTCTGCGTGAACGCTATTTTCCCCTGCCCTCCGCCGAGAAGAAGGAAGTGGGCAACCTATCGCGCGCCGAACTACTGGATGCGCTCTTTGCGCTCCAGCAGCAGTTGCAGGGGCAGAAGCAGCACCGCGCGTTCCTAAGTGTGGACGTCGTCGGCTCGACCGAGATGAAGCACGGCGCTTCCGACCTCGCCGTCGAACACGCCTTCGGTCAGTTGCGGCGCTGGATCGAGCAGATCGTCGCCGCCAACGGAGGGCAGATCCAGAGCACGGCGGGCGACGGCATGATGTGCCTCTTCCCCAACGATGCCGCCGCCATCCGCGCGGCGCGGGCGCTGCAGGAGCGTCTGCCGCAGTTCAACTCTACGATCAGTAACGCACTGATGCCGCCCTTCCGGCTCCGCTGCGGGGTGAACGCGGGAGATGTCGCCATCGAAGACGGCGCACCGATAGGGCACCTCAACAGTGTCGTCATCGACCGCGCCGCGCAACTCCAGAAGCGCGCCGAGCCGGAGGGAATCCTCATCAGCGGCGACATGGCCGTCGCCGCGTTTGCCGAGTTGGGACAGGCCCAACTCACCCCGGAGACCATCCTCGGCGAAGTCGTCTTTATCTGGCGCAAGATGGTCTGATCCCCTGTAGTTTGTGGAGAGTTCCATTCCAAAAATTTGTAGTACAATGCTTTCCGGTCTCTCTCCGTACCAGGTAGTAGAAGAAAAGAAACCATCCCGGAAGTCGCCTTTCAACGACTTCTTCGGATCGGTCATTGACCAAGGCAGGTACAAGAGAGATGGATCACGACAGCGCTTTCAAACAATTGCTCACCACGTTCTTTGCCGAATTCGTTGAACTGTTCCTGCTCGATGTGGCGGAATATCTCGATCCACAAGGTTTTGAATTTCAGTCCCAAGAAGTCATTACCAATATTCAGGCTAGGGAGAAGCATATCGTGGATCTGCTGGTTAAAGCTCGTTTTCGGGGACAGGCAACGTTCTTCCTGGTGCATGTAGAAAACCAGGCAACGTCCAAGTCGAACTTTCCCAAACGGATGTTTGCATACTTCGCCCGGCTGCACGAAAAGCACGACCTGCCGATCTATCCGGTGGTGATCTTCTCTTTCGATAAGCCGCTCCGTCAGAAACCGCATCGTTATGAGGTGGCATTTCCCGATAAAACCGTGCTACAATTCGACTACATGGTGATCCAGTTGAACCGATTGCCCTGGCGGGACTTTATGAACAAAGTCAATCCGGTGGCGGCGGCCTTGATGGCTAAGATGAGGATCGAGCCGCATGACAGGCCAAAGGTGTTGAATCAGGTGTCCCGGATGCTGGCGACACTGAAGCTGGATCCGGCCAGGGCAGAACTTATCTGGACTTTCGCCGAGAGTTACTTGAAACTGACGGCGGAAGAGACCAAACAATATCAACGCGAGTTTGCAAGGCTCGCACCCGAAGAACAGGAGACAGTCATGCAACTCATGTCGAGTTTTAGAAGAGAGGGCATACAGATCGGGCAACATCAGGGGAAGGAATCGGTTATCGTCCGTTTGATGAGCCGCCGTTTCGGAGTGATCTCACCAGAGATTACAAAGCGCCTGGATGCCTTATCGTCCGATCAACTTGACGAACTCACCGACAATCTGCTTGATTTCACCTCGATTGCAGACGTAGAGAACTGGTTGACTCGTCATAAGCCCAATGGTCAAGATGCCTCGTCATCACTCTCAACCTAAATAAAACATTGAGGAGGTATTTCGATCTTGATTTTTTGCCGAGGCAACCATGCAACTCATATCCAGTTTTAAGAGAGAAGGGATAAAGATCGGACAGAAGCGCATTGTCATGCGGCAGATTAAGAAGCGCTTCGGAGTTGTCCCGTCAGAGATAGAAGCGCGCCTGGACGCTCTCACCGCAGATGAACTTGACGAACTTGGCGAGAGTTTATTCGATTTCAGATCAATTACGGATGTGGAAAATTGGCTCGCCCGTCATCAGCCTAATGGGCATGCCGCGCCGCCGTCGCTCTCCGCCTAAGCAGATTGATCAGGTTCTTCCGTGAATACGCATGGCAACGCTTGCCGAAAGCCATCACCAGCCAAGTATTTTGACCATATGGGTCGAGTGGCTTCACACTCCACAAACATTTCACGAATGGCTGTCTGCTCTTCAGGAGGAAGCTCGGATAAGAGGCGGAGCGTGAAAGACACACTCCGCCTCGTAGCTTAGTTGTGGTTGGAGGAGAGTTCCTTGACGATCTCGCCGACGAAGGACTTGGCGTCGCCGAAGAGCATCAGGGTCTTGTCCATGTAGTAGAGTTCGTTCTCGATGCCGGCGAAACCGGATGCCATGCTCCGCTTGATGACCATGACGGTCCGGGCTTTGTCCACGTCCAGGATGGGCATGCCGTAGATCGGGCTGCTCTTGTCGGTGCGGGCGGCGGGGTTGGTGACGTCGTTGGCCCCGATGATGAGCGCCACGTCTGCCTGCGGCATCTCCGGGTTGATGTCCTCCATCTCGGCCAGGCGGTCGTAGGGAATGTCCGCCTCGGCCAGCAGCACATTCATGTGGCCGGGCATGCGCCCCGCCACCGGATGGATGCCGAACTTCACATTCACGCCCCGTTTCGTAAGCAGGTCGTAGAGTTCGCGCACCCGATGCTGCGCCTGCGCCACCGCCATGCCGTAGCCCGGAATAATGACCACCGAACTGGCCATGCCCAGGATCTCCGCCGCCTCCTCCGGCAGGGCGCTGTGGACCGTCCGCTTCTCCGCTGCTGCGATTTGCTTGGTCTCCACCTGCCCGAAGGCCCCGAACAGCACGTTGGTAAAGGAGCGGTTCATCGCCTTGCACATGATGATGGAGAGGATAAACCCCGAAGAGCCGTCCAGCGCGCCCGCGATGATGAGCAGTTTGTTGTCCAGCACAAATCCCATGGCGCAGGCGGAGAGGCCCGCGTAGGAGTTCAACAGCGAGATGACCGTCGGCATGTCCGCGCCCCCGATGGGTAGAATGAGCAGCACTCCGAAGACGAGCGCCAGGCCCGCAATGATCGGGAACAGGATCTGCTGCGACGGGACGATTGTCAGCCAGACGCCCAGCGCCACGGCCACGCTCAGCAGCCCCAGGTTGATGACATTCTGGCCCCGGTAGACCATGGGCCGCGAGGGGAGCAGATCTTGAAGCTTCCCGAACGCCATCAGGCTGCCGGTAAACGTCAGAAAGCCCAGCAGCACCTCCAGCATCAGGACGCCCATGGTGAACGGCGTCAGATGCTGCGGCTCCTGGGCCAGCCAGAGGTAGTACTTCGCGGTCCCCACGGCTCCCACAGCGAGGCCGCCGAAGGAGTGTGAGAGCGCTGTCCGCTGGGGCACGGCGGTCATGGGCATCAGGTACGCCAGGGGAATGCCGACTGCCGTGCCGACCAGGAGCGTGATGATGATCCACTGAAAGCTCTGGATGTCGGGCAGGACCAGCGTCCCGGCGATGGCGAGGATCATGCCGACCTCGCCCGCCACGACGCCGCGCCGCGCCGTGTTGGGGGCGCTGAGCCACCTGAGCGCCAGGATAAAGAGGGCGGAGGCGATCAGGTAACTGACCTGCGTGAACAGCGGCAATCCGCCGATCTGGGGGCTATTGGGTGAGACGGGGTCGTTCATCTTTTATTTGCTCCTGTTTCTTGTCCTGTCTCTTGAACATGCGCAGCATACGGTCGGTGATGAGGAAGCCACTGACGACGTTGATGGTCGCGGCGGTCACGGCGACCGCGCCCAATACGGTGCTGAAGGTGTTGCGCTGCTCGCCCAGCACCACCAGCGACCCGACCAGGCTGATCGCCGAGATCGCGTTGGTCAGCGACATGAGTGGGGTGTGGAGCAGGGGGGAGACGCGCCGGATGACCTCAAACCCCAGAAAGGTCGCCAGGACAAAGACATACAGATTTTGCATCCAGGGAGCCATCTATTTTCTCTCCTTATGGCACGGAATGGATTCCACGAGGTTAAAACCTCGTTCTGATACGCCAAGTCCGCCTTCGCGGACTGCATTCCGAACCCGCGACGGCGGGTTTTGCATTTCAGAACGGCGTTTCAACGCCGTACAAAGCCGCCTTATGGCGCGCCGCTGCCGAGGCGCTCGCGCAGCTTGGGATGAACCACTTTTCCGCCGGCGGTGAGCTGCGTCTCGCAGACGATCTCGTCCTGCGTATCCGGCTGGAGTTTCCCATCCTTCACCATATTGAGCAGGAACGCGGAGATGTTCTTGGCGAAGAGCTGGCTGGCGTGGTGAGCCAGGGTCGAGGAGAGGTTGAGCGGCCCCATCACGGTCACACCCTGGTGGATCAGGGTCTCGCCCGGCTGGGTCAGTTCGCAGTTGCCGCCCCGCTCGGCGGCCAGGTCCACAATGACGGAGCCGGGCTGCATCTGCTCCACCATCGGGCGGGTAATCAGGATCGGCGCTTTCTGGCCGGGCACGGCGGCGGTGGTGATGACCACATCGCTCTCCGCTACCACCTGCGTCATCAGCTCCGCCTGCCGGGCGTAGAACTCCGCCCCCAGCGCCTTCGCATAGCCGCCCGTATCCTGCGCCGCCTCGGTCACTACCGGAAGCTGGACAAAGCGCGCCCCCAGGCTCTCCACCTGCTCCTTCGCCGCCGGGCGCACATCGTAGGCGCTGACAACGCCGCCCAGTCGGCGCGCGGTCGCAATCGCCTGCAGCCCTGCAACGCCCGCGCCCACCACCAGCACCTTCGCCGGGGTGATGGTCCCTGCGGCGGTCATCAGCATGGGGAAGATCTTGGGGATGGCGTTGGCGGCGAACAGAACCGCCTTGTAACCCGCCAGGTTCGCCTGAGAGGAGAGGACATCCATCGCCTGCGCGCGGGTAATGCGGGGCGTGAGATCCAGGGCAAAGGTCGCCAGGTTGCGCCGGGCGGCCTCCAGGGCCGGCTCCATGGACCCCAGAGCGTCCATGGTCGCGATAAACGTCTGGTCGGCGTGGGCGAGATCCAGATCGGCCCGCCACCCCTCCGGGTTCGCGCCCAACCCACGCACCTGCACGATGACATCGGCGTCGGCAAAAACCTTTGCGCGTGCATCGCAGAGAGCAGCCCCCGCATGCTGGTAGGCGGCATCCGGAAAGCCGGCCAGCGCGCCTGCCCCCTCCTCGACGACCACCTCCAGCTTCGCCTTCTTCAAGTGGGCGACCGCTGTCGGGACCAGCGCAACGCGACATTCGCCCGGAAACGTCTCTTTTGGAACTCCGATAAGCACCACGGTTCTCCCTTCCACTTGTCGTAACAGGAAGCAGCGCGGCATCCGGAGGAGAGGCAGAATAGAACGCCGCATTGCGTCCGGAGGCTCGTTCCAGCAATGGGGTCGCGAAAGTCGGAACGAGGAGCAATCATAGCAAATCATCCTGGTTCTTCGTCAATCTGCACGATATTTCCTGCCCACGAACCGGCCCCTTCCAGAAGCATCCATCTCCCTTATAGCACGTTTGGCTTCCCATTACATCCCCCATTTGACGGATTGAGAGGCAGCCTCAGGCAATGTTGAGCAGCCCGGCATCATTTGATCCGGCTCGGACGTATTTAAAAGCGTGTCCCTTTCCTCCGATTCCCCTGGTGCATGCATCTCGCCTCAGGCATCGCGTGTGGGAAACATACATTCAGAAAAGGAGAGACTATGACAAGCGGAACAGGCGCAAAACTGACCATTCAGGTGCATCAAGAGGACAGGCTATCCGTAAAATTCCACCTGACCGATCCGCAGGCCATTCAGAACCTGCTTTCCCACTTACAGCCCACGAAGCTCTTTTCCCAACACCATCTCGCCCTGGGTGGGGCGCACTCTTTAACGGTCTTTCCGTGTGCCCGCGTGGTCCAGGTGGACTTTTTCGGCGACAATCTGCCGGAGTTTCCCCACTATCGCGGCGTCCATACCATCAAGGAGATCACTCAGGCGCAGATGCAAGAGCGCTTCAAGCCGGAGAACTATGCGCACGTCGTGCCGGGCGAGACCGTGACCGTCTACACCGAGATCGAGCTGATGGACGGCAAGCGCCATATCCTTGAGGTCAATATGGAGGCGCCCATGCGACAGCCTCAGGAGCAGAACGTCCTTCTGCAGCAGATCCTCTCCGGCGGCGGCCTGCATATCACGCGAAGCGATGGCGGTCTGACGGTGCTGAACCCGGTCCAGATTGTCTGTATCACTTTCTATCCGGGAACGGGGATTATGCCGCCGAATGCCTGGATCGCCGAAAAGGCGTAAGGCCGGGCGTTCGCACCCTTTGTAGGGGCAACCACAGGGGGTTGCCCGCCTTCTCATGGGGCAGCCTGTAGGGGCGCTCAGGGCGCAGCAAGCAGCGCCCCTACAGGCTGCGCCCTCAATTGTGAGAAATAACGAATTTACGGAAGACACATCATAGGAGGAAAATACATGAAGGAGACTCGACGGATCGGTTCGCTGGAAGTATCGCTGGTGGGACTGGGCTGCAACAATTTTGGCGGACGCCTGGATGCGGACGCCACCGCGAAGGTGGTCTATGCTGCGCTCGACGCGGGCATCAACTTCTTCGATACCGCCGACATCTATGGCGGGACGAAGAGCGAGGAGTTCATCGGGCAGGCGCTGGGATCGCGCCGCGATGAGGTGGTGCTCGCCACCAAGTTCGGGATCAAGCTGGATGATGCCCGACCGGGCGGGGCGTCGGCGGCATACATCAAGCAGGCGGCGGAAGACAGCCTGCGACGCCTGCGGACGGACCGCATTGACCTCTATCAGCTCCATGCACCGGACCCCCACACGCCCATGGAAGAGACGATGGGCGCGCTGAACGAGTTGGTGCAGGCGGGCAAAGTGCGCGAGATCGGCTGTTCGAACTTCTCCGTGGAGCAACTACGCACGGCGGAAGCGGCTGCCAGGCCTGGCGCGGCGCGGTATGTGAGCGTTCAGAACCACTACAGCCTGTTCCATCGCGCGGCGGAGCAGGACGTGTTGCCGGAGTGCGAGCGGACCGGCATCGCCTTCCTGCCCTACTTCCCGTTGGCGAACGGCCTGCTCACGGGCAAGTACCGGAAGGGCCAGCCCTTCCCCGAAGGGACCCGCATCCAGGCCGAGGGACGGAACGCCGGCCTGCTCTCCGAGGAGAACCTCGATAAGGTCGAGGCGCTGATCGCATTCGCCGAGGCGCGGAACCACACGCTGCTGGAGCTCGCCTTCGGCTGGCTGCTGGCCCATCCCTCCATCGCCTCGGTCATCGCCGGGGCGACCTCGGTACAGCAGGCTCAGAACAACGCCGCCGCTGCCGGTTGGAAACTGACCTCCGAAGAGGTCGCGGCCATCAACCAGATCGTTTCGTAGTAACGTTTTCGGGTGATTTCAATCCGGCCAACAGCGTCGCCGTAAGGCCGCAGGCGGCAGCGAAGGCCAGCCATAGCCCCGGCATGGCCTGGTTCTTGGTGTGATGAATGAGGTAGGTGCAGATAGCGGGTGTAAAGCCGCCGAAGAGCGCGGTGGCTAAGCTATAGGCGAGCGAGAAGCCGGAGGTCCGCACCTCCTCCGGCATGATCTCCGTGAGGGAGACGACCATCGCGCCGTTGTAACTGGCATAGAGAAAAGAGAGCCAGAGTTCAACGGCCAGCAGCCGTCCGAAGGAGGGATCGCGGACCAGCCAGAGCATGGCGGGATAGGCGGTGAGCAGGGCCAGGCCGGTGCAGGCGATGAGCAGGGGGCGACGCCCGATCCGGTCGGACAGCGCCCCCATCACCGGCAGCCAGAACAGGTTGGAGAGACCGACGCAGAGCGTGACCTGCATGGTGTCGCGACTCAGGAGGTGCAGCACATTGGTGCCGTAGGTGGGCGTATAGGCCGTGATCACG
>DATGIG010000782.1:0-7377 GCA_035295825.1 Chthonomonadaceae bacterium | reverse complement strand
ACCAGTCCAGCGCCGTGCGCAGGTTGTCATGCTCCGCTCCCAGGCAATCCAACCACACGGCAATCTCCTGCCCGGAACGGATATGGGTATGCGCTTCCTCGGCCACATGCAGATAGTAGTCCGCGTGGAGGCGCGACAGCTCCGCCTGCTCTCCGGCATCCAGTTGCTCCGCCGCGTACTCCCGGAGCATCTCCAGCAGGCGAAAACGCATCTCTTTGCCGACCTCCTCAGCTACCACCAGGGAACGATCACGCAACTGGAGGAGAAGGTCCAGGCCGGAGAGGGAGGGACGTGGCTCCGTCCGCGGCCCCTCTCCCTCCGCCCTGTTCAGGCAGAACGCTTCCGCCGCCTCGGCGGTCCAACCCCCCCGAAAGACGGAGAGCCGCACAAAGAAGCGGTGCAGAGACGGCTCCAGCAGGCGGGCGCTCCACTCCATCGCCGCATGCAGGCTGCGATGCCGAACCGGAACGTCTTTCCGGCGGTTCACCAGAAGCTCGAAGCGCTGATGCAGTCGGCTTCGCATCTGGGCGGGCGTCAACATCTGCGCCCAGGCCGCAGCCAATTCGATCGCCAGCGGCACGCCTTCCAGAGAGTGGCAGAGGGCGGCGATATCGGAGGCGTTCTGTTCCGTCACCCGGAACGCCGGATAGACCGCCTGTGCACGGTCGACAAAGAGCTGGACGCTGGGAAACTCCAGCAGGCGCTCGGGCGTACCCGGCTTGAGCGGGGTCATCAAGGGCAGGACCGGAAAGACCTGTTCGCTCACCAGGGCGAGCGGCTGTCGTGACGTTACCAGGCAGGTCAACAGGGGAATACGCTCGCATAATTGCCGGAGGATCTCAGCGCCGTCGGGGGATTCCACGGAGTGATCCTGGAGCCCAGGGGAGTTGCGGGGGAGCAGATGCTCGAAGTTATCCAGAACCAGCAGGGAGGGCTGCCTGGCAAGGATCTCTCCCACTTGCTCCAGAGGGGCGCGCTCCGGCGCGCGCTCCGCGCCGAGCGCATTCAAGATCGCATCGGGGATCAGGCCAGGATCGCTCAGATCGGCCAGGGGAACCCACCAGACGGCGGCATGGTAGGCCGTGTATACCTGCCCGGCGACTTCCAGGGCCAGGCGCGTTTTGCCGGAGCCTCCCGGCCCGGCCAGGGTGATCAGGCGAACCGGAGGCTGCAAAGGTCTTGCCTCTGCGGAGAGGGAGAAGAGGAGCCGTTCGCGCAGTTGCGCGCTCTCCTCCTCCCTTCCGAAAAAGCGCGAATACGCTACCGGCAGCCGGTTCCGTTGCGGAAGCGCAGTGGGCTCCGGCAGCGACGGTGGAGACATGGGCAAGGGAGAAGGCGCACACTTCACCACTGCAGAGGTCCTGGAGGAGACGGGTGAACTGGACGCGCTCGACGGGACCGGAAGCGAGCCAACGCTCTGGGGGAGCGATTCCACAAGCTGGTCTGTGGCCTGGGTGGGGGTTGTCCCTAACTCCTCTCTCAACAAATGCGCCAGTTCCTGATACTGGCGCCATGCCGCTGCGGGTCTCCCGACAGCCAGGTAGAGGCGTATCAGGCTGCGATGGGACTCTTCGCGCAGGGGATCTACATTGAGCGCGCGCCGCGCGTAATCGAGTGCGCGATCGAAATCGTGCGCCTGCGCCCGCTGTCGCGTCAGACGCCGGAGCGCACCCAGATAGGCATCCGCCAGCCTCTGCCGCTCCGTGAAGACCCAGGCTTCCTCATACCCCGGCAGGAGATCGCCGCCATACAACGCGACGGCGCTCTCCAGCAAGGCAGCCTGTTCGGCCTCGACAGGCGTATGGTCCGCGGCTTGCAGGGCCCTCTCGAACTCAGCGACATCCGTCGAACAGTACGCGGCGTTGATCTGCAGGGCTGCACGGTCTGCCAGAAGGAGGGGAGCTGCAGGCAAGGGGGAGGGTTGTAATTGCTGACGCAGCGTACTGAGCGCCACTCGCAACCGGTTGCGCACTACGTCCGGCGCTTCGTTCGGCCAGAGGATCTCCAACAACTCCTCACGCGGATGGGTGCGAGCAGCGTAGTAAGCCAGATAGGCTAAGAGCGCGCCCGTTTTGCGTGGCTGCAACCATGCAGTCTCCCACGCGCCGTGTTTGATGCAGAGCCGTCCTAAAAGCTCGATCCGCCAAGGTACCTTCACGACTACCTCCCATAGCGCGTTCGTCCGCACTATGGATAAGAAATTTCGGGAAATCGCGTGAGAATCCTGCCGGAGGCGCAAAAGCTCTGTAGCAATCCGTTCGCAAAAAGCGGTTGGCTCCGCTCTTTTCAGAGGAAACCAACCGCCTGATGAGAGCGGGGAAGACTTCAGCATTCCGTTAGCAGATGCTAACTGCGGTGGTTTAGGGATTGGTACGGATGGCGTGCTCGCTCGCCAGGTCACTTTGCTCCGTTTTTGAAGCCAGGTGCTGCGTACTATCCTGGAACTGGTCCGCCGGAACCTCAGGGCATCCGAGTATCGGCAGGAGATCCCGGCGCACAGCGATGAACTCCGACATCTTGATATCGTATCCGGGAGGCCAGGCACGGTTCCGGGGTACATCGCAGATCTTATGGAAAACGAGGGCGTAACCATTGTTATGGATTACAACCGCACGCGCAGAGGTATGTGGGTTTTCGACATCGTAGATAATGTCGGGCGAGGGGATCCCGCAATCACGTTCCAACTCTTTCCGAAGAGGCAGGTACCAGGAGTAATCAATAGCCAGTCCGTTGGGTTTTCGCGCTCGATCTGCGGCTCGTTCACAATGGACCATGCGTCCATCGGCAAGGCCGTGTCGGTCGGTCACGTCGATATGACCAAAGTGGCGGATGCCTTGTCTGTACATGACGATGCCCATCTGTCCGCTGTACAAATGAACCATCGAGTGTCCGGTTGCGAGCATTCGCGTCACGACACGATCTACGGCCTGTTCCACCGTAGCATCCCGAACGAATAATCTGTCGTTGCGTTCAAACCAGGAGAGCTCTGGACGGAGCGTCGGATCGACCGCCTCCCCGGAAGGGGAGAGTGACGTCATAATGCCATATTTCCCTGCGCTCCGGACGGCGGCGAACAACTGAAACGCGATTATCACCAGTCCAATCGCTCCGAGAAGTCGTCGTGGGGTAAAGCGAACCAGCGCATCGGCTGCCAGCACCAGCGCTACCGGGAGCACATGCACGGTAAATCTCCCTAAGATCATCCAATCTCCACCAACCCACACGATAAAACAACCATAGGTGACTAGAAGCAGCGAACAGACGAGTCGGATCATGTTCAAAGAGGGCGCTACCACGACATCCCGCAACGCCCAGACAATCCCTGCCAGCAGGAGGCATACCGCCGGCAATATGTCTATATGGATGAACCACATGGTCAGATAGACGAATCCATCACGCAAAAGAGGATGCCTTCCCCCTTTTGCAAGGGCAGGCTCGGGGACAATGCTATGAAAATAACCCCATCTGGCTGCCGCAAAACCGAGAATGGCGCCGACAACCACGAGCCCAAGAAAACCCAGGCGAATGAGGTGCGCCTTGAAATCTTCCGCGGTAAGGAAGCTCCGCTTACGCCGAATCCAGAGTGCTCCTGCCAGTCCGATAAGCAACACAAACAGCACAGCGCCCATCTCCGGTCGAATGAGTTCGCAACAAATCGTCGCTGCCACGATCTCAAACCGCCGATTACGCACGCCGGAAAGATAATCGCTATAGGCGAGCGCAAGCCAGGCAGTACATGCGCCCACAAAGCTTGTCTCCATACCCGTGAAGGACCAGTAGAGGAGGTAAGTCGCCGAGGCCATGAGAAACAGGGCGTAGGGAGGAATGCGCTGGTCCAGACGGGCCGCCAGGCGAAAGCCCAACACGACCGCAAGAGCGCCGCCTGCAATAGAGAGCAGCGGGCCGAGCAGAGGGACGGGAGCGCGCGTCAGGAATGCAAGCGCGCCCAGCATAAGCACCCAGAGCATGCTTGAACTCTGCTCAACCGCCTCACCACTGTAGTTGATAATGCGGCCGTAGTGCGCCAATGTGTGCGCAGGCCAGTAACTGATATAACAATCATCCATGCCGGTAGAGCGATACAATAGGAATCCAAGAACGAGAAACAGGGAAACAGCCGCAGCGATGAGCCATACATTCCCGCTGTTGCGACGAACCTCGTGTTCTCTTCTCGGCTCTACCACCGCCTCATTCAGTAACTGCCTTGACTCTACATCAATGCCTGTTGCCTCCAAACCGTTCCCCTTCCTTCATCATCAGCTCCTTTTTTCGCTCTTCATGATGCTGCTATTCAGAGGCACAGGATCTGTGGATACAAGCCATTATAACGTGACTTTGGCATTTCAGATTCTTAGAATACGCTAAGATTTGGAGTGCGTTGCAGCTTCGTCGGGGGATGAAGGCGAGCACGGAGGGCCGGGCGAGAGAGGTCCGGGATCGGAGGGCGCCCTGCACATTTCCGGAGGTTTCTGTATCTATTTTTCACATTGCGCAGGCGGACGATAGCCCGCTTGCGCAATCGGAGTATATAGGGAGCGAATCCTGTGGAGCACCTGTTGCCGACATCTACAGATACATCCGACACCCATTGGCGTGTCAATACCGCAACTCATGGCTGGAATAGGATTGATTGGGCAGAGTTGTGGAGTTACCGCGAGCTACTGTACTTTCTTATGTGGAAGGAAGTCAAGGTAAGGTACAAGCAGACCGCACTGGGGGTCACCTGGGCAATACTCCAACCCGTGATGACAATGGTTGTTTTTTCGGTGTTTTTTGGTCGTCTGGCCGGGCTTGGCCATACGACCGGAGGGATTCCCTATCCCGTCTATGTGTACGCGGGGTTGCTACCATGGACATTCTTTTCCGGCGCCGTCAACAACGCTACGAACTCCCTCGTCGGTAACTCCAACCTGATCACCAAAGTCTATTTCCCACGCACGATGATACCCCTTGCTACGATCATTGCAGGTCTGGTCGATCTGGCGATGTCCACGGGCGTGTTCCTGCTGTTGATGCTCTACTATAGGGTGCCGATCTCGTGGCATGTCATAGTGGTTCCGGTGTTGCTGGTTGGCACCATCCTGGCGGCGAGCGGCGTCGGGCTGCTATTTGCCGCCCTGACCGTGGCGTATCGCGATTTCCGGTACGTCGTGCCGTTTACGATTCAGATATGGATGTTCGCGACCCCCGTCATCTATCCGAGTTCGATCGTTCCCAAGGCCTGGCGAGGCATCCTTGCGCTGAATCCGATGACGGGAATCCTTGACGGCTTTCGCTGGGCGTTCTTGAACGGCCGGATCGACTGGACCGAGATCGCCATCGCGTTCGGCGTGGCGCTCGTTCTTTTCTGGATCGGCGTTGGCTATTTTCGATCGGTCGAACGCCGTTTTGCCGATATCATCTAGATCAAGGAATGAGATGCATGGGGCAACCTGTTATACGTGTTGAAAACGTGTCAAAATCCTACCGCGTCAGCGAAGTAGGCACAGCAAAATACCGCACGGTCCAGGAGTCGATGTGGGATATGGTAAAGCGGCCATTACGAAGCCTGTCCCATCGTCGCAGCGACGGCGCAGATCGGGAGACGTTTTGGGCGCTGCGACAGGTTGATTTCGAGATCGAACAGGGGGATGTTACCGGACTTATCGGAGTGAACGGCGCAGGCAAGAGTACCCTGCTTAAAATCCTTTCGCATATCACCCAGCCAACCACGGGGCGGGCCGCGATCCGCGGTCGCGTGGCTTCGCTACTGGAGGTCGGCACCGGATTTCATGCGGAACTGACAGGGCGTGAAAATATCCTACTCAACGGCGCCATTCTTGGAATGAAGCGGCACGAGACCCTCCGTAAGTTCGACCAGATTGTCGATTTTGCGGGAGTGGAGAGATTTGTAGATACACCGGTAAAGCGCTACTCGAGCGGAATGTATCTTCGCCTGGCCTTTGCGGTAGCCGCGCACCTCGATCCGGAAGTGCTCCTGGTTGACGAGGTACTGGCTGTTGGAGACATTGCCTTCCAGCGCAAATGCCTTGGACGCATGCGCGAGGTCAGTCAAGAGGGGCGGACAGTCCTGCTTGTAAGCCATAACTTGGTATCGATCGAAGCGCTCTGCAAACAATGCCTACTACTCGATGCCGGTCGACTGGTTCAGCATGGCGAGGTGACGGAGATCACGCGGGAGTACCGCAAGAGGATTCAGGGAGATCCGACTTCCGGAGCCGTGGTTCTGGGGGCCGAACGTACAAAGGCAGGGCAACGGCGTGTCATTACCTCCCTGACCCTGCTGGATGAGACCGGCGATGTCACGCGCTGCTTCCCCCTCGGCGGCGAATTTCGGGCAGTCATCGGTCTGGATCTGCCGCCGGAAGCCGACATCGCCGAAATCGTCCTACGGATCGAAGACCAGAATTCACAACGGCTTATGACTTTCAAGAATCCTTTGGTTGGCGATCTGCTGCAGCTATCGGAAGGCCATCAAAAAGTCGAATGTCGCGTGCCGCAAATGCCCCTCACCCATGGTGAGTACCACATTGGTCTCGCTGTCTTTTTGAACAAAGATTGTATCGATTCTGTCGACCAGGTCGTTACATTCACGATCACGAATAATGATGTATTCGGGAACGCGCGTGGCGGGTTACGGGGCATATGTTTTGCACGATCCGAATGGCGCCATGTAGACGACGAATGGGGGGTGTCGGACCCGGCGGCGGAGAAAGAGTAGCACCATGGCAGATCGCAAAATGGACGCCGACGCCACATTCCGCTGCGTGATCGTCGGGCAGGGTTCGCTACCGCTTCAATGCGCGGAGTTGTTGCTGTCGAAGGGGAATGTGATTTGCGGAGTTGTGTCGGGAGATCCGGATCTGATCCGGTGGGCGCACCGTAACGAGATACCCCATTCCGATCTGGAACCCACCTATCAGGAGCTCTGCCGGTTTGAACCGTTCGATTTCCTGTTTAGCATTGTCAATCCGCACGTTCTGAAATCCGATGTCCTTGAAATGCCCGCTCGGTACGCAATCAATTATCATGACGGCCCGCTACCGCGCTATGGCGGGGTCCATGCCACATCCTGGGCCATCATGAATCGCGAAAAGACGCATGGAGTCACGTGGCATGTCATGACCGATCGCGTGGACGCCGGGGATATTCTGGCGCAGCCGATCTTTGCTCTGGATGAACGTGAAACGGCCATCACGCTGAATGCGAAGTGCTATACCGCAGCATTGGAAGCCTTTGGCGCCATGATCGAGCCACTGCAGAGCGGCGCCGAGATCCTACGCCGCCAGGATCCGTCCGAGCGCTCGTTCTATCGGCTCTATCGTCGGCCACAGGCGGCATGCGTCCTCTCCTGGCAAGAGACTGCGGACGCGATCG
>DATGIG010000781.1:0-6073 GCA_035295825.1 Chthonomonadaceae bacterium | reverse complement strand
GGGTGGTCACGATGTGTTCGGGCCGTCAAAGAGTGCGCCCGCCAGGCCGCGGACTATGGCGTCACTCTGGCCGTGCAGAACCACCACGACATCGCGGTGCACTATGAGGCCCTCTTCGACTTTCTGGTGGAGGTAGACGAGCCCAACGTCAAGGCCGGTTTCGATGCCTGGGCGCCCTGCCTGCAAGGCTTGTCCGGCGAAGCCCTGAAGGAGAGTGTGCGGCGTATGGCGCCGTTCCTGGTCCAGACCATTGTCGCCGATTATGTGCTGCAGCCCCGTTTCCGTTATGCTCCCACCCTCACCAACTACACCCCGGTTCAGGCCGAGGCACGCGCGGTTCCTGTCGGGGAGGGCATCATCGATTATGCCTCTTTCTTTGCCGCACTGCGGGAGATAGGCTATGAGGGCTTTGTAACGTTCGAGATGTGTTCGGCCCTGCGCGGGGGCGGCAGCCTGGAGAACCTGGATCGTTATGCCCGCCACTTCCGCACCTGGATGGAGACCTTCCAGCCCGGACCCTGAGTCTTTTCCCGTTTTAGGCGCGCCAGAGCGCCTTCGACAAAATGGCCTTCTCCCACAAAAGTAGGAACGGAAGGGAGAGGGCGATGGCTATCAGCCCTTGAGCGACACCGAAAGACGGATTGCTTCGTAAGGTATTTAGTGCCCCATCTCTTCTCGACCAACAGCGAGGAAAAGCATGCCATTCGGGCGCTGAGGTCACATCGATGCAAAGCAGTGAGAAACAAAAAAACGGATGGAAGGCGTTCATCCAGTGGATGAGACGGTATCAGTTCAACTGGATCGGGCGAACGAAGGACGGCGTCAGCCGATGGATGGGAGCGCCTAAAGGCCCCTCGGAACGGAGTTGCAAAAACCTCTTCCGTTATGGCATCGCCATGAGTATCGTGGCCCTGATCGCGACCGGCGCGATGGTGATGCACCTCCAGAGCCCAGTGGCTCTGCTCTGGTTGGCGCTGCTAGGGGGGACACATGGCCTGATATTCAGCCTTGTGGGGAGCTGGCTTCTGAAAATGCGGCGGAATCTGGACCGGCTGAAGACGGCGGAAGAGTTGGCGGAGGAGTTTGGTTCGACCCCGGAGGCAGTACAGAGGCTGGCAGAGGTCCGCAGCATTCGCGCCCGCATCAACATCAACGACACCAACCTCTACGACCCGGAGGAGTTCATAGCCTCGCGTTCGCTGCTGCGCGCCACCTCGGCCCCCGTCACCCCGGAGACCCTGCTGCGCCCTGCTCAACCGACCGCGACGCTGGCCCCGGCGGAAACGCTATTGCGTCCGGTAGAGCCTGTCGAGGTCGTGCTCACGCCGGTGCAGCAGTTGTTTTACACCACCGAGGAGGTGGAGGAGGACGAGACCACCCGGCAACAGTACGTCGGGAAATCAGGTTCTCCGAACTGACCCCTACAAACCTGGTTGCCGCTCAAGCCCCAGGCGGTCCCATTGCCCTCTGTCCGCCGCCGCTTCATACGCCGCTTCATAAAAGGAGTTAACCTATGACCGATCCTAAGTATGCAGTTTTCACGGCGCTCGCCCCGTTCTTCCAAATCGTTCAGCAAGGTTTGGCCGGCCTGGTGGACGGCGACCACTATTTTGATACCATTGCCGACGACGCGGTGTTCGAGTTTCGATACGACTTTCCAGGCTGGCCCCGAACCGTGGGGGGTCGTGAGGCGCTGATGGAACTCTATGCCGGCTACGGCAACAACATCCTTCTCCAGAGTGCCGATGCGCTCGTCGTTCACCGAGCACAGGACCCTCGTGTCGTCATCATCGAATACGACGTGCATGGCAAGACAGTCGCGACCGGCGTCTCTTACGACAACCGGTTCATCTCTGTGGTTACGATCGAAGGCCGCAAGATCGTGCATTGGCGGGACTACATGGACTCGCTTGCAGCGATGACGGCGCTTAGCCAGGTGCCTACCAGCGCGGAAGATTGACGTTTGTCGTTGTTGAATAGTAGGGTTCCGTGCGCTACGACCCTTCGCCAATCCTGGCATAGACCCTATCAGGGGATGTAGTGCTGTCGTGCCCAGGTCACGGTCGCGGCAGCCGCTTCATCTACCTCCGTTGGCTCCTGCGGAAACCGCTCCCGAAACCGCCGGTCCTCTATGATGAAGGGCTCATCCCACTGATAGAGCATCTCGTCCACCTCGCGCATGACGGGCATGAAGACACCGAGCGTTTTTATCATCCATCGCGGGAAGCTAGTGAGCTTGATCTCCTTTCCCAAAGTGCGTGAAAATCGGCGCGCCAGATCCCGCATATTACCTGCGGGTGTGCAGGGCAACATCCAGGGCTGGCCATAGGCATCCTCCGGCGCACTGCCCAGAAGCGCTAAACTCGCGGCGACATCCGGAATGTAGTGATAGGTGTGGATCGCGTCTGGGTTGACAAACGTTCGCACCGTGCTGCCCGCCAGCGCCGGCTTCCAGAAGTAATCCCCCAGGTAGGTAAGCGTCCCACCCGGCCCATAGAAGTCCGAGGCGCGCCCCGCCGTGGCGACCACCTCTCCGCGCCGATGGGCCTCGAACAACCGCTCCGCCGCTCGCGCCCGGATCTCCCCCTTGCGGCTGCAGGGGTTGAGCGGGGTGTCTTCATTGAGCGGCTTGCCGCCGGGCCGCCCCAGCATATAGACATTATCCAGCACGACCAGGCGCGCATTCGCCTTCCCCGCAGCGGCGATCAGGTTATCCAGATAGCGCGGCACCAACTCCGCCCAGAGCTTGCTGTCGTAAGGCGGGTTCATGCAGTGGTAGACCGTCGCAGCCCCCTCTGCCGCCTGAATACAGAAGGTTGGATCGGCAGCGTCGCCCTGAACGATCTCCGCGCCCGGTGGCGCGCCACCGGGCGACCGCTTTGCGATCCGCACCCGTTTGCCGTCGGCCAGCAGACGCTGTGCCAGCGGTTGCCCTACCTGGCCCGCCCCGAAGAGAACATGCAGTTCCGTGTTCATACCTTTCCTTCCTGTGGTGTGCGGTTCGCTTCCTGCGCTGCAGTCAAGCGCTGTTTTAAGCTCGATTGGGTGTAGACCGTCTGCTCGTGGAGAAAGTCTACGGCGATGCGGGTCTCGCGCACCAACAACACAGAACCGGACAATAGGCCGCCGACGGCGATGCACCCGGCGAGGACCGCGATCATCTCGATTAGAAAGACGACCAGCCTGGGTCCGCTTGCAGCGAGAAACGCCCCGATGAGCGACACAAATGCGGCGCAAGCGAAACCGCCCAGCGCGCCATAAAAGAGCCGCAGCGCCCGGAGGAGCATCAGGGATCGCTCTTCTGCAGCCTGGAGTTCCCGCACATTCAAGGCCTCCATCGGATCTTCGCCGGCCTGCGCCTGTTCGAGCTGAGCAGTCAGCTCCCGAGCGCGATCCACCGCACGCGCCACGCGGTTGCTGGTGCTCAGGATCAGCACGGAACAGGCATTGGTCAGCACGGCCGGCGCGGCAATCAGCGAGAGGAAGGCGAAAGGGTTCTCTGAAGGGTTCATGGTTCGGCGATCCTTTCATTTCGCGAGCAGGCGGGTCAAGGCGTTAGCGGTGGCAATGTCGGCCGGAAAGAAGGACTCAATCGCCAGTTCGGAGAGCGTGATCTCCACGGGCGTGCCGAAGAGGGTCGTCGTGCTGAGGAAGGAGAGGAGGCCCTCCGGAGTGCTGAGCTGTAAGGGCACTACGATCCCGGCGTAGTCCCCACCCTCTGCCGCTTTGCCGGCGGCGCCTCCCTTCGAAACCGGGTAGGCACGCAGCTCCTGCATCAACTCCCGCAGCACCGGATCGGCGGTGCTGTCTATCTGGCGGTGCAGGCGTTCGAACAGATGCGAACGCCACTCCGCCAGGTTGGCAATGCGCGGTGCGAGACCTGCCGGATGCAGGCTGAGGCGCAGCACATTGACCGGAGGTGTCAGCAGAGCGGCATCCACTCCGGAGAGGAGTGGCGCGACTGCCCTGTTGGACGTTACCAGGGTCCAATGGCGGTCGATGGCAAGAGCCGGATAGGGCTCGTGTCCTACCAGCACGAGATCGATGGCTTTCCGCGCAGCCTGCAGCGCGGGATCCCCCAGGGGCCGCTCGGCAAACACAGCGGCGTATCCTGCTGTGGTCAACAAAACATTGCGCTCCCGTAAGGGGATCGCCAGTTGTTCGGCCAGATGCAGGAGCATCTCCCTGCTGGGCTGCGAACGGCCCGTCTCCAGAAAGCTCAGATGCCGCGTGGAGATCTCCGCCTCACAGGCGAGTTCAAGCTGGCTCATACGCCGACGCTGACGCCACTCACGTAGCAAATTGCCTACCGATTGCGTTCGCACTCTCTCCCTCTTCTCTCTATCCACGCAAGCACGACCTTCTTGCTGCGCTCTACTGCCTGTAATCTTCCATCCGCTCTATGATAGCATAAGCCATAAGGGACAATCCATTACCTCAGAGGTAATTGATCTCCCTCAACAGGGTGTGGCATCCTATCGGCGGCGTTCCTAAAACGGCCCGACGGCACAAAGCGGGGACGCTCAATTCACCCTGAAGGAGACGGATATGAGCCAATTTACCGACGTGATTGATCGCTACATCGCCATCTGGAACGAAACGGATGCGGAGCGTCGTCGCACGCTCATCGCGCAGACCTGGACGGAGGATGCGACCTATCTCGATCCGCTGCAGCATGGCGAAGGCCAGGCAGGGATTGATGCGATGATCCAGAAAGCCCAGACCCAGTTCTCCGGGCTCCGGATTCGGCGTGCCGGCGAGGTAGACACGCACAACGACCGCGTCCGCTTCACCTGGGAACTGGGGCCGGAGGAAGGGCAGGCGGTAGCCGGTGGCGTGGACTTCGGCGTGCTCGCCGGGGGCCGCCTACAGGCGATCACCGGCTTCCTGGACTTTGCGCCGCAGCCGGCGTGCCTGGAATCATAAGCGGCAGGCCATCCCGCAATAACAGGGCAAGCGAGAGAGCTTGCCCTGTCCGATTGGATGCGCTGGATCTGACGGGATCTGGCGATGCCTACTTTCGGGGATAGCGTTCGGGCATCTCGGCGGCATGCAGGCCGAGGATCGCCAGGACCACAGCGCCCTGTTTGAGATCGTCCTGGCGGACCTTGTCGAAGGTATCGGATTGCGAGTGGTGTGTCAGTCCATACTCCGCGCCATCCTGGTTGAAGGCGAACGCGGGGACCCCGGCATCGTCGAAAGAGGCGTGGTCGGTGCCATTCATCTTGCCGGGCAGCAGGTTCACCGGATCGGTGAGCAGCCCCAGCCCGTTGAGGAGCCCGAACTGCTGGTCCAGGACCGGCTTCGCTTCGGCCCGATCCTGCAGCCAGAGGCCTTTGACCCGCCCGGTGCCGGTATCGTGGACAAACACCACGTTGAACTTCGGCATCTCCGCCTTATGCGCCTCGACGTAGGCCTTCGAGCCGATGAGGCCCTCTTCCTCCCCGGTAAACAGGACGAACCGGATCGTGCGTTTCGGAGCGACGCCGCTGTGCTTGATGAGCCGTGCCGCCTCCAGCACCGCCATCGAGCCTGTGCCGTTGTCTGTGGACCCCGTTCCCAGGTCCCACGAGTCCAGGTGTGCGCCCAGCAGCACCACCTCGTCCGGCTTCTCATTGCCCTTGATCTCGCCCACGGTATTGTAGACCGTGATCGGCCCCTTGATAAAGCGCGATTCTGCCTTGACCTCCATCGTCACCGGTATTTTGCGGGCGAGCAGGCGCTGGAGCATGGCGACATGCTCATGGGCCACAAAGAGCGTGGGCATCGACGGCATAAACTCCCAGCTTCCGGTCATGTTCAGCAGGTCGTGGGGTTTGCCGGAATCCCGCAGGATCGCCGCCACCCCTTCCTTCTGCATAAAGGCGTCGGCCTTCTTTCGGAACTCCATGAATTTGCGAAAATCGAAGGGCGGTTGTGGTCTGGTTGCCGGTTCGGCAGGGTGTGCCGGAGGGGGCGGGACCGCGAATGCGGGGATGGGCGGCAGCGGCTTTGCGTCGGGCAGTGCGAGGGCCCCGCCGGCAGCAGGATCGGCGACCGGCGGCGCGTTCAGGACAATAGCGCCCTTGAGTTT
>DATGIG010000780.1:0-3340 GCA_035295825.1 Chthonomonadaceae bacterium | reverse complement strand
GGCCCCTGGTCCCGGCTTACCCTGGCCCTCTCCTACACGACGGAAGCGCATCTGTTTATCACCGATCTCAATCAATCGCCTTTCAATGTGGGCACCCGCCTGACGCTGGAGGATTTCACGCTGGCGCAGGTGCGGGATCTGAATGCCCGCTATGGCGGCCCGTTGAAGGAGGACACGCAGCTCGCCCGGTTCCAGGCGCTGGTGGGCGGCCATCCTTACCTGGTGCGCCGGGGCCTGGAGACGATGGTGGCCTCCGGCCTGGACATCGCCCGCGTAGAGGCGCAGGCAGACCGTGAGGACGGGCTGTATGGCAGTCACCTGCAGCAGTTGTATCAGACTGTGATGCAGGACCCCGACCTGACCGAACTCGTCCGCGCCGTGCTGCGCGGCAACGTTCTTCCCTCCGAGATCGGCTACTATCGCCTTTTCAGCGCGGGAATCCTGGCCGCCAGCTCCGACCGGCAGCCGCGCCTGCGGTGCCGCGTGTACGAAACCTATCTCGCCCGCCGCCTCTTGTAGACGAGCCACGTCTGAAAATCTCAATTTGGCCGGTTAGAGACGGAATAGGAAATATTGTTGACGAGGCGGTGCAACTTCCTCTTTCGGGAACCTGTCAATTGCGTTTGGAAGCGAGTGAAGAGGGATTCCGAAAAGGTCTAAAACCCTTCCCTCGCCATCATGGGCAAGTGGCAGAGCGGCGATTGCGACCGCGTGCTAAGCGGTAGGGGGCTCCGGTCCTCCACAGGTTCGAGTCCTGTCTTGCCCGTCGTATCCGATTGGCGGAAGGCTTTCTGCGAAACGAAATTATTGCCGGTTTATGCCGCTGGAGCACGCCAGGACGTGCAGGCGCTTGGTAGGCGCAAGGGAGTGAGTTCGAATCTCACCTGCGGCTTGAGAGATGTTGCCCCTCACGCACAGTGGCCGTGCAGGCGCATCGTAGGCGTCTTGAGCAGAGTTCGATTCTCTGGTGGGGCCTGTACCAAAATGCTTCTCTGGCGCAATCCCGGCAGCGCAGCCGCCTTGTACGCGGTCGGTTCAGGGTTCGAGTCCCTGGAGAAGCCCCATAGCCGGGTCGTTCAACGGAAGGACGCCTTCCCCACACGAAGGATGCTTGCAGGTTCGAATCCTGCTCCGGCTATTTGTTGTGCGCGGATAACTCAACGGCAGAGTGCCATCTCGACGTGATGGAAGCTGGGAGTTCAAATCTCTCGCCGCGCATCCGCTGGCGGCGCGCTAGAGCGGCCATAGCACCCTCCTTATAAGGGGGAGACTCTGGGTTCGAATCCCAGGCCGCCAATCGCGCGGAAAGGAGAAAAGAGCGAATATGAAACGCAAACCTCGCAAACGAAACTGCATTCACCGGAGTCGTCGCCAAGGGGTAAGGCATCGCACTTTTAATGCGACATTCGAGAGTTCGATCCTCTCCGACTCCACTGTCTAACGGGGGCATCCGCATAAAGGCTAATGGAACTGGCTCTTACCCAGTGGATCGAGGTTCGAGTCCTCGTGCCCTCATCTTAATATCGCGTTATCATGCCGTCGTATCCGCTCTGACTTCGAATCAGATGAAACGGTAACCGGACACATGGGGGTTCGACTCCTCCCGGCGGCGTAAAGTCACGATGGAATAAATTCCTTCGCTTTTAAGCCTTCGGCTGGATGTCCTTCGGACATCTTGGCAGCAAAGCCTGTGCGCGAAGGCAGAGGTCATACGGTATGTGTGCGAAGCACGCCCGGCGCGCAGCGCCTCACAGCGACGGAATTTATTCCATCGGCCCGACGCGACACGGAGCGTAGGCGCAACTTCTGGAAGAGCAAACCTGTCATGGATATATGAAGGCCAGGCAGAAATTGCTCGATAAATGGAAGGACGTTCTTCGATAGGGATGTGCGCTCGTACCGGCGCCGGCTTCTACCCGGTGAGCCGTAATCGGAGGATGGGGGTTCGAGTCCCTTCGAGCGCCTGGCAGCTTTTTGGCGGCAGAGCAAAGACACGATCACAGGTCGGTTAATGGTAAGCCGCCTGATTTTGGCTCAGGTAATTCCAGGTTCGAGTCCTGGCCTGTGAAGGATTATTCCCAGATGGTGCAGCGGTAGCACGCGAGGTTCTGGCCCTCGAAACGGTGGTTCGAGCCCATCTCTGGGAGCCAATTTCATACACCCTCGTAGTTCAGTTGGAAAGAATACCAGCCCGCGAAGTTGGTGGTCGCCCGTTCGAGTCGGGCCGAGGGTGCCATGCCTCAGTACCGAACCGGTGAACGGCCTTCGCTGCAAACGAAGAGTGGGGGGTTCAACTCCCTCCTGGGGCTTCCTGCTTTCGTTTCATACCTTCCCCCTTTGTATCCTGTTGTGTGGTACTATCCCTGACGGGAACCATTTCCATACCCATACATGGAGGAAGGAACCTCGCGCTATGGATGAGGTGGCGCGCTATAACAGGGAGCGCTGGCAGGCGCTGGCCGATGCGGACGCCCTCTTTACGCGCCCGGCGCTCCATCTGACGACGGACTCCGCCCGTGAATACGTGGATCCCGAGGGGCTGTTCGGCGATCTGGCCGGCAAGGACGTGTTGTGCCTGGCGGGCGGGGGCGGGCAGCAGTCTGGGGCGTTTGCGCTGCTGGGCGCGCGGGTGACCGTCTTCGACCTTTCGGAGGCGCAATTGGCGCGGGACCGGCAGGTCGCCGCGCACTACCGGCGGGAGATCATCACTATCCAGGGGGATATGCGAGACCTGTCGCCGCTGGCCCCGACATCCTTCGACCTCGTGTTTCAGCCCTACTCCCTCGGTTTCGTGCCGGATGCGCGGGTCGTGTTCGCGCAGGTAGCGCGCGTCCTGCGGCCCGGAGGCATCTACTATTTCGCTATCGCCAACCCTTTCTACAGCGGGCTGAGCGAGGCCGATTGGAACGGCGAGGGATATACGCTGCAATCCCCGTATGTGGACGGAGCGCAGATCACGGTCCCGGACTGCGGTTGGGTCTATGCCGGCGGCCGGCAGGAACGGCCTGCCGTGCCGGAGTGCCGCGAATACCGCCAGACGCTGAGCAAGCTCCTGAACAGCCTGATCGAGCGAGGTTTTGTCTTGATGCGCCTTTCGGATAGCAAGCATCTTACCCCGGACCCGGAAGCGCCACCGGGAACATGGCCGCATCTGATCGCCATCGCCCCGCTCTGGCTGGCGTTCTGGCTGCGGTATCAGCCGGCCGGCTGATACCGCAGTCTGACAATCCCGAGCTTAGCGTTCCTGGCCCCGCTACTTCGTGGAGGAGACGGCCCACCGGTTCGTGGTGGCGATCGCATAGCTCTGGGAGGCGCCCAGTGCCGTGGCGATGACCGTCGC
>DATGIG010000779.1:0-5453 GCA_035295825.1 Chthonomonadaceae bacterium | reverse complement strand
GCAAGATCCGCGCAATACGGTACACTATTTGCGACATCGGGCACCTCCGGTAAGCAAAGTTTGGCGACTTCACTTTACCGTATAAGGTTGTCCGATGTCACTCAGTCGCAAGGCGCCCGGATTTTACCGGAAAGTAGAGCTCTAAGAAGTTTCTCTTCTTCTCGTTTTTCTCTGTGTGATCTCTGTGTCTCTGTGCCTCTGTGGTTCAATTATTTCGCGGCGGTCATCAGCGGTTTGCTGGGGGTGGTGTCGCCCTTTTTCAACCCCAGGATGAACTCCAGGCCGCCGGTGATATGCGCCTGATACAGCGGATCGCGCCACATCTCCTGCCGATGGCCCAATTCGGTGTAGAAGACGCGCCCGGTCCCGTAGGATTTGACCCAGGAGATGAGGTGGATTTCGGGCTTATTGGCGTCGGGGCTGCCGTCGTTGGGATACTTGTCCAGCCACAGGAGGACATGCACTTTGGAGGGGTCGTTGTTTTTGAGCAGGTAGATCTCATCGAACGCTTCCAGGGTGACGTTCTTGCCGTTTTTAAACGCCTGGGTATGCTGGTGCAGGTCCACACCGACGGCGGATTGCATGGGAATAGCGGCCTTGGCGATGGGAGCGAGGGCGGGGCTTTTCGGATCCGCGACATGGGCGCTAATGGCGCACTGGGAGTGGTGCGTCAGGAACTCGCCGCCCAGCATGTCCGCATAGGCGGAGACTTCCCCCTTCGCCCCACCGGGCCAGTCGTGGAAGGTGTCGCTGCCGGAGTGCATAGCTGCGAAGCCATGGCCCGCCTTGATCCAGTCCAGGAAGCCCTGCGGGTCGGGCAGAGGCAGGACCCCGGTGGTGTTGGCGAAGACGATGCCATCGTAGTTCTTGAGGGCTTCCGGGGTCATTTTGGCTTGCATATCTTCGTCGGTGCGGACGAAGTCGGTCTCCCATTCGCCGGTCTTCTCGCCGAGCATCTGGATGGTCTGCTCCGCGACGGGGATGCTGTCGTGCCGGAACCCCTTGGTTACGGTGACGACCAGGAGGTGCTTCTTGGGCTTTTCCGGCTGGGGCGTGGCGGCCTGCGCGTGGTGCGGGAACGCCAGGCTGAGGGTGAGCGCGGTGGCGGCGAGGGCCAATCCTGCGCCGAGGAGCGTGTGACGTGTCTTCATCGAGATCCTAGTTCCTTTCGGAGGGTTAGTGACTTACTATGGGCTTGTACGTAGCCATGTCTATGAAAACGTGTGCGGGACGGTCGGTGTGATAGACCTCTTTGCCGTCGAGATAGACGGCGAACCCTTGGAAGTTGGGCGCGATGTGCCCGCCCTGTGCGTCGTAGGCGAGGGTGACATCGTGGCCCTTGTACGCCTGACCGTCCAGTACCCAGTGCGTCCACGCGTCGTCGGGGAGCAGCGGGTCGATCTCCAGCACGTTGTCGGCGCGGGGGACCAGCCCCAGCAGGTCGGAGATGAGCGGGTCGATCCAGGTGGAGTGGTTGTAGTCGCGCTGCGGGGTCTTCCAGTCGCCGTTGTCCCCGTTGTAGTACTCGCCGGTCCAGGGATACTCCGGGTTCTTGTCGTGGTACTGGGCGCGGGTGAAGGTGGTGAACAGCTCCAGCAGTTTCTGGCGGGTGAGGGCGCAGGGCGCATAGTGGCGGAGCGTGTTCGCCATGGCGGTCATCACCAGGCTGTCGGCGTGCGGCCAGGAGGGTCCGTTCCACATACAGCCGCTGCCGCCGGGTCCGACGGGCCAGCCGTTCTGGGCGTAGGCGGGGCAGTCCTTCGCGGCGGAGGCGAGGGGCCAGGCGGTCCAGAACTCAGCGGGGTCGAGCGCGACGCTCCAGGCCGCCTCGTAGCCCTTGCCGGGCGGAGGCAGGTTGAAGGTGAACGGGTAGAGGCCGATGATCTCCTTCGCCGGGGACCTGGCGCCGTCGGTCGCCCGCAGCGAGAGAAACCAGTGGGCATTCTCATCCCACATCTGCGTGATGAGGGCGTCGCGGGTGGCGTCGGCGAGCTGCTGCAGGCGGGCTGCGTCAGCGTTGCGGCCCAATTCGCGGTAGATGTGCGCGACGGCCTGTGCATTGCCGAAGTTATAGGCGGTGAGGTCCACGCGGCGCAGGGGCGTCATCTTCGCCGGGTCGGTGCCGGCCCCGCCGCCCGTCTGGTAGTTCGCAAAAGCGAAGAAGGAGGGCTGCCACTCCATGCCGGTCCACCAGTGGCTGTCCACCACCAGGAGGGGGCTGTCGTTCCACCCGTAGACCTTGCGCCAGCCCTCCGCGTTGCGGGCCAGGGTATCTGCCATCTGAGAGAGGAGGGTCTTATCCGGGTGGACCAGATAGACATCCCAGGCCGTGGAGGTGATCCAGTCGGTGTACTGCCCGCCCTGCTGGCCGCTCGGGGTCACATGGCTGGGATAGACGCCATCGGGGCGAGGGTTGTCGGTCCAGGTCTGCAGGTGGCCCCAGGCGTAGGAGGGATCGCGCAGCCAGCGGGCTTCGTCGATCTGGTGCCCTGCGCCGTAGGAGATGACGTTGGCATACCAGTCGGCGGTCCAGCGCCCCTCCGAGAAGGTGCGATGCTGCAGCCTGCCTAGCTGCGGGTTCATGCTGTTCTTCTTGAGGTTGTACCAGCGGTGGTAGTACAGCTTGCTGACCAGCGGGTCGCTGCAGTCGAAGTAGGCGGTGTTGGTATCGAACCAGCCCTGATAGGCGGCGGTCTGGGCCTTGAGCGGGTCGTGGTCGGACAGCACCTTTTGAAGCCGCGTTTCGGCCTCCTCCTGGGTCTTCGCGACGGCGCAGGCGAAGGTGTAGGTGCGCATCTCGTTCGGTTTGAGATCGGCGATAAAGGCGGTGTCCTGCGTCTTCCCGTCGGCGCCTCTGGCGACCAGGTAGAGCGGAAAGCCTTTGGTCGCCTCGCGCTGGTCGGCAAAGCCGTGGATGCTGCCGCTTAAGGGCGAATCCATGCGGACGAAGAAGGGCTGCGGCGTGTGCGTCGGATTGGTGACGGTGAGGCGCGAGACGAGCACGTCGTCCTGGGTGATCCACTTGTCGCCTTCGACCCGGAGGGGCGCTTCCGGTGGTGGGGGTGTGTTGGGACCCGGCGGATCGGGCGCGAAGGAGGGATCGAACCCATAGAGGCCAGTATAGAGATGGTCGCCTTTGTTGCGGAAGGTGAAGCGGATCTGCTCGCCCCGTTCGGGTGCGCTGCCCTGAAACGTGATCGTATTGCGGCCCGGAGCCGGCGTGAAGGGCTGGATAGGCGCGTCGTGCCAGCCGCCGTCGCGGAAGAGCTCTACGCGGACGCTTTCGGGCGGCGCGACCTCGCCGCCGATGGGGATATCGTAATAGAAGTAGAGGTCCACGCTCTGGAGTGGGCGCAGCCTGCCGAAGTTGACCTGATACCAGTCCTCGCGATGCCCGCTGCTCCAGCAGGTCCAGCGCTTCTCCGGCTTGAACGGCCGGGTGAGCGGCCCGTCTACTTTGTCTATGGTGAAGGTGAAGGAGGCGGAGGCTGCTAAAGTCTGCCCGCTGCCGGGCGCGCCGATCATATGGACATGGCTGGGCGTGTACTCCGCTTTGTCTACAACGTAGGGCTTCCCGCCGCCAATGACGATCAGGTCGAAGGCGTCCAGGTTGGTCAGGTAGACCAACTGCACGCCCTCCTGGAACGCCCACCCCTGCGGGCTGGTCGCCCAGACGCGATCTCCCGACGCCCCAAATGGCACGTCGCTATCGTAAGGCCGCGCCAGCGTCCTGTCTATATCCTTCCGGCTGTCGGCGAAGACGCGGTGCGGCAGCGGCTTCTCCGCCGCCTGTCCCCAGGCCGCCATCGGCCACAACGCCGCCAGCGCCAGAACCCAGCCCACTCGAACCCGCATGATAGGAAACTCCCCTTTGAACCACAGAGGCACAGAGACACAGAGGTGGCACAGAGAAAAACAAGAGAGCCAAAGCTTGTCTTGAGTTCTTTGCGCGCGCTTGCGTTTCGACGACCTGTGCCTGTACTATTCTGCGCGCGGGCTGTGGTGTCCTCTATTTCGACGGAGGATCGTTATCCCATATGATCCCTTCCTTATCGTGTGGGGGCGTCCACTTCGGCTTGGTGTTGGTCAGAGTTTTTATCCGTTTGCCGGTCTGGACGTCGAAGAGTTCCAGGCCGCGCGTCGCCTCCCCGGCGAGCAGGGTCTTGCCATCCGGTGAGAAGGCGATGGCATCAAAGTAGCTGGAGGCGGGAATTTCGAACTCGCGCAGGAAGGAGCCTGTGGATGCATCCCGCAGTTCGATCCCATCGTAGTGCGAGAGGGCGATGGTCTGGCCATCCGGTGCGAAGGCGAGGGCATTGTGCCGACGTGGGGTCAGTTCCCTCCAGTAGTCTGGTTGATTGGGGTCGGGGGAGAAGCGGTGGATCGTTGTGTCGGCGAGAGCCAACGATCCTCCATCCGGCGCAATGGCCAGAGCCAGGAACACATCCTCCGAGTAGATATGCGTTAAAATGACCTGGTTACTGGCGACGTGCCAATAGCCAAGCCGACCTCCGGAGGGGGAGTCTTTGCCGCAAGCCGCCAGGAATTGCCCATCGGGAGAAAAACGGAGACTATAAAAATTACTCCCGCTCCATTGCAGTTTGCTGGCTTTTTGTTCGCCTGTCCTTGCCTCCCAGAGGGTGATCCGGTGGATGCGTTCGCGGGTGCTGCCTATGGCGAGCGTGGAGCCGTCCGGAGAGAGAGCGAACGCCTCGATATCGCCTTCAAAGGGATAAGCCTGGATCTTCCGCCCGGTGGATGTATCCCAAAGCACCAGGGAGTGACTCCCTCCCGTCGCCAGCAGTTTACCGTCGTGGGAAAGGGAGAAGGAGGAGATCGCTTCCGGATCCTGTTGGAAGGTGCGCTCGATCTTGCCGGTGCGCACATCACAGGCATAGACGGTCTGATAACCGCCATACACCGTCTTCCCATCTGGTGAGAACGCGACCGCATTGTCGGCGGATGGGAATCCGTTCGGACGCGGAGGGATCGGTGGAAACAACGAAGATATCGGAACGGGCGTCGTCGGTCTACTCGAACCGGGGTTCGTTCCATAGGTGTTCTCGACTGTTTGCCCATCCGCGTAAATCGTTTCTTGGGGAGTTCTATTTAGCGCTCCGACAAGGAAAATTCCAATAAACAGGGCCATCGCGGCAAAGGCAAACGCGGTCAACCCTGACGTTGTCGCACTTGAAACGGGGTTGTTGGCGGGACCGGCAGTTCGGATGAAGGTGGGCGTAGGGAAACCGGCAACTGGGGCGGGCGGGTAGATAGTCGTCTCCGGATCGGCCAGGACAGGGCGTGATTGCCGGGCTTTTCTGCTCTCCGCCACCTCCTGTTCGGAGGGGAAGGGATCAAGCCCCCGCAACTGTACCCGCTTGCGCTCACACCACGGACACTCCGACAGATGCCCCCCATAGAAATGCTGCGTGTTCGCCTCACAACGCACCAGA
>DATGIG010000778.1:0-5173 GCA_035295825.1 Chthonomonadaceae bacterium | reverse complement strand
GAGGGCAATAAGCTCCGGGATGCAGCCCAGCCGGTCCGCTTCGGGTTCCGCGAGTTCTGGATCGAGGGGCGCGACTTCTATCTGAACGGCAGCCGGATCTACCTCGCCGTAGTCCCGGTAGACAATGCTCAGGTGGGTGTGGCCTGGTCGAGCTACGCCGGAGCTAAGGAGACCCTGGAGCGGATGAAGAGCATCGGGGTCAACTTCGTCTACACCCACAACTACAGTTGTGAGCCGGGGACGCACCTGAGTTTCGCCGAGATCCTGCGGGCTGCCGACGACGTGGGGATGCTGGTCGCCCTCTCTCAACCCCACTTCTCCCACTACGATTGGCGCGCGCCGGACGCCGACAGAAACAATGGCTATGCCCGCCATGCGGCGTTCTATACGGGCGTCGCGCAGAACCATCCCTCCGTCGTCGCCTATGCCATGAGCCACAACGCGACCGGCTACGTCGAAGAGACGAACCCGGATATGATGGACGGCATCCAGGACCCGCGCGAGGATTGGGGACGCAATAACTCCCGCCTGGCGCTGCGCGCCGAGGCTATTGTGAAGCAGTTCGATCCGAGCCGGATCGTCTATCACCACTCCTCGGGCAATCTGGGCTCGATGCACACGAGCAACTTCTACCTCAACTTCACTCCCTCACAGGAGCTCGACGATTGGTTCGAGCACTGGGCGACCAAGGGCGCCAAGCCCCTCTTTCTCTGCGAGTACAGTTGCCCCTCCACCTGGGACTGGACCATGTACCGGGGTTGGTACAAGGGGAAGCGGGAGTGGGGGAGCGCCGAAGTGCCCTGGGAGTTCTGCATCGCCGAGTGGGACGCGCAGTTCCTGGGGGAGCGCGCCTACCGGATCAGCGACCGGGAGAAGCGGAACCTCCGTTGGGAGGCGGCGCAGTTCCGGGCAGGCAAGCTATGGCACCGCTGGGACTATCCCACGGTGGTCGGGGACAGCGCGTTCGAGGAGCAGCATCCGGTCCTCGCAAGTTACATCACGGACAACTGGCGCGCCTACCGCATCTGGGGCGTCTCCGCGTTCAATCCGTGGGAGCACGCCATGTTCTGGCGGTTGCGGCCAGGCGTGGAGCGGAAGCGCAAGGAGCTTCCGGTGGATTGGGAGCATCTCCAGCGCCCCGGCTTCAGCCCGGACTACGTGGACGAGCAGCCGGACGACCGGCTGCTCGCCTACGAACGCGCGGACTGGGCGCCTACCGTCATCGCGCAGGCTCTCATTCGCAACAACGGTTCGCTCCTGGCCTACATCGGAGGCAAGCCGGATCGGTTTACCAGCAAGGACCACAACTTCCAGCCCGGCGAGACCGTCGAGAAGCAGCTCATCCTCATCAACAACTCCCGCAGGTCCGTGGAGTGCGAGTGTAGCTGGACATCCAACTTACCTCAATCCGCCTCCGGCAGCCAGAAGGTCAGCCTGTCTACAGGCGAGCAGGCGCGCATCCCGCTCCGTTTCTCGCTTGATCCCTTGCTGGTGCAGGTGGGTAGTCGCCCTGGTCGCTATGAGCTGACTGCCACGGTCCGGTTCAGCACAGGCGAGACCCAGAGCGACACCTTCCCCATCCACATCCTGCCGTCATTTCTTCAGCGCCATACGATTGCCAACATCGCGCTCTTCGATCCGAACGGTGAGACGGCCCGCCTGCTGGACGGTATGGGGGTCCATTACCACTCCGTGGAGGCGAATGCGGACCTCGCTCCCTACGACGTGCTGATCGTAGGCAAGGGCGCGCTCACGCTGGCGGGGCCGGGGCCGGATATTCGCCGCGTACGCGAAGGCTTGAAAGTGGTGATGATGGAGCAGACGGCGGAAGTGCTGGAGCAGCGGTTCGGCTTCCGCGTGGCCGAGTATGGGCTGCGGCAGGTCTTTCGGCGGAGCGCGGACCATCCTGTTCTGGCCGGGCTCGATACGGAGCACCTCCGCGATTGGCGCGGGGAGGCGACACTTCTCCCGAAGCGCCTGAAGTACACGGTGGGAGATCGCTATTCGCCCCAGGTGAAGTGGTGCGGCATGGACGTGACCCGCGTCTGGCGCTGCGGCTGCCGGGGCAATGTCGCCTCTGTGCTGATCGAGAAGCCGGCGGCGGGCGATTTCCTGCCCCTTCTGGACGGCGGCTACAGTCTGCAGTATAGCCCGCTGCTGGAGTACCGCGAGGGCAAGGGGATGGTACTCTTCTGCCAGATGGACGTGACGGGGCGCACCGAACCGGACCCTGCAGCGGACCGACTGGTACGCAACCTCATCCGGTATGTCGCCGAATGGAAGCCCTCCCCACATCGCCTGGATCTCTACGTCGGCGATCCCGGCGGGAAGGCGCACCTCGCGTCCGCCGGCCTGACCCTGTTTCCTTACGAGAGCGGCAAGCTGCCGGAGAACGCTGTGCTGATCGTGGGACCCGGCGGCAGCCGGGAACTGGCGGGGAACAGGGCCGCCGTTGAGGATTGGCTCCAGAAGGGAGGTCGCCTGCTGGCGATTGGGCTGGACGAGGCGGAGGCGAATGCCTTTCTGCCCGCCAGGATAGAGATGCAGCGGAAAGAGCACATCGCCGCCTACTTCGATACACCAGGCGCCGGTTCCTGGCTGGCCGGCGTCTGCCCTGCGGATGTCCATAACCGCGATCCGCGCGAACTGCCGCTGGTGACCGGAGGGGCGACGATCGTCGGCAATGGAGTGCTGGCCCATGCCGAGAAGCTCAACGTCGTATTCTGCCAGCTTGCGCCCTGGCAGTTCGATCCGAAGAAGCAGATGAACCTCAAACGCACCTTCCGCCGCACGGCATGCCTGGTCGCACGCCTGGCGGCTAATCTCGGCGTCTCCTCCTCAACGCCGATCCTGGCGCGCTGCAGTGCGCCGGTGAATGGCGCTGAAAAGCGCTGGTTGGAGGGCCTATATCTCGACACACCGGAGGAGTGGGACGATCCCTATCGTTTCTTTGGGTGGTAAAGGACGAAAATGACCGGGCGGTGAACGCTCAGCTCGCTTTGGTTCTCAAAGGATGGTAAAGAATACACGGCTCTATGGAACAACTTCCTGAATTCGCATGACAATCCGTTCCCTATAGACCGAAAGTTATCGTCCCGATGAAGCCGTCCTTGAAGACCAAGATATATCTGCTTATTGTTGGTGCGGTGGCAGGATTTGCCCTGCTGATCTTATATGCGCTCACGGCCCTCTCAACGCGGGAGATCGCGCATGCCGTACATAGTGACGTTCAGACCACGCAGGGGGTGCTGTCGTCCTTTATGGCGGAGCGTAGCCGGGCGTTGCGGGACCAGTGTCTGTTGCTGGTGAGCCAACTGGGGACACGGCATCTGCCGGAAGCGGATTGGAAGACCGTTACCATTACTGCAAAAGAGTACGTAAAAGAGATGGAGGCGGACCGAATTTCCCTCACGGATCGGAACGGACAGGTGATCGGCGATACAGGGCTTCGTGCGCCTGTCGCAATCAATCGAAGCCATAACGCAGGAGTAGCGACCGCGCTGACGGGTGGGGTCTGGTCGGGTGTCGTTGTTCAGGATGGAAAGCTGATGCTGGTGGTTTCCGCCCCGGTGCGAGATCCCGTCAGCAAGGGGGTCGTTGCAACGCTCAGTGCTTACAGTGCGATCGACGCCAGCGTTGCCGCCAATCTCAAACGGGAGTTGGGCTACGACATCGCGTTTGTCCAGGACGGGCAGGTCCTGGCAGCCTCTCTCCCGCTACAGAAGCACATCGCGACCCCGGAACGCACCGCTCGGTTGATCCACCTGGGGGGAAAAGACTATTATGCGCTCTTTGCGCCTTTGCCGGACACATCGGCTTCGTCGCGCATCGGCTTTGTGATCCTCCACTCCTATCAGTTCGCTACCACGACGTATGTCCAGCTTCGGTTGGCGCTCGTCGTCGTGTGTCTGCTCGCCGTTTTGGGCGCGATTGCCATCGCACGAACTCTGATCTCTCCTATCAGCGGCCTGGTGGATGTCGCACGCAGGCTGTCGCAGGGCGAGTGGCCTGATCCGTTCACCGTGCAGCGCCAGGATGAGATCGGCGTCTTACAAACCACCTTCAATCAGATGATCCATGCTTTGAAAGCGAATGAAGAGCACCTGCTGAACCTGATCGATTTGGATCAGCTCACCGGCCTGCCCAACCATCGCGCCCTGGTGACCGCCCTGGATCAGGAGCTGGAACGCAGCCGGCGCTTTGAACGTCCCTGCTCGCTGCTGTTTCTGGATCTGGACCATTTCAAGGCGCTCAATGACGGGTGCGGCCACCTGGCGGGGGATTCGGCTTTGCGGGAATTTGCCCAGATGACACGGGAGAGCCTGCGGGCGATGGATACGGCAGGGCGCTGGGGAGGCGAAGAGTTTGTCGCCTTGCTGCCGGAGACGGACGGTGAGGAGGCTCTGGCCATCGCAGAGAGAGTGCGCGCTGCGGTTGCCACCCATCTCTTTACCGCCAATGGCGGCATGCATCTCACCTGTTCTGTCGGGGTGGCCAGTTTCCCGCAGGACGCCCACGACCGCCCCGGCCTCGTGGAAGCCGCGGATCGGGCCATGTACGCCGCAAAGCATCTGGGCCGGAATCAGGTGCGCGCCATCTCCGATCCCGCGCTGGCGGTGCTGGATGCCGAGACCGCCACCTCGCGTGAGGAGGTCGCCCTCCAGGGAACCGTGGAGGCGCTGAGCGCACTGGTAGGGATAAGGGATGCACACACCGGAGAGCATACGCGGAATGTCGCCCGTCTTGCGGTGGAGTTTGCGCAAAAGATGCAACTGGATCCCGTGCAGATCCGCCTGGTCGAACTGGTCGGGAAGCTCCATGAGGTGGGCAAAATCTCGATCCCGGATGCGATTTTGCAGAAATCCGAGCCTCTCACCGAGGAGGAGCGGAAACTGATCCGGATGCATCCGGCTATTGGGGCCGAGGTGGTTGGGCGCATCCCCTCCTTACGGCTGGCCGTGCCCGGTATTCGTGGACATCATGAGCGCTGGGATGGAACGGGATATCCCGACGGCCTGGCAGGCGAGGCGATCCCTCTGGCCGCGCGGATTGTCGCGGTGGCGGATGCCCTTGCCGCTGCAACGAGAGAGGGGAGTGGACCAGGGGGGCATCAGGCCCTCAAGGCGATCCAGCGGGACGCCGGGGTGAAGTTCGATCCTCAGATTGTGGCGAC
>DATGIG010000777.1:0-11986 GCA_035295825.1 Chthonomonadaceae bacterium | reverse complement strand
TGACCGCGTTCGCCGAGACCGCCGTGCGCAACCGCTATGTGCGCCCGACCGTCAACGATGCCGACCTGATTGAGATCGCGGGCGGGCGGCATCCGGTCATCGAGCATATCGGGGTGCAGGGCGACTATATCCCCAACGACTGTCGCCTTGATGCCGACTGCCGTATGTACATCATCACGGGGCCGAACATGAGCGGCAAGTCCAGCTTCCTGCGGCAGGTGGCGCTGATCGTCCTGATGGCGCAGATCGGCTGCTTTGTGCCTGCCGACCGCGCGACCATCGGCCTGGTGGATCGGATCTTTACCCGCGTGGGGGCGCACGACGAGCTGGCCTCCGGGCAGTCCACCTTTATGGTCGAGATGAACGAGACCGCCAACATCCTCAACAATGCCACGCCCCGCAGCCTGGTCGTGCTGGACGAGATCGGGCGGGGGACCAGCACCTACGACGGCCTCTCCATCGCCTGGTCCGTCGCCGAATACCTCACCCGCACCGGCTGCAAGACCCTCTTCGCCACGCACTACCACCACCTCAACGAACTCGCCAAGCACGCCCCGACCGTCCGGAACTTCCGGGTAGCCGTCAAGGAGCAGGGCGACCATATCGTCTGGCTCCGCAAGCTGGTTCCCGGCGGCACGGACCGCAGCTACGGCATCCAGGTGGCGCGCATGGCGGGCGTTCCCACCGAGGTGATCGAGCGGGCGAAGGAGGTCCTGAAGGAGTTGGAGCGGGGCGGAGCGGGTGCGACCCGCGACCTGGCAAAGACGGAAGAGGGCATCTCCCCCCGCAAACAGAAGGTCCAGTTGACGCTCTTCGAGGCGGAGAAACACCCGGTTTTGGAGGAGTTGGAGGAGTTGGACGTCACTGCCTTGACCCCCATCGAGGCCCTGATGAAACTCGACGCCTGGAAGCGCAAACTCAAGCAGCCTTAAATCATCGAATCAAGTCCTGGCTCAAGTAATTCATGCGATCTTCGCGATCCTGTTCGACAGCATGCTCGATGTCATAATGGGTAAGGTATTGCTGCTCCATCTCCTTTGTCGCTGCCAGTGGCACTTGGGCAAAGCCGGGGCGAAGCAAAAGCGAGATGTCATCAGGATGCGTGGAGAGGTATTCCGCGATGTCACAGCGTAACTGTTGCGCTTTGAGAATGTATGCCTTCGATGTGGCCGCAAACAGGGCAGGGTTGGTTGTTTCCATCTCGGAACGTAAGATGTCCAGTGCTTGCTCCATCGCTTTCATGTTTCGGCAAGCCACTTCCAATTCAATCGTATTGGCGATCATAGTCCTACCTCCAACACTCCTTTCGGCACATTCTCTTTGGAGAAGTCGAACAGGGTATACAATAGAGCAAGCATCGGCGAGTTTGCCGAAGCGTAGTAGAGCGTATAGCCCCCTTCCTTCTCGGCTCTCTCCGCGTCAAAATAGAGCATGTCCCGTTTTGCATTGCTTATAGTGTACCATACTCTTCCAATCGTCCTCTGATATCTGAGACTGGCCACAACTCCTCGTGGCGCGGATGGCGGGCGTTCCGGCGGAGGTGATCGAGCGGGCGAAGGAGGTGCTGAAGGAGTGCGATGGATTCGTGTGACGAGATCGTCTACTTTGGTTTTTTGAGCAGCACAGGAGCTTGTAATGACGCGACTAATGCCCCCTCCCGATTGGGCTTGTGCCTGGATTGCTTCCCTGGTTGGCGAAGAAGTCCGTTCCTTTACTCGGAATGACACCAACGAAGTCAATGCTGTTTTCCGTCTGGAATTCGCCAGAGCTTCCCTTTTCCTGAAGATCGGTCCGAACCTGGAAAAGGAGTATAACAAGCTCCGCTGGATGGAGGGGCGCCTGTCCTGTCCATGCCCGGTAGGCTTTCTGTCCCATTCTTCAGCCGATGCTCTGCTTACGTCTGCCATCGAAGGGGAAGACCTGGCCGCTCTGGCCGATGTGCTCCCCCCAGAAACGATCATCGCACGCCTAACGACCGCGCTTCAGGCGCTCCATACCACGCCTATCACCGACTGGCCTTTTGAGCGAAGCGAGAGGGGGAAGGTTCTGGTGCATGGCGATGCCTGTCTCCCCAATTTTCTCTACCACGGAGACCATTTGAGCGGCTATATCGATCTAGGCGATCTGAGGGTAGGAAGCCCCGAGATTGACCTGGCCGCCGCCGTGTGGAGTCTACAATACAATCTGGGTCCTGGGCATGGCCTGGCGTTTTTGCGTGCTTATGGTTGGCAAGAGGCCAATGAAGACCAGGTTGAGAGACTGCGCCGGAAATATGAAGAGAATGACTTTGAAGACGATTGACGAATATTAGTCTGAATGACCACGTTGACATATTGATTGTAATGGGGAGGTTCTTAATGAGTGACGAGACCCAAATACCAGATCGGATTGCCGAGACACCAACTCCGAGTATGACACCCTTACTGGCGGAATTACGACAGATAGTCCAATCGGCCCGCGAGCGCGTTGCAACCACTGTCAACGCCGAGTTGACGATGCTCTATTGGCGCATTGGAGAGCGGCTCCGTAAAGAGATCCTCCAAGCAGCGCGCGCCGAATATGGCAAGCATGTCGTTGATACTATTGCTATCAGCCTGACAGCCGATTTCGGGAATGGTTTCGGGCGACGCAATCTGTTCCGTATGATTCAGTTTGCCGAACAATTCCCCGAAGAGGAAATTGTGTCAACACTGTCGGCACAATTGTCCTGGTCTCACATTCTTGAGATTCTCCTTGTCAAAGACAGGTTGGCTCGGAAGTTCTACGTTGAGATGTGCCGGCTGGAACGCTGGAGCGTTCGTACCCTACGGGATAAGATCAACGGAATGCTCTTTGAACGGACTGCGCTCTCCAAGAAGCCGGAAGAGTTGATTCGGCAGGAGCTTGACGCCTTGACCGAGGCCGATAGCCTGACGCCCGATATGGTGTTTCGAGACCCGTACTTGTTGAGTTTTCTCGGTCTGTTGGATACCTTCAGCGAGAAAGAACTCTCCGATGCGATCTTGCGTGAGATAGAGCGCTTCCTCTTGGAGAGGGGACGATACTTTACCTTTGTCGCACGTAAGCAGCGTATTGTCGTGGATGGCGAAGACCACGAGATCGATCTACTCCTATATCATCGAGCATTGCGACGGTTGGTGGTTGTGGAACTAAAGATCGGAAAATTACAGGCGGCACACAAAGGGCAGACCGAACTCTATTTGAGTTGGCTGAACCAGAACGAACGGTTGCCAAGCGAAGAGGAACCGCTGGGGCTAATTCTCTGCACCGAGGCAGGACCAGAACAGATTGCTCTGCTCTCTTTGCATGAGGGCAGCATCCGAGTGGCGGAATACTTGACTATACTTCCTTCCCGCGAGGTGTTACAACGCGAACTCTTTGAGGCAATCCGACGTGGACGTGAACAGATCGCACGGCGTACCTTGCCTTCCTCTATACCGGAACCTTCGTCTGTAGAAGCGGAAATCAGGAACGAATGATATGCATATTCTCTGGATACTTTGCCTGATTTTGCTTTACGGAGTACTCGGTCTGCTTGGCCTGCTTTTCCTTGTCTTTTTGAGGATCGCCGGGCCGCCCATGATCAAGGATTGCGTCAGGGCCATACGGATTCGTCTCAATCCCCGTTGTCCCGCCTGTAGGGCGCGGAGGCTGGATCATGATCCCTCTGCCTTTGCCGATGCGGAAAGGTTTCGTTATTATCGTTGCGAACAGTGCCAGCAATACTTCAAGCGTTCCCATCATGGAGAGTGGATCGCCCTGCATCCCATCGCGAAGAATAAAGAAGAGCGGGCAGACCTTTTAGCCCGCAAAGCGTATCGGATCCATCCTGCCGCCGACAGATCGAAAGGAGATCCATCAGGTTCTTGGATGGGCAAGGTCTGCATGGGCCTGCCGGAGGAAGGCTGGCCGGAATATGAGGGCGTGCCGATGCTGCCGCTCTGTCAGCTTCGGTGCGAGGGGATGCCTGCCCTGCCGACCGCGCTGCAAGGCGTGGCGTTGCTCTGTGTGTTTACTGCGTCTGTGGGAGAGGAGATGCTCTCTCCTCAAGGCGGACGCTGGATGATCCGCACCTATGAAAGCCTGGAGGGACTGGTTCCTCTTACCTATCCTGGGGATGTGACCTCGATTTGCTCTTATCCGATTGACTGGCATGGGTGGCTTGAGTATCCTCCGAACCGGGCTTATGTCCCGGAAGCCTTATGGATCGACTATGGCGCAAGGAATGTCATCCATAGGAACAGCAATTCGTGCCTGGTGGATGAAACGCCCATCAGCAAGGTCGGCGGATATTGGGAGAGCCCGGATCCCGATGCACCGCTGCAGGACAGCCTCTGGTCGGATTTTGTATTTCAGATCTATGTCGAGGGAGAATTTCCCTGGCTGCGAAGTTCAGGCGGGGTTGTCTATTTTTTGCATGCCGCCGACAAAGAGGCGCAGTCCTGGCGTGTCCTCTGGAAACCAGACCGCCCCGAGTTCAATCCAGGCGGGAAAACCGTTTCGCTGGGATGTGAGGTCGAGGGAATGCGACTCTTTATTTCGGATACCTATGCTCGCACCCTAACGATGTCTTATCAAGAACATATCGGACCGATCTATCGTCTGGGCGATCTGCATGGATTGGTGCATATCACAACCGGAGAGATGGCCCTGCGCTTCGTCCGATTGCGAACCAGTGGATGGTTCCCTCATGAATGGCGCTGTACTCGATTACCCAGCGAAAGCGAGGTGTTCACACCGTTGGAATACGCCGCATTACCGGATTGGTGTCGTTCCGGAAGAAGGGGTGTGGATCTCAAAAAGCGGTTTGAACAGGATGCGCAGACCACCCTGCAATTCGGCATGGAGCCCGCTAAGGTCGAAGTTACCGAAAACGGATTACGTATCACCCGTTGGACTCACTCCTATTTATATGATTTATCTCGTCGTACCTACCAGAAGATCATGGAGACAGTCACACAAGAGGGGGGATATATGCGTGTGGTATTGGAGCAGCACATCGCTCCCGATTCCGAGTTGCTGCGCCCTGCTGGGAATCCGGGAGAGACAGATCCGGACGAATTATTGCGCCCCTCTGCTTAATGCCCATCCTATTCGGAATGTAATATTCTAACCATGCTCGACAACAACGCCCCGGCTGCAAGAACGCAGTCCGGGGCATTATTATCCATGTATTAACCAGATCTAGCTTCGCGTTTCCGGATTGGTCACTTCAGCCTTCCTGAGTTAGGCCATAAGCTCCTGGATGATTTTGGCCTCCTCCACGCCAGTCAGTTTCTGATCCAGGCCCTGATAGCGGTAGGTGAACTTCTCGTGGTTCAGGCCCAGGAGGTACAGGACTGTGGCGTGGAAGTCGCGTACCTGGACCGGATCTTTGACGATGTTGTAGGAGAAGTCGTCGGTTTCGCCGTAGATCTGGCCGGGGCGTGAACCGCCGCCCGCCATCCACATGGTGAAGCAGCGGGGATGGTGGTCTCGACCGTAGTTGTCGCGGGAGAGGCCGCCCTGCGAGTAGATGGTCCGCCCGAACTCCCCGCCCCAGATGATGAGCGTCTCGTCGAACATCCCCCGCTGTTTGAGGTCCTGGACCAATCCCCAGCAGGCCTGGTCCACGTCCTTACACTGGCTGGGCAGGCGTCCCGCCACGTTGCCATGGGTGTCCCAGTTGTTGTGGTAGATCTGGACAAAGCGGACGCCCCGCTCCACCATACGGCGGGCCATCAGGGCGGTATTGGCGAAGGAGCCCGGCTTTTTGGCGTCGCTGCCGTAGAGCTGGAAGGTGCTCTCCGGCTCCTTGCCCAGGTCGGTCAGGTCGGGGACGCTGGACTGCATCCGAAAGGCCAGTTCGTACTGCTGGATACGGGTGTGGGTCTCGTCGTCGCCCACCGTCTTGTAGTTGATCTCGTTCAGGGCTTTTAAGCCGTCGAGGGTCTTGCGGCGGACATCGGGCGTGACGCCGGGCGGGTTGTTGATATACAGAATGGGGTCGCCGGTAGAACGGAAGGAGACCCCCGCGTGTACGCCGGACAGGTAGCCGGACGACCAGAGCCGTGCGGAGATCGCCTGGACCTGCTCCGTGTTGGAGGGCTGCGCCACCAGGACGACGAAGGTGGGCAGGTTCTGGTTCATCGAGCCCAGGCCGTAGGAGACCCACGCGCCCAGGCAGGGCCGCCCGGTGACCATGTTGCCGGTCTGCATGTAGGTGATGGCCGGTTCGTGGTTGATGGCGTCCGTGTGCATGCTCCGGATAAAGCACATATCGTCCACCATGCTGGCCGTATAGGGCAGCAGTTCCGAGACCCACATGCCGCTCTTGCCGTGCTGGGCGAACTTGTACTTGGAGGGCGCGATGGGAAAGCGGGCCTGGCCGGAGGTCATGGTGGTGAGGCGCTGGCCCCTGCGGATCGAATCCGGCAGGTCTTTGTCGTAGAACTCCTGCATCTTGGGCTTGTAGTCGTACAGGTCCATCTGGGCGGGGCCACCCACCATATGCAGGTAGATCACCTGCTTCGCCTTCGGCGCGTGGTCCATGGCGGCGAGTAGGTTCCGTTTGATGCCGGGGTTGTTCTCGGCGCGCGCCGACCCCTCCAACGCCAGCATGCCCAGTGCGCCCAGGCCCAGGGCGTTCACGCCCCGGCTGAAGAACTGCCGCCGGGTCTCCAGCCGCACCCACTCCTCTATGTCGGGATGGATATTCTCTTTCTCGCTCATTTGTTTAAGACCTCATCCAGGTTCATCAGTTGGTTGACCAGCATGGTCCATGCCGCCAGTTGCTCCGGCTGGGGCGCCGGGTCCGCCTTCGATTCGCCCATGGCGATCAGCTCTTTCGCCTCTTTCGGGTGGGCGTGGTAGAAGCTCCCCAGGTCGTTCAGGGTCTGGTTCACAATCGCCTGCTCCTGCAGGGTGAAGGGGCGCGCCAGCAGGCGGCGGACGATATAGTCCTCTCTCGCCGCGGCCGTCGCGCCGCCCTCTTTGAGCGCCCTCTGGGCCAGCATGCGCGCCGCCTCCACAAACTGGACGTCGTTCAGAGTGACCAGCGCCTGGAGGGGCGTATCCGTCCGTTCGCGGCGCACGGCGCAGGTTTCGCGGGTGGGCGCATTGAAGATCTCCATGGAAGCGGGCGGGGCGGCGCGCTTCCAGAAGGTGTAGAGGCTGCGCCGGTAGAGATTGTCGCCGGTATCGCGGCGGTAGTCGCGGGTGTTGCTGCCGATCATCGCCACCGCCTCCCAGACGCCGTCGGGCTGATAGGGCTTGACGCTCGGCCCGCCGTAGGTGTGAGAGAGCAGCCCACTGGCCGCCAGGGCGTAGTCCCGGACCATCTCGGCGTCCATCCGGAAGCGCGGCCCACGAGAGAGGAGCCGGTTCTGCGGATCCTTCTGCTTCTTCTCCGGGGTGACACGGGCCGACTGCCGGTAGGTGGCGGAGGTGACCATCAGCTTGAAGAGCTTCTTGATGTCCCAGCCATCCTCGCGGAACTCGACCGCCAGCCAGTCCAGCAGTTCGGGATGCGACGGCAGCTCCCCGGCGACGCCGAAGTCGCCCGCCGTGCGTACGATCCCCGTGCCGAAGACCTCCTGCCAGAAGCGGTTGACGGTCACACGGGCCGTGAGCGGCTGCTCCGGCAGCAGGAGCCACTTTGCAAAGCCCAGGCGGTTGCGCGGAAAGTCGGCGGGCATAGCGGGCAGGAACGGGGGCGTGGTCGGCTTCACCTGATCCCGCCGCTGATCGTAGGCCCCCCGGTAGAGGACAAACGCCATCGCCGGGTCCTTCTTCTCATTGGCGACGTGCGCCACCGTACCCCGCGCCAGGATGGCGTTGGATTCGCTCTGGAGGGAGGCCAGTTTGCTGGAGTACTCCCGGTAGGGCGCGTCGCGGTTCGTCAGATACCAGGCGAAGAGCTCGTCCCGCTCCGGAGCGGAGAGTTCGGATGCACCACGGGTGGTGAGCCAGGAGGCGCGTGTGCCCCGCGCCAGCCGTGCGGCCTCGTCGGAGGAGAGCGCGCGGCCATAGAGCCGGACATCCTGGATGGCCGTGCCCTCCAGGCCCGAAGACGAATAGCGCTGCCCCAGCTTGAACGGCACGGTCGTCCGGATGGTGCTCTTCAGCGCGTCCGCCTGAACGTCGAAATCCTTCGGCATGCCGTCAATGTAGAGATGCACTGAGTCGGGCTTCGCACCGCCGGAGTAGGTCATACAGACGTGGTGCCAGCGACCGGGATCCATCATGTCGCGGGAGACCACTTTGAGGGCGTCGTCCGGCCACTTATTGATGATGTGGGTGCCGATCTTGTTGTTCTCGATCCAGAGGTCCCAGCCCCGATAGTCGTGCTGGTCGTCCATGCGGGCGATCACCGCGCCGGTCTGTCCATTGGCGGGCAGCTTCACCCAGGCGGCGCAGGAGAAGCTCTGATCCTTCTCGAAGTCGCCGACCTGCTGGAGTTCGACGGTGCTGCCGCCCTTCCGCTGGAAGGCGCGGCCCGCCACTTCGCCGGTATCCCAGTTCGGCTCGGCGGTCGCCGCCGTCTTCATCGGTTTGCCATCGAAAGTGGCCTGGAGCTCTTTGCCCTGGCCTTCCGCCAGCGGGAAGTGGAAGCGCATGCCGTCGGTGGGAACCGTGGCCGCTACGGCGGTCATGTCACCGGCCTTGATCCAGGCATCGAAGTCCGCGCGGGCGGCGAGCCGCCGTCCGTCCACCTGCTGCTTCTCCGCGCCGATCTCACCTGGCAGGGCTGCCCAGCGCTCCCGGTCCTCCATTTGAGGCACGGGGATGGTCGGCGGCGTGTCCTTGACATTGCCGTCCATGACCTCCTGCGTGGTGTTGTTGAAGAAGGCGGACATGGAGTAGAAATCGCGCTGCGAGAGCGGGTCGAACTTGTGGTCGTGGCAGACCGCGCAGCCCGCCGTCGTGCCCAGCCAGACCTGTGAGGTGGTCTCGGTCCGGTCGCGCGTATAGAAGACCGCATACTCTTCGGGGATAACCCCGCCCTCATTCGTCGTGATGTTACAGCGGTTGAAGCCGGTGGCGATGCGCTGATCCAGGGTCGCGTTGGGCAGCAGGTCTCCCGCCAGTTGCTCGATGGTGAACTCATCGAAGTGCATATTGGCATTGAATGCCTGGATCACCCAATCCCGATAGGCGAAGATCTCGCGGTAGTTATCAAAATGAATGCCGTTGGAATCGGCGTAGCGGGCGTAGTCCAGCCAGTAGCGGGCGCGATGCTCGCCCCAGCGGGGATTGGCGAGGAACTTATCCACCAGCTTCTCATAGGCGTTCGGAGCCTTGTCGTTCACAAAGGCTTCGACGTCCGCCGGGTCGGGCGGCAGGCCGGTGAGGTCAAGGCTGACGCGCCGGGCCAGGGTGCGCCGATCCGCCTCCGGCGCAGGCTGCAGGCCCTCTTTCTCCAATCGCGCCAGCACAAAGCGGTCAATGGGGTTGCGCACCCATTGCGTGTTCTTCACCGCAGGCAGGGCCGGGCGCTTCGGCGGGATCAGCGACCAGTGCAGTTCGTATTCCGCGCCCTGCGCCACCCAGGTCTTCAGCGTGGTGATCTGCTGCGGGGTGAGGCGCTTCTGCGTGGAGGGGGGCGGCATCAGCGAGCCCTGCCCGGTGATGCGCCGAATCATCTCGCTGGCCTCCGGCTTGCCCTTCACGATGGGGGCATGGTCGCCACGCAGGGCGGTGGCGTCCGCCGCGCGATCCAGGCGCAGGTCGGCCTTGCGGGCCGCCGAGTCCGGGCCATGGCAGGGAAAGCAGTTCTCCGCCAGAATAGGCCGAATATCGCGATTATAAGACAGTTTGCGGGCAGGCGCTTCCGGCAGAACCGGCGACTTCTTTTGCGGCGGAGCGGCCTCCGACACAAACGCGGCGCACAATAGTAGGAGCAGACCGCCCATCATCCCCAGCAACGGGCCGGCAAACGGTCTCTTTCGCAGCAATCTCATGGGTCTTTTCCTCACTCTTCGCACTCCGGCAACTGCGCCGGGTTCTCTCTCGAACGACTTTCCATCAAGTTCGATATAAGCTCTTTCGGTTCCTTCCTCTTTCCAAACTATACGGAAGGCCGTTATTGTTAGACACCGGAGCAAACGGAATGCTACATTTTTATCTCGCTGTACTGTTAAAAATAGGCCGAATGGCCCATGCCTTCCGCCCCCTGGAGCACTACAATGAACGCAGGAGGCAACGCATGAACACTCTTGCGCACAATACGGAACTGATCCGTCCCATCCTGCCGAACCTGGTGTTGGCGTGGTTATGGATCGTCCTCGGCTTTGGGTTCGGCGCGTTGATGGGCATGCGCTTCCAGGACGAAAACTGGCTCGGCGGCTACGGCAGTTTCCCACGGCGGCTCTACCGGCTAGGCCACATCGCCTTCTTCGGGCTGGCGATCATCAACCTGCTCTTCTTTTTTACCGTCTGCCTCATCGGCAGACCCCGTGACAATTGGGCGCTATCCGCCTGGGGCTTTGGTATCGGCGCGATAACGATGCCCCTCAGCTGCCTGCTGATGGCGCATTGGCCCCGGGCGCGCCCGCTATTCGTGTTCGCCGTGCCGGTGGCGAGCCTGCTGCTGGCCGGGCTGACGACGCTCTGGAAGGTGTTGAACCTGCTATGAAAATGCTCGCCCCCCAGCCCCCAATTCTGGGGAGAGGCCGTTTTCATGCGATTGGGTGCCCCGAAGGGGCATGGGAGGCTGCTATGAAAATCGGATTGATCGCCATGAGCGGCGTGCGCGCTCATAATGAGGAGTTGAACAAACTCGGCTTGACGCTTCCCGGCTTTGTGGAGAGAAGCAAGGTCATTGCCTCCCTGCCAAGCCTATCGCTCCTCACGCTCGCGGCCCTCACGCCTCCGCACCACGAGGTCGTCTACTTCGAAATCGCCGACATCCGCACGGCTCCGCAACTGCCGCAGGACTTCGATCTCGTCGCCATCAGCACCTTTACGGCGCAGGTCTACGATGCGTATCAGGTCGCCGATTCCTACCGCGCCCTCGGGGTGCCGGTCGTGATGGGCGGCTTGCATGTGTCCATTCTTCCGGATGAGGCCCTCGATCACTGCACCTCAGTCGTCATCGGGGAGGGCGAAGCGCTCTGGCCCCGCCTCATCGAGGACTGGGAATGCGGCCAGCTCCAGCGTCGCTATGTTCAGGAGCCTTACGGAAGTTACGATCTCGCAGAGGCTCCCATCCCCCGATTCGAATTGCTCGATCCCGACAAATACAACCGACTGACCGTACAGACGAGCCGGGGATGCCCCCACAAATGCAACTTCTGCGCCAGCTCCATCCTGCTCACGTCTCGCTACAAGCTCAAGCCCACCGAGAAAGTCATCGCGGAAATCCAGGCCATCAAGCAGGTGTGGGACCGCCCGTTCATCGAGTTCGCCGATGATAATAGCTTCGTCCACCGCGCCCACTACAAAGTGTTGCTGCGCGCCTTGTGCCAGGAGGAGGTGCGCTGGTTCACGGAGACGGACATTGCCGTGGCGAAAGATGACGAGTTGCTCGCCCTGATGCGCGATTCCGGTTGCCGACAGATCCTGGTTGGCCTGGAAAGTCCCAACACGCGAGGTCTGGATGGAGTGGAACTCAATGCCAACTGGAAACTGAAACAGCAGGACGACTATCTGCGCGCTATCGAGAAGATCCAGTCCTACGGCATCACCGTGGACGGCTGCTTTATTCTCGGTCTCGACGGCGACACGCCGGACGTGTTCGAGGAGATCTATGGTTTCGTAAAACGCTCAGGAATGTACGATGTGCAGCTTACCTATATGACTCCTTTCCCGGGCACTCCGCTCTACGCACAATTGAAGGCGGAGGGCCGTCTGTTGCGAGACCGCGCCTGGGAACTGTGCACTCTTTTCGACATTAACTTCATCCCGAAGAACATGACCGTTGAAGAGCTGCAGACAGGGGCGCTCGACCTGGGGCGCAGGATCTACTCGGAGGAGGAGACGGCGGAACGCCACGGCCGCTTCCGGG
>DATGIG010000776.1:0-4021 GCA_035295825.1 Chthonomonadaceae bacterium | reverse complement strand
CAGACCGCGTTCTCGATCCAACCCACCAGTTCCACGTCCGCCGCCTTCGCCCCGGTGTTCTTCAGGGTGTAGCGCATCACCGTCACGGGCAGCGACGAATCCTCCACGTTCAGGGGAATGAAGGGCGAAAACGCCAGCAGGGAGACCTCCACGGGAAACTCTGCCGCCTTATACTCCACGTGCCCCACCGGGTACTGCCCCTGGAACGCAATATCCTTCGCCTGGAAGCCCCGGCTGTCCAGGTGGCGCGTCTCGATCTTGTCCCCAACCGTTACTTTAAGTGCAAAGCCCTGCTCGATGGGCGAGAGGGGCTTCGGAGGCCGCGCATAGTTCGGCCCTCCGCCATCCGTAAAGTTGCCCGGCTGCGGCTGGTTGAACAGGTCCCAGTGCCACAGTTTGCCGTCGCCGCCCAGGTAGAGCTGCCCGCAGCAGATCCCCCCGACCGGCATTCCGATCTTCTCCAACTCGGCGTCCCGATAGACCGTCGGGATGCCTCGCTCCGTCAGCGACCGGATCCACTCCGGGCTCAGCTTCTTATCCTCCGGCACCAGGCTCTGCAACTTGGCATCCTGAAAATCTTCGCGCCGGAACGGCCCGGCCACTGCCGCCATCCCGGACAGCGCCAACCCGGACGCCGCCAGCGTCGCGGTATGAATAAAGTCTCGCCGTGAAATCGCGCTATTGCCTCCATGGCACGCGCAATCGGAGGCGCACTCCTCGTTCTGCCGGGAATCCGATGGAACCTTCGGGTCTGTCATGAGTGGTTATCCTTCGTTGGAGAGATCCTCGCGCTCCGTCCGGAGCCGCGACACACCCCATAGTATACTGACAAATCGGTCGCAATGCACCTCTGGGCGGCGTAAAGCGCCGGGCAGGGGGCGTTTCTTAATCCCGGCAGTTTGGTACGCCTCCTCACACCGGGGATTGAAAACACCCGGAACGCTGCAGGCAAAGGTTGCCGGAACCAAGAAACGCATCGAGTGCGAACCAAGATTAGGGCACTTCTGACGCAAAGGACTGAAGTCCCTCGCTGCTCCACGCCTCGGACCAAATTCGCGTAATAAGCGAATTTGGCCGAAGGCTCGCAGCGAAGGGCTTTCGCCCATTGCGCAAAGTTATGGGTAAAAAGGAGGTTTCCACCCCTGGCCTCATGCGGTGCAATTCACACCGTTCCTGTGGAAAGCGGTATACCTCTCTTGGCAGGAATATGGCTATAATCCGCCTAACTCCGCAAGCAAGGGATATCGGGAAGGAGGGCCAACCATGATGGCAACAACGGATGGGTTCTATGTGACCGGAGGCAGCCTGCGCCGCGATGCAACCAGCTATGTGACCCGCAAAGCCGACGAAGAGCTGTTCCAGGCACTCACCCGCACCGAATACTGTTATATCCTCACCTCCCGACAGATGGGCAAATCCTCCCTGATGATCCGCACCGCTGTCCGTCTGCTTGAAGCCAGAACCCGCGTCGTGGTGCTGGACCTCACCGCAATCGGCCAGAACCTCACTCCCGAACAGTGGTACGACGGCCTGCTTCAGGACATGGCCCAGCAACTCGACCTCGAAGATGAGATGGACGCTCTCTGGGAGCGGAGCGAGCGCTTCGGCCCGCTGCAGCGCTTTCTGAGCGCTCTGCGCGAGGTGGTGCTATCGGACGATCAGCCCTCTCCCGTCGTCCTCTTTGTAGACGAAATCGACACCGTTCGCAGCCTGCCCTTCTCGACCGATGAGTTCTTCGCCGCCATTCGCGAATGCTACAATCGCCGTGCAAAGGACCCCCGTTTCGAGCGTCTGACCTTCTGCCTGCTCGGGGTGGCTGCTCCGACGGATCTCATTCGTGACACCCGTATGACGCCTTTCAACATCGGACGGCGCATCGAACTCACCGACTTCACCCTCGGTGAGGCTGCGCCGCTGGCAGAGGGATTGGCCTCACGCAAAGGCGCAAAGACGCAAAGAGAGAATACGGGAAGCGTAGGGGCGCTGCTTGCTGCGCCCTGGGGTGAGGGGGTCTTACAACGCATTCTGTACTGGACGGGCGGGCATCCCTACCTGACGCAACGGTTGTGCCAGGCGGTCGCGGAAGATGCGGAGGTACAGGGAGAAGAGAGCATTGCCAACCCGGATGTGGACCAACTCTGCGAAGAACTGTTTCTCTCACCGCAGGCCAGGGAGCGCGACGACAACCTGATCTTTGTGCGGGAGCGACTGCTTCGGAGTGAGGAGGATCGCGCCAGCCTGCTGGATCTGTATGGCCGAGTGCGGGCGGGGCAGCGGGTAAAGAACGACGAGACCAATCCACTGGTGGCGCTATTGAGGCTGTCGGGGATCGTGCGGGCTCAGGAGGGGAAGCTGTGCGTCCGCAACCGCATCTACGAGCAGGTCTTTGACCGAGCATGGATTCGAGAGAATATGCCGGATGCCGAGGTGCGCAGACAGAAACAGGCTTTCCGACGCGGGGTGGTGCGCACGCTGGCGGTTGCCTCGCTCGTGCTGGCGTTGCTGGTCGGCGGTTTTCTGCTGTCGCACTATCAGACCCATCTCAAGATCCGACGCGAGCTGCCCGACGGCTCTACTATCACTCTGGAGGATCTGACCTACGGCAAAACCCATCACTATGAAGCCGGCCCATTCCGGCTACAGGGACTGCTGAATGGTGCGAACCGCGTGACGTTGAGTATGGAGAACGACAGCCTGATGGCATGGCTCTCCCATCGGGACAAGCACACACAGACCAATAATGACATTATTTGGAAAGTGACAGCCGTGGACGAACACGGCTGTGTATTTGAGTCCCAGCAGCGTGCTATGGGCTCCGATTTGGCGGCGGTCGGTTTTGGTTTCACCGCCTTCCCCCGACGCGGGAAGAGTATCGCCCTGCATATCAGCGATGAGTCAGGCGAACCATTGGCAGAGTTGAATGCCCCGAACCCGATGCCTACGCTCTATCCGCTCTGGACGCCGGAACCGTTTCCCGTCACAAAGCAGGTCGGAGATCTTGCCATCACGCTCACCGAGGTGAGAAGTGAGGCCGACACGTTCAGCGACGCGCCCAACCATGTCAATCTTCTGCGGACATTCCGGTTCACTCAGAATGGCAAACCGACCGAGGAGTGGGAAGAGAGCGGATGGAATAGCCCTACGGTGGAAGATGCAACGGGCAATATATCGTACTTCCCCTGCACTCTGTGTCCTTACGAGCCGGTGTGGAAATACAATGGGAGCTTCTTCCGCAAAAAGACGGCCTCCTTTACCCCTGCGGAAACCTGGACGGTGAAGGATGTCCCGGTGCCGGGAGCGGGGCAGATCAATACCATCGCGCAGAAGGCAACACGGAACGGGGTTAGCCTGGATGTAAAGAGCATCGCCGGAGCCGGGATCTACTCCTATGTCAATAAGGGGAATGGAACTCTGCTGGGAAAATGGAATCCCGGCACGAACGGCGCCGATGGTTTCTCGGAGGTAAACTCCATGAATGGAGGGAATACGGTGGAAACGGTCAATGCCTCTAAGCCCTATGTGGCCCTCCAGGTTCAGAACCTGACGCCCGACCGGCGTCTTACGGTCTGGGCTACGGACGCCAGAGGGAGACGGTTCGATACGCTCTACTCCAATCTGGATTATTATGCCCTTCCGATCCCTCCGGATGTCCGTAAAGTGGATCTCCATTTTGTTGTCGAGACCGCCCGCAAGGCCTCATTTCTGATCAAACCGCCCACTCCACCGGCCAAAACAGCAAAATAGCCCCTGTTTGAGATACGATACACATCCAGGGGAGGACGCGGGGCGACTGGAGAATGAGCAGAGCCGAAGAAACTGGAGCACTCGGAGACAAGGGAGTAATCCACCTAATTCCGCAATCGAGACAGTCCGGGAAAGAGAGCAGACCATGACGGCAACAACGGATGGGTTCTATGTGACCGGAGGCAGCCTGCGCCGCGATGCAACCAGCTATGTGACCCGCAAAGCCGACGAAGAGCTGTTCCAGGCACTCACCCGCACCGAATACTGTTATATCCTC
>DATGIG010000775.1:0-2465 GCA_035295825.1 Chthonomonadaceae bacterium | reverse complement strand
GCACGCCCGCCACAATGCCCAGCGTACAGATCGCCCGCTCATGGGGCTTCTGAACACGGGCGGACGGGCGGTAGCCCAGTTCGCGCACGGCTTTTAGCACCCGCTCGCGGGTCTCTTCCCCCACTTCGCCCGGTTTGCCGTTGAGCACATGGGAGACCGTCATGGGTGAGACATTACAGGCTTGCGCCACCTGGCGTATTGTCGGTGCGGATTTCGTCATATCTGCCTTTCGGAGACAACCATAGCGTTTACTCCCTCATATCCGTCGATGGCTCGCTTCCTCAGCAACTATGTGGGAGGAGACAAAGGCGAATGTTGCCATACTATTTTGCCAATCGAGGCAGAAAAACCTCTTGACAAAGCAAAATGGATGGCTTATAATGCCAATGAAGACTTTACACGTATAGTACGCTTCGCACTCCGGAGCTAATACGTATTATCTTACTCTTCACCCTCTTTCCGAAAGGAGACACGCAATGGTGCATCCGAAGCATGGAACGCGGCGCAGTCGCCCTGAGTACGGCTTCACCCTGATCGAATTGCTCGTCGTCATCGCAATCATCGCTATTCTGGCCGCGATCCTGTTCCCGGTTTTCGCGCAGGCACGGGAGAAGGCGCGCGGGGCTTCCTGTCTGAGCAACGTGAAGCAGCAGGGGCTGGCAGCGATCATGTACACGCAAGATTATGATGAGACCTTCGCGCTGACCACCCTGTACGACTTCGGCCCCTCGTCTCAGGTGAGCCAGTGGATCCCGAGGCTGGCGCCCTATATCAAAAATACCGACATCTTCTGGTGCCCCTCCGACTCCACAGGCGGATACCCCCGGTATGGCGGTTGGTCCGGTCCTGCCGTCAGCTACGCCGCCAACTCGATCATGGGCGGCGCTCACCTGGCCGACAACACCTCCGTCGGCATCTTCGGCGTGGGCAACCAGGCGGTCTGGCCGGACGCCTCGAACTCCTGGATGCACAACAGCACAGGGATTGCGCTGGCATCCGTCACCTACCCCGCCTCGACCATTGCGATCTGTGAGCATCTCTCCCGAGATGTCGCCAACCCCGCCAGCACCTTCTCCTGGCTGGGAGCCAACACGATCTGGTACTGGCCGGGAACCGACATGCTCTGGGATTGCACCCCCCTCGGCGGTGACTGCTTCTACAACGCCAGCTCCAGCACCCCGGATGGGGATATCCCGGCGGCTCCCTATCCGAATGGCCCGAACGGCAGCGTCTCGGCAACTCACTCCCTGCACTCCAACTTCCTGTTCGCCGACGGACATGCGAAATCGCTGATCCCCTCCGCCACCAACCCGGATGGCTGGAACCACCCGGAAACCAATATGTGGGTCTCCAACCGTCCGTAGCGCGGGCCGCAACGCGACACCCTATCGCGGTCCGCCGCCTGCTTACGCGGCGGACCGCCCCTATCCATCAAGGAAACTTCGATCCCAATGGAAGCGATGAAGGAACGCCCATGCAACAGAAAACGGCCCTCGCGTGTGTATTGATCTGCCTGCTAACCCTGTTCGGTGCATGGGGTTGCGGGCCGAAAGAGCCGACGGAAACGGAGAAGAAGAAGGAGCTTGTGGGGCAACCCGGCAAGAGTTTTGACCCCAACTCGGTCCCCCCGGAGTACAAGGCGGGCTTCGAGAAGTGGCAGAAGAGCAATGGGGCCAAGGTGAGCGGCCCCACCACTGTTACCGGCTCCTCGACCCAATAGGGAGCGGGACGCCGGTGCGGGGTTTTGAAATTCTCGTATTCCTGTACGGTTCCGGAGCGAGGTGAGCGTGGAAGAAGTAGGAGAACGCATCGGAACGGAGCGTTCCGATGCGCTGAAAACGGAATCACAGACACGTTAGCCCATAACTCGATACTCAGGAGGAACCAATTATGAGCAGGAAAGCAATGCTGCCTCGAGCATGTCGAGACCCTGATGCAGGGTCTCTTCGGGGATGTTGAGCGGCGGGATCAGGCGGATGGTCGCATTGTCCGCATCGACTTTGCCGATCTTCGCGCCGCAGGTGAGCAGTAGGAGCCCCGCTCTACGTGCGTGCTGCTTGATGGCCTCGCACCGGGCATAGTCGGGTCGGCCTTCGGGATCGCGCATCTCGATCCCGAGCATCAGGCCGTTCCCACGAATGTCCACGATGCCATGCTTTCCGAGCAGCGGACACAGACGGGCTTTTATGGTCTCTCCGAGGCAGGCCGCCTGCTGTACCAGCCCCTCGCGTTCGATGATCTTCAGCGCCGCCAGACCTGCGGCGCAGGAGATCGGATTGCCGCCAAACGTCGTGCCGTGCTCTCCCGGCTGCCAGAGCGCCAGGGTGGAGTGCGGCGCGGCGACGCCTGCCAGCGGCAGGCCGCCCCCTACCGCCTTGCCGAAGACGACGATATCGGGCGTGATCCCCAGATGCTCGAAGCCGAACCATCGGCCTGTCCGTCCCCACCCGGACTGGATCTCATCC
>DATGIG010000774.1:0-7490 GCA_035295825.1 Chthonomonadaceae bacterium | reverse complement strand
CGACCAGCGAGACCACAGCCCTCTACCAGAAGATTCGTGTACAGGCACGTCAGATGGCAGCGGGGGGTGCAACTGCTCTTTCGGCGGTATCCCTCCCGACCCGGCGTACCACGCTTCCCGCCGACGTCACGTCCGAGCCAGGCGAGGCCCCTTCTACCGAAGAGGGTGTCTCGCATAACCTTCCCTCGCCCTTGACCTCGTTTATCGGTCGCGACAAGGAGTTTGCCGATTTGAAGAGGTTGCTGGGATCTACCCGCCTGCTGACCCTGACAGGGACAGGAGGAAGTGGCAAGACACGACTGGCGCTGGAGATAGCCGGCGAGAAGGTTTCCGAGTATGCCGATGGGGTATGGTTGGTGACTCTGGCCTCACTCTCTGATCCGTCCCTGGTGGTTCAGGCGGTGGCCTCGGTGTTCGACATCCGGGAGCAACCTGGCAAACCTCTTTTGCAAACGTTGGTAAGTGCGCTGCGTTCCAAAGCGCTGCTGCTGCTGTTGGACAACTGTGAGCACCTGTTGAAGTCGTGCGGTACTCTGGCGGCGATCCTGCTGCGCGCATGCCCATCGGTTCAACTGTTGACGACGAGTCGGGAACGGCTGGGAATTGCCGGCGAACAGATCTATCGCGTGCCGTCACTTTCGTTGCCCGATCTCACCGACGGGGTGAGCGTGGAGAACCTCCAGAGGTATGAATCGGTTCGGCTCTTTGTGGCCCGCGCCTGCCTGACCCGCTCCGACTTCCAGGTCACCCCTCGGAACGCGAGGGCTTTGGCACAAATATGTCATCGTCTGGACGGCATTCCCCTGGCAATCGAACTGGCGGCGGCCTGGGTCAATTCCCTGTCGGTAGCGGATCTGTTACACCGCCTCGACGACCGGTTCAACCTGCTCACGGGAGGTGATCGTTCCGCCTTGCCGCGCCAGCAGACGTTGCGTGGGCTCATTGACTGGAGCTATGATCTGCTGAGCGGCCCGGAGCGAAAGTTGTTCCAGCAACTGTCGGTGTTTGCAGGTGGCTGGACTCTGGAAGCGGCGGAGTTCGTCTGTGCCGAACAGGGGAGAGGGACGGGTGAATACGCGGGACGCGCAGGCGGAGCGATAGCGCGCAGCGCGTTCATCGCGGAGAGAGGGCCAGCCCTGAGAGCAGAGAGAGACAGCAGAGAGAATGGGGCTGAAAATGTTGTCCCATTCCACTTTCCCGGCGAAATACTGGATCTGCTGAGTTCTCTGGTGGACAAATCCCTGGTGATTGCCGAGGAGTGGGGGTATGAGGTCCGATATCGTCTGCTGGAGACTATGCGACAGTATGCACACGAGTGGTTGCTGGAGAGTGGGGAGAGCGACGCGGTACGGAAGCGCCATCAGGATTACTTCCTGGCGCTAGCTGAGACACCGAAGTTGAAACGGGTGGGGGTAGAGCAGGGAGAGTGGTTGCAAAAGCTGGAAAGGGAGCATGAGAACCTGCGTGCCGCATTGGATAGGAGTCTGTTGGAGAGGGAAACGACAGCCTGTCTACGGTTTTGTGGGGCGCTGAGCGGTTTCTGGCGGCTGCGTGGGCACGTCTCGGAAGGCCAGGAGTGGAGTGTGCGGGCGCTGGGGGCTGCAGGAGCTCAACAGCGAAGTCCGGAGCGAGCAAAGGCGCTCAATACGGTAGGTGGACTCGTCTATTCTCAGGGCGACTATCCCTCTGCCCAGACTTATTATGAAGAGTGTTTAGCCATCTATAGGGAACTCGGAGATCGGCTCGGGACCGCGCAGTTGCTAAACAATCTGGGGGCTGTGGCCTTCAGTCAGTCCAATTACACCTCTGCTCGGGCCTATACGGAAGAGAGTCTGGCCGTCAAAAGGGAGATGGGAGATCAGCGTGGTATCGCCGACTCGTTGCACAATCTGGGGACTATGGCTCATAACCAGGGCGACTACGGCTCTGCCTGGACCTATCATAGAGAGAGTCTGGCTCTTCGCAGAGAAAACGGAGATCGTGTCCTTATTGCGTGGTCGCTGAACGACCTGGGGAGTATTGCCAACACACAGGGCGACTATGGCCTTGCCCGGACCTATCATGAAGAGAGTCTGGCTCTCCGCAGGGAAATTGGAGATCGTGGCGGTATCGCCTACTCGCTGCTCAACCTGGGAAATGCGGACTATTTTCAGGGCAATTATGTCTCCGCACGTTCTTATTATGAAGAGAGCCTGGGCACCTTGAGGGAAATCGGAGACCGGAAAGGAATCGCGCAGTTGTTGTATAACCTGGGGGCTGTGGCCTTTGATCAGGGCGACTATGGCTCTGCCCGAACCTATCATGAGGAGAGTCTGGCCCTCCGGAGGGAGATAGGTGATCAGAGTGGTATTGCACAGTCGCTGGAAGCATTTGCCGGCTTTGCCGTCCATATCGGCAAATGGGAGGCGGCAGCGTCATTGTGGGGAGCGGCAGAGGCATTGCGAGAGCAGATCCGTTCGCCACAGGCGCCTGGTGAGCAAGCAGATAACGATCGGAAAGTGGCTGCTGCACGCGAGACGCTCGGTGAGGAAGCCTTTACAAGGGTCTGGGAAAAGGGTAAAGAAATGACCATAGAAACGGCAATCACACTCGCATCTGTACGCTGATTCAGGCCGTAGAATGAGGGGGTACGCAAGAACCTCTTTTCATCAACACCTATGAAAAAGAGGCTGCCCGCTTCCTTCGGGGCGTCTGGTCGCTTAAGCGCACGAGGATAATCGGGAGGAATGACGGTCGAAACTGTCGAAACGCTTCTATGTTTTTTACTTGGTGGCATGTATTGTACAAACTCAGAGACGACTATGCGGAGCCGCTGAATTCAATTTCGTACGCGGCTGCTGCCGAACGGCGTGGGGTGAGTGTCCATGTCAGGTTTTGTCAGAAATAGTCTTGCTCCACTCCGAATTTCTCGGCGATACGTCGCAGTTCGTCCTCGGTCAGCCCATCCGCGAGGCCGTGGTTGGTCAGGTTCAGGTATTCATAGCGGGCGCCCGTTTCAGCATACTCGATCCGATCCGCCGCTCGCTTGACCGACTGGTCGCTGCGCGCCATTACCCCATGCTTAGCCCACAGCACGACGCGGAATTCGGCCACCATCGCCGAAACCGTCGCGGCCATCAACTCGGGCGAGCCCGGCAGCAGGAACGGCACAAACGCCACGCCTTTGGGCAACTGCACCAGCGTCTCCGGCTGCCAGCGCAGGATGTGGCGATTGAGGTAGCGGGTTGCGCTGTAGCGTGGGATGTGGCTCAGGTAGGTCAGGTACAGTGGCTGGGCATGGATAACAGCATGGAAGTTCAGCACATCGCGCTCGATCATAGCCCGGTGAACAGCCAGGTGCGAGTTGAACTCGCTGGTGGGCCGCTCGAACAGGCAGCGTTCGGAGGTGTAGAGAGTGGCCGACGTGCCGCCGGGCAGGACGCGCAGGGCGCCGAGATTTGCCTCCGGGTCCCGGCCGATCTCGCGCAGGCGTCTGCCTGAGCCCGTCACCAGGAAGAGCTTGCCCGCCAGTTCGGGCACGGGTTGGGGTAAGTCATAGGGTTGCTCCCGTGGGAAGTGGGCCGATGCGTCCACCTCCCAGCCCAGGAAGACGGAGATATTGCCGGCGGCGCCCTCAGCGGCCTCAATCTCGACCAGACGTGTGCCAGCCTCACCGATGAGGTGCATTAACTCTGCTAACGAAGGATACGGCTCGGAAATGGGGCGAGGGCGTACCTCTCGGCGATTGGTTTCCATGGGGTCTGTCCTTTACTGGGTTGGCCTGTTAATATACTAACGGCATCTCAAAACTCTGATGACAGAATTTTACCCCACAGTCCGGCGAAGTAGCGATGGCTTCGATTTTGACATAACGACAGGCGTAGCAGCGCGGCAGGGTACGCGTGCAGCACAAGGCCCCAGGGAGCCAACGATGCTGCAAAGATGGAGGTAAAGCATGAAACGAAGAGTGAGCGGGCTGCTGGTTGCCGGGGTCGTGGGCGTCTGCTGTGGAGTGGTGATAGCGTGTGGAGCGACGCCCGCCGATACGGCGACAGAGTTTCCTTTTGTGTTGCCCTGGGACGATGCCTCGCGGGGCACAGCGACGGACGTCTCGTTTCTGAATGCAACGCCCGCAGGCGTACACGGACGGATCGTGGCAAAGGAGGGGCACTTCGTCACGGAGCAGAATGGGGAGCGGATTCGCTTTCTGGCGGTCAACTTCGCCGCTACTTCGGCGTTCCCGGCGCATGCGGACGCGGAGAAGGTGGCGGCGCGGCTTGCCAAACTCGGCGTCAATCTGGTCCGCCTCCACCATATGGATAATAACTGGGGGCCGGGGCAGAACCTCTGGGACTGGAGTTATAAGGATCGACAGCACCTCGACCCGGCACAGATCGATAAGCTCGACTACCTGATCAGCCGGCTCAAAGCACACGGCATCTATGTCAATATCAACCTCCATGTCAGCCGCGAGTTTTCGGAGGCCGATGGCTTCCCGGCCGGCATCAAGAGCCTGGGCTATGCGAAGCGGGTAGACAACTTCGACCGCCGCATGATCGCACTGCAGAAGAACTACGCGCGGGACCTCCTGGCTCATGTCAACCCGTATACGCATCTCTCCTACACGGACGACCCCTGTGTGGCGATTGTCGAGATCAATAATGAGAATTCGCTGGTCGGCGATCCCTGGGCGACGCTGGGTGCGGACCTCTCCACGCTCCCGGAGCCGTTTCGGGGCGAACTGGTCGGCTTGTGGAACGACTGGCTGAAGCAGCGGTATGGAACGGATGCCCGCATTCGTGCGGCCTGGAGCGAGGGCGTCACCCCACGTGGACCCGGTCTACTTACTGCTGAGAGCTCATGGAGCGACGAGCATCAGGGGAGTAGTCAGGCGGAGATGCAGGTGCTGCCGAAGGCGGAATCGCGGCCATCGCGGACGGCGCCGAACATTCAGGTGGAGGTACGTGCGGTCGATGGCACCGACTGGCATGTGCAGACCCATCAGACCGGCCTCGATCTGAAGGAGGGAGCGACGTATACGGTCTCGTTCCGGGCAAAGGCGGATGCGCCGCGCTCCCTGCCGGTGACCGCCGGGCTGGATGAGGCGGACTGGCACAATATCGGCCTGAGCGCGACCGCCGCGCTGACAACGGAGTGGAAGGCGTTCCATTTCACCTTCGCCGCGCACGATGTTGTGGAGAAGCATAACCGGATCGCCTTTGTGCTGGGCGGTAAGACGGGCACGGTCTGGCTTTCGGACGTCTCGATCGCGCCCGGCCCTGCCGGTGACGTTCTTCCGGAGGGCTGGAACCTGGCCGCACGCAGCTTCGATATCCCCGACGGCGGCATGCCCCAACAGCGCGCCGACTGGCTGCGCTTCCTGAGCGATACCGAGCGCTCCTACGCGAATGAAATGCGCGCTTACCTGCGCGACACGCTCCATGTGAAGGCGAATGTGATCTGCTCGCAGATCTCCTGGGGCGGGCTGATGGGCGCACGCCGCGAGGCGGCGATGGATTTTGCGGACAACCACTCCTACTGGCAGCATCCTTCGTTTCCGGGCCGGCCCTGGGACCCAAAAGACTGGAACATTCCCAACACGAGCCAGGCGGCGGATCTGGCGAAGGGGGGTGGAGGGACGCTGGAAGAGCTCGCCCTCTACCGGATCGCGGGCAAGCCGTACACGATTTCGGAGTATAACGAGCCGGCGCCGAACGATTTCCAGGCGGAGACCGTGCCGATCCTGGCGACGTATGCGGCCTTCCAGGATTGGGACGCGATCTACCTCTTCGATTACGGCGACTACGGCGCAAAGGCCGCGAACGATAAGATCCAGGGCTTCTTCGGCGTGGGCAGCAACCCGGCGAAGACCGCGTTTCTGCCTGCGGCGGCGCTGCTCTTCCGGGCAGGGGAGTTTCCGGTCGCTGCCCGAAACGAGGTCCTCGCCCTGCCGCCGCAGTTCAACAACGAACGGCCGGAGGGCCTCTGGAAAAAGCAGCACGGGGGCGCGGCGCCGGACTACCTGCATGCCCGTCTGGCTTATAGGCCACAGCAAGAGGGGGCGGATGCGCAGGGAGCGGGACATCCCGATGTGAGGACGACCGCTTTCGCCAGGGGAGCCGCTGAAGCAAGCCCTGTCGATGTGTTTCATTCACCGGGCGGTGGGGGCTATCTTGCAAGCGGTGAGGAGGGCCTGGCGCTTGCCGGCTTCGTCGGCGGACAGACGCTCCAGGCGAAAGGAGCTACCTTCGCATTCCCCAGATTCGGCAACGATTTTGCCGCCGGCATGCTGGTTTCGCTCGACCGAAAGCCCATGGCTTCCTCGCAGAAACTGCTGCTGACTCTGGTGGGCAGGGTGGAGAATAAGGGGATGGTCTGGAACGCGACCCGCACGAGTGTCCAGGATCAGTGGGGCAACGGACCGACGCTCGCGGAGGGCATCCCGGCGACCGTAACGCTCCGCACCGACGGCCCGCGCCATGTCTGGGCGCTCGATGGCACAGGCCGTCGCACTATGGAAGTCCCCGCCGCCTACGCGAACGGCGCACTGACGTTCACCGTCGGTCCGGCGCAACGGACCCTCTGGTATGAGATCGCTGTCAGGCCCTGAGCGTAGGTTTGTCTAACGGACTGACGTGAGGAAGATCTGCTGGACGCCCTCGATCTGGCGATTGTAGGCGATTGTGCGGGAGTCCGGAGAGATGACGATGGCGGAGGGGAGATTGGAGTTCGGCGGAGTGCGCGGAACGTCTCGCCCCCAGCGCTGCGGCTCCAGGCTCCAGGTATGGATGCTTCCATCGCTGGCTGCTGCCGCCACATACTTACTGTCGGAACTGGCGCGGGGATCGCCGATCACCCCGCCCGGTATACGGGAGAGTTGGCGGATCGCGCCGGTCGTCGGAGAGACCACGAAGAGCTGGTTCTCGATCCTTCCAGCGCGCTCCGCTTTGCCGATATAGGCGATCCAGCGGCCATCGCCGGATGCCCGCAGATAGCCTGAAATGCCGCGCAACGCCCGGTTAGCAGCCAGGGCGGTACGGGTCAGGCGGCGCACACGCGCGCCTTGCGGCGGCTTGGGATAGTCGGCGAGCGTCCCCTCCAGGGGACCCAGCGGGCCGGGTACGGTGAGATCGTCGGGAACGTCCACAACGAACACATCGCTGTAATAGGCGATCTTGCCGTCCTCCTCGACGGCGGTCAATCCTCGAAACGCCCTGGCGCGCTGAGATTGACCCGAGGGCAGCGGGTAACCCTCCCGGCCCACCCAGCAGTCGCCATCCGCCTGCCGATACGCATCGGAACCCGGTTTCGGGTCCGCGACACAGGCGGTTAAAAGCACGCTGAAGCTTTCGCCCTCAAAGTTGCGGCCCTGAGGATCCGGGTGCACGGGGACATGGATGCCGCGCCGGCTCACCCCGACATTGCGCAGGTCGGAGCCCTGCGCTTTCATGATCGCGTCGTTGTAGGTGAAACCGACCCACTGCCCGGAGGCGTCCGGCTCATGCTTGTGG
>DATGIG010000773.1:0-18294 GCA_035295825.1 Chthonomonadaceae bacterium | reverse complement strand
GACGCAAGGGTCTGCAGGATCACTTCCTGCTGGGCTTCGACGCGCTCCAGGCTGGGCTGAAGAGTTTGCGCCACCTGACAGCGGGTTTCGAGCAACTCAATGCTCTGCTCGATCGCCCGTCGTGCCGCTTCATCGGTGGTTCGCGATAGCTTAGTCCGAAGATCCTCGCGCTGAGCGACCAGCGCATCGGCAGACTCGGCGTTGATGGCAGCTCTGAGATTGTCGCGATGTGCCTGGAGTTGGCGCGCCTGAGCGATCAACACGTTCAGCTCGGACAGAATGTCCTTGCCGGTTTGCGCATCGAGTTGAGCGCCGATTTCGAGAATGAGGGCGATCGATTCGAAGTACGAGGTCTCGGAGGGCGTAGCATTAATCACCGAGCAAGCGGCGCGTACCTCTTCGCTGGTCATGGATCTATCCAAGTCGTCGCCCCTCTGCTGCTTGTTCACCCACCAGGATAGCCAGTATGTTAATCCCCCGAGCGCAGGCGCGGCCATTACCATTGGTCCTGGAATCGCGCCGGAATTAATACCCCCAGCCACCAGAAACAGGGTAAGAAAGCCCACTCCAACGCTGGATGCCAATCTCAGTACGTGCGGTACCGTGTCTGTCCGCTGAAGTACGGTGCGCGCCGCAAGCTGCGCATCTCGCTCCGGCGTGTGCGGATGCTGATGGTCTTGAAATCCCATCGTCCGCATGTAATCGAGCATTTCGCGGATTCGCCTGGCGATATTCGGATCGATATCACGAAGACCTATCTTCATGCGTGCTCTACTCTCAATTGCGATCCTGCAGCGTCCCCGACGGCTTAACGGCCGACGAGGAAGATCATAGGTAAATGCGACGAAGCGACCAGAAGGCCGGCTCCAACAGTGACGCTGTCCTGCACCGCTTGATTATATTTTCGACGGCGAATAAGAATCTCCTTGTCTCAGAACCAGAGTCTATATCCAAATTCATTTTTCTTTGCTCCATCAGCTACCAGATGGGTTACGGCAGTTTGATGAAAGATGGTGAAGGCGTCCGCCGCGAGGAGCATCGAAGGGAAGCCGCACTCTGTCGGGTGCTATGGAACTTAACATCGTAGGGGCTCATCCAGTAGTTTTGTTCCAACTACATAGGACCATCGGGTTACCTGAACGAGACGAAAGTAGAAGAGACAACATGCAGAGAGACAGGTGGTTTATGCAGACTGACGTCCTCGCAGGAGGGCGCGAGTTGCCAGGAAGGTGATCCAGGCCGAGGGGTGCTTCTTCTGCCCAAAATCAAAGTCGCTGTAGGGTTTGTTGACCCCCTCCGCCATCCACTTGCCGTCCGGCCCCTGCTTGGCTTCCAGTCGTTCCAGCATCTCCTGAAACCGAGCGTCCTTTCGAGCCACAGGGATTTGAGCCAGGGTATCCGCCGTCTTCATCAGTTGGTACTGAACGAAAGGATATTGCACTTTATCCCACGTCGAACCCATACCAAAACCGACAGGACGGTACGGTTCGGCACGCAGTCCCAGCAATCTAACAGGAATTCTGCGGCACGCTTAGCGCTCTGACTTTCGCGTAGTGAAGCGCGAGCTACCACCGCACGCAGCACATTGACCGTCCCGAACGGGCAACTGGGTTCTGCCTCCCGTTCCTTGCCAGGGAGGTTGAGTTTGTTAGGATGCCACCCCCCGTCCAGTCGTTGCCACTGCTCAATGTGATGATAAGCCCGTTGCAGGCGCGGGTCGCCCTCGTAACCGAAGCGAGCCAGGATTGGATGTCCATAAGAAGAACGTCGTCGCGTGTCGGCTGACCCAAGACAGCGACCACCAACCCGTCGTCGAAGTGCGCACCTATACCACCCTCACTCCCGATCTGCTGCGCCTCTCGGATTGGCTGCGCGCCGGGGAGGTTACTCATGTCGCCATCGAGAGTACGGGCGTCTATTGGCAGCCTGTCTACAACCTGCTGGAAGCCGAGTTTACGATGCTTCTGGTCAACCCCAGGCACTTTAAGAACGTGCCCGGACGCAAAACCGACGTCAAAGATGCTCAATGGCTGGCCGAACTCTTGCAAGTGGGCCTTCTCAAAGCCAGTTTTGTACCGCCTGCACCCCAGCGGCAACTGCGGGAGTTGGTAGGCTATCGCACCACACTCATTGGCGAGCGCGCCAACTTGTGCAATCGCCTCCAGAAGTTGCTGGAAGGGGCCAATATCAAGCTCGCTTCCGTCGCCACGGATGTCCTGGGTGTTTCGGGTCGCTCGATGCTGGAGGCCCTGGTGGCCGGAGAACGCGATCCGGCGGAGTTGGCGCAGGGGCGGCTTCGCAACAAGAAGGCTTTGCTTGAACAGGCCCTCACCGGACGCTTCACCGACACGCAGGGCTTCATCTGAACGCACCTGTTGGCGCTCATCGATGCCCTGGAAGAAAGCATCGAGGCGTTCGACAACAAGATTGAGGCCGCTTGTCTCCCTTTTGAGACAGCAGTCGAGCATCTTGACACGATCCCTGGCGTGGGCAAGGCCGTCGCCGAAGTCATCGTATCCGAGTTGGGTACCGACATGAACCGCTTTCCTACCCCAGACCACGCCTGCGCCTGGGCGGGAGTGGCTCCGGGCAACAACGAAAGTGGGGGCAAGCGTCTTTCTAGCCGGGTGCGTCAAGGCAACCATGCCTTACGCACGGCGTTGCTGCAAGCCGCCCACGCCGCCGCTCACCAGAAGAACACCTACCTCGCGGCCCAATATCGCCGAATTGCCTACCGGCGTGGCCCCAAGAAAGCGGCATTGGCCGTAGCGCACTCCATCCTGGTGATCGCCTATCGCCTGATGCAACGCGACGAAGACTATCAGGAGTTGGGAGGCGACTACTTCGACAAGCGCCGCCCCGACGATACGGTGCGTCGACTGACCCAGCGCCTGGAGCAACTGGGCTACCAGGTTATTGTTAATCCACAGGCGGTAGCCGCCTGAACACAAAAAGTAGTCGACGAAAGTCGGCTAACAAACGGTATTTTCACCTTAGAAGCGTAAAAAGAGGTTATGTCCGGCAATATTGGGAAACGAGCGGAACGGATCTCGAGCGCCGTCCTTGTGAGAAATTTACGCTGCAATCCCTGTTGTAGGCTGCCGTAGCCCACCTGGCTATCCACGCAGAGTTCCGTCGGAACATTCCAGGGCTAGTTCGATGGCCTGCTCCATCGTCATCGCGGCACTTTCCTCCCAGGCCGCAGTGAAGAGGGGTTCGCCCAGCGTCTTCCGCACCGGAGCGAACTCGGCCTCCAGTTTCTCACGTTCGGCAGGCGGCAGAGGCGAACCGATCGCCTCGCGCAGTGCGGACGCTGCGCCCCATAAGCGTATCGCGTGCGCTCCTCTCTCCTCCTTGAGGGCTAGAGAGGCCAGATTTTCGATGGATTCGGCGACGCCAGATCTGTCACCCATCTCTCGGCGTGTCCCCAGGCTCTCCTCATACAGCATGCGGGCCGCAGCATAGTCGCCCTGATCGGAGACCACAATCCCCAGGTTGCTGAGAACGTCAGCGATGCCCCACCTGTCCCCAAGCTCCCGCTGTATGTCCAGGCTCTCCACGTACAACGCGTGTGCTGAAACATAATCGCCCTGACGATAGGCTAGTGCCCCCAGGCGGTTGAGGGAATTGGCAATTCCCGTTTTGTTACCCAACTCTCTACGGATCGCCAGGCTCTCCTCGAATAGAGGGCGTGCAGAAGTGTAATCGCCCTGCATCCAAGCCACGATCCCCAGTTCGTGGAGGGAATTGCCAATTCCGGTTTTATCTCCCAGCTCTCTGCATATCGCCAGGCTCTCCTCATTCAGAGCACGCGCTGAAGCATAATCTGCCTGATTACAAGCCAAGAGCCCCAGATTGTTGAGGGAGGCAGCGATACCTGATTTGTCTCCCAACTCTCTGCATATCATCAGGCTCTCCTCGAATAGAGGGCGTGCAGAAGCATAATCTGCCTGATTACAAGCCAAGAGCCCCAGATTGTTGAGGGAGGCAGCGATACCTGATTTGTCCCCCAACTCTCTACGGATCGCCAGGCTCTCCTCGAATAGAGGGCGTGCAGAAGTGTAATCGCCCTGCATCCAGGCTAAAGCCCCCAGGTTGTTGAGGGAATTCGCAATGCCCGTTGTATCTGTCAACTCTCTGCGTATCTCCAGGCTCTGCTCATGCATGGCTCGCGCGAAGGCATAGTCCCCCTGGCCCATCGCCAGCGCGCCCACTCCACTGAAGACAACCGCATGTCCCAGCGTCTTCTCCATGGCTCCTGGAAGCGAGAGCAAAGCCATCAGACGCTCACGCCCTTCGCTCAGATAACCTCGCACCTGCCAGAACCGCTGCAACGCCGCTCCCAGGCGCAGCCCCGCCTCTCCGCCCTCCGCTTCCGCCTGGCAGAAGGTCAATGCCGCCCGCAGATTGTCATGCTCCCCCTCCAGAACCGAAAGCCAATGCCCCTGTTCCGGTCCCGTCAGCTTGGGACGGATCTCCTCGGCCAGCACCAGGAAGCCGTCCCGATGCCGCTGCTGAACTCCTGCTTGTTCGCCCGCCTCTCGAAGTTTCTCCCCGGCATACTCGCGCACCGTCTCCAGCAGATGGTAGCGCGCACTCTCCCCCTGCTCCTCATACACCACCAGCGACTTGTCCACCAACGAAAACAGCAGATCCAGCACTTCCCACCCCTCGATCCCCTCCCCGGCGCACACCCGCTCCGCCATCTCAAGCGTCCAGCCTCCGGAGAACACCGAGAGCCGGCCCAGCAGGCGCTTCTCCGGCTCACCCAGCAGCGCATAACTCCAGTCCATCATCGCCCGCAAGGTCTGCTGATGCGCCAAGACCGATTTGCTCCCACCCGTCAACAGTTTGAAACGGTCGCCCAGACGAGCGGCGAGCTGTTCCACCGACATCGCCCGAACCCGAGCCGCCGCCAACTCCAGCGCCAAAGGCAGCCCATCCAGCCGAAGGCAGATCGCAGCCACCGAGGAAGCATTCCCCTCCGTCAGCGCAAACGTCGGCTGGGTCAGCATGGCCCGATCCACAAACAGCCGCACCGCCTCACACTCCTCCAACTCTGGCAACGTCCCCGTCTTCCCGCTCGGCGGCAGCGAGAGAGGCGGCACCCGATGGTCGCTCTTCCCGGCCACATTCAGAGCCGAACGGCTCGTCGCCAAGAGCCTCAGATGCGGGCAGGCGCGCAACAGGCGGGTGGACAGTTGCCCACAGCCCTCCGCCAGATGCTCGCAGTTATCCAGTACCAGCAACAGTTTTCGGTTGCCAATCGCCTCGGTGAGCGTCTGCAGAAGGCTCTGCCCTGGCTGCTCCTTCACCTGCAGCACCCGCGCCACCTCCTGAGCCAGCAGATTGGCATCCGAGAGGGGAGCCAACTCCACCAGCCAGACGCCCTCGGGGTAATTGGGCAGGACCGAGGCGGCAGCCTGTAGAGCCAGGCGGGTCTTGCCGCTGCCTCCCGCTCCCAGCAGGGTGAGCAGGCGGGCGGAGGCGAGGCGCGCTTTGATTCCGGCCAGTTCCTTGGTGCGTCCCACAAAGGAGGTGAGCGAAGCGGGCAGATTATGCGGGGGCAGAACGGGCGAGGGAGGAGCGGCGGACACCGGGGTTGGAGCAAGCATCGGATCGGAAGCCCTGCCCGGTTCCCTCAACAAAGCCTGCACGCTCTCTACCAGGGCGGGCAGATGGGTTTGCAGAGGTCCGGAGGTGGCATCGAGCCAGTGGGTGACGCTGATGAAGTACTCCATCGGCTTGCTCAGAGGCACATTCTCCGTTCGAAAGGCGATCAGTCCCAGCCGTTTGTTGATCGCGCGCTCGATCTCACGCAGCACCTGGGGAGAGGCGTTGGAAGCGCTGGAGAAGAGCAGGAGCATGACCTTGCTGGCGTTGATGGCATCTATGATGGCTTCGCTCCAGGTCTGGCCTGGGAGGATATTTCTGGGAGCGATCCAGCAGGAGTTTCCAGCCTCTTCGAGCGCCTTGCAGAGGGCGTTGGCGGTGAGGGCGTCTCGGCTGGAGTAGCTGAGGAAGATGTCTGGTGTCATAAGGTTGTATTCTCTGGCTCCCTCCTTTTCTCCTGCCCGTCTGCCCGTTCGATGAGCGGTTGTTGCTAGCTTGCCACTCCTGATTTGTCACATACATTGTGGGTTGTGACAGTTTGATGCCAAGCGGAGGAGACTTCCGCCCCGAGGTGTGTCGAAGGGAAGCCGCAGTCTATCAGGATGGTTGGAACTTAATTTCGTATGCCGCGACACGAGGTCGCTGTAATGATTGTCACACGCCTCAAGGCGGTGTTGACAGGGTGAGTCAGGAAGCCGACAGTTGGAATGTTCGGATGCGAGTTCACGGCGCAACCGAGGGACATTAGGGACTATAGCCAATCTACGAAGTGTCCATTCCGCTCCTTTTCGCTATATCCAGCCATAGAAGCCCCGGGCGGTTCTGAGGATTTTTGCTTGTGATGCAGGAATTGTATTGAGTAGCAGCGAAGAAGTAACCCGTTCCCCTCTGATTGCGGCCTCAAGAAGATGCAGAAGACGGACAACAAGCCGTCCACTACAAGCTGGAGAAGTACAGAGACTGAGTGCCTGCTGGGAGTTGTTTCAAATTATCAGACAGGCGAAAGAGGTCTGGATTGGTCGCGGGCCAGAAGCATTCATAAGGCTGCCTCTCTGATTGTTGATGGGTTTCCATATAGAACTTCAAGATTCCCAATGAAAATGCTCGTGAATGGAGGAAGTCTTCTTTTAGCCCGATGGGTTCCTGAAGGGCTGAGCGATTGAGAGATGCTCTTAGTCGGGGTTGGGGTGGGCATTCTTGTCACTGCTGTCACAGGGAATCCGGTATTAGGTGTAGCGGCAGGCTTCGCCACAGGAACTGCCATCAGCCATTGGGGTGAGGGAAACGACTGGGGCCAATCGGTAGCTGATGGATGTCAAGCTGGAATTTCTGCTGGTGAACTGGCTCCAATTGCCATTCCCTTTTTCGGCTTCATTTCAGGCATGGGATCATCCTCAGGCTCTGGAGGCGGAAGTAGTTCCACATCCATGGGAGGTCAAACTAATAGTGGCAATGGAATGTCATTGTATCGTGTGGTAGATCCAGTGGAGAGAGCCGACATCGAAGCCACGGGAAGCTTCAACCCGTCGCCTGGTGGTGGAATCGGTAAATACTTTTGGGGAAATCAACAAGATGCCGAAAAGTACATCGGCATCTTGCCCAAAAGCTGGAACCCTAATCCAAGCATCGTGAAAACCGGCATTGACGATCCATCGCTGATTGATGGTCCCAATATCATGGATGGAATGCCAGGCTATGTCGTTCCGAACGATCAACTGGGTAAACTGTGGCCCCCAGAATTTCTATGAGCTAGCGTTTCCTTTTCCACAAGACATAGTAGGAAACTAAGTGAGACTTGGCCATAAACCTGACTGCCAGTTGCTGACAATCATTGGCCGCTTGGGATGTCTGTCCACTCGGTTCAAAGATTAGTTTCATTACTTGTCGTCACATAGATGCTACAATGGAATAGCTCACTATATACGACGACTGTCTGGCTCACATTCCGACGAATGGTAAATCAGGTTTATGGCCAAGTCTCAATTAACGTGCCATGCAATCAATGGTCATGTGTGTATCACTGAAAACTGGATCTATTTGGGTGATGCACTCAATACCATGATTAATAAATGATGTAAGGGAGATCAGGATGGATATCCGGTTCATTGTTGGTTTAAGCGATTCCAAGCGTAGCCAATTATGGCGGGCCGAATTAACAAACATAGATTCGATCCATACATTTCAATACAACGATTCCACAGAAGCATTTTACAAGAAGGCAAACATAGATATAGAGATGATGGCAACATCATTGGTTGCCACTAGATTTAGTCTGTTTGCACCAATCAATATGGCTGGTGTGTATTTATTACTATGCTCAGAATGTGCTCCTCTGATTGTAGTACCGCCAATATTGAAGATAGATATGCTTCAAGAAAACCACAGATACGATCCAAATAAAAGCTCGCATTATAATATAGTATATTATCAATGGTGGCAGATGTTTGAAAGGACAATTGTGATGCTTAACAATATAAACAACCTTACAATAAGAGTTGGCCTACATTGTGACACCATAGGTTTTTTTAAACATTCTGATGAAGAAGAACAAGAGCTTGTTGACGCGTTTCGACATGCCTATACTGAATTTGCACGTCAAATAGGACATAAGCCGTCAGAATAGTGTTTTATGTCTGCCAATCTCTCTGGAGGATGAAGGCAGCCAAGCAGAAGGGGTGGCTCCATGTCGAATGTTGCCGTAAGGCTTGGATACCGCAAGCTTGCGCTTCGTCAGGGCCTGGTAGAACGCCTGTATAAACGCGACTATGCTGGGAGCATGTCGCAGACTTAGTGGATCTTCCAAAGGCTCACCAGGACTCCCCCATACCGGAGGTCACAATAGGCGACCGGAAGAAAACATGCGTCATCCCAGGATTGGGATGACGCATAGGGAGTATCTGATGGTGTGTCATTCAGGCGCTCATCCAGCCTGGGATTGGTCGGAAACGCCGTTTATGAGAGAACCCTCAATCTCAAAAAATACTGCGTTATCTGTTACCTTTATAGATGTAAAGGGTTATGCTGAACCCATTCTTTCCACTCCCCTTACCACATAGTCTTACCTCCGTCCTCATCGGAGGATCTGCTGCACGGGGCTCAGAATATTTGCAGGACTGCGAGGTAGATGGAGGTCAAGGCATAGCTGCAGAGGGCCTATTTCGCGGTCTTTCCTACCTCCTTGGCGTCAGGCGGGCGGGCGTAGCCGGGGCCGTTCAGCACAAACGCAAAGCGGCCCAGCGACTTATCCAGTTGCGCCCGCGCCCCGTTGTAGTCGTAGAGTGCGTTCACCTGGTTCTGCTCCGCCTGGATGAGCGCGGCCTGCGCATCGCTCACCTCCAGCAGCGGAGAGATGCCCGCGCGGGAGGCGACGCCGGCATTGTAACGCACCCGCGCCAGTTGGAAGGCGGTTCGTGCCTGCGCCAGAACCTGGTTGGCGACGGCGACCTGATCGCGCGCCTGAACCAGGTTGAGATATGCCTGCTCCACGTCCAGGGTTACCGCATCGATCTGCTGGCGCTTGGTGCTGATGGCTGAAGCGATGTCGGCGCGCGCCTGCTTCACCCGTCCACGCTCCAGCCCGCCATCATAAAAGGGAATATTCAGCCCCAGCAGGAATTGGGGTTCGTCGATGCGGGTCGTTCCGGTCTGGTTACGCACATCGAAGTAGCCCAGGGAGAAAGCGAGCGAGGGGAGCATACTGCGGCGGGCGACGACGATCCCCTTCTGCGCTGCCGCGATGAAGGCATCGGATTCCAGAATTTCCGGGCGCGTCTGCAGGGCCTCCTTGAGGATGCCCTGGAACTCCGGTCCGAGTTTCAGCGCGTCGGCAATGACCGCTTCGGCCCGTTGCGCCGACAGGCCGGAGGGTTCGATCCCGATCTTAGCGGGCGGAGGCGTCGTAGGCAGCCCGTTTTCCGTTGCCGGCGCGGGGGTATTGGGAGTGACGGGCGCCGCGTTGGGAGGCGCAACGCCCGGCGGCTGCTCGACCGCGTTCTTGTCGGTGATCCGCAGGGGCGTCGTGACGTCGATCCCCATCGCATCGTTGAGTTGCGAAATATTGATACTGACAGCATTGCGCGCCTGGATCACCTGTTTCTGGGCGTTGGCGACATCCGTCTGCGCCCGGACCACGTCCAGGTACGCCACGGTCTGCGCATTATAACGGATCTGGGCGTCCTGAAGCCGGTCCAGAGAGTCCTGCAGGTTCTCCACCGCGACGGTCACCAGGGTTTGTGCGCGGAGGGCGTTATAGAAAGCGGCCTCCACATCGTAGACGATCTGATTGCGGATACGGTTGATGTCCAGCCGTGCGCCCACCTCTTGAAAGTGCGCCTGATCGGTAGCGGCATGCAGTACGCCGGTGATGTCGATGGGCAACGTGGCCTGGACGCCGTAGCCCGGCTGCAGCGACAGGTGGAGAAACACATCCGCCGGGGTCGCACTCACGGTGGGATTGAGCGCGCTTCGGACCTCGGTGGTCCGTCCCTGGGCGCGATAGAGCGCCTCTCCCGCGAAGGCGAGCGAGCGGTTGGTCGTCAGTGCAATGGCAATGGCGTCGTCTATCGTGATCGGCTGGGTGAGCAGCCGTCCGGTCAGCGCTTCCAGGGTCGGCGAGACGGTCAGCGGCTTATCCGGCTTAGCGATGGGCCCAATCGCGGGCGGCAGGGCCTTCTGCGGCCCGGTAGGCGGGGCGTCCTGAGGCAAGGGAGTGACGCCATTCGGGCCAGGCGGCAGGGTCTGCGCACCGGCGGCGGCCCCGGCGAGCACGGCGAAGGCTAAGCAGGATGCCACTCTTGCCGATGGCAGCCAGCAGGAAGGGGGCGTCGCACACTTACGCCGTGTACGCCGCGACGGATGAAACGAACCCACGGAAAACCTCCTCAGTGGAAACAGGTATGTCGAACGCACCGGGGCAGGGAGGCGGGAAGCAGCCTCCCGCAGTGCGTGAGAGAATCAGTTGGATTTCGTAATGATTTGGACATGCGTGCCCTCTTCCAACGCGTCTGTCGGGTCGGTAACCAGCCGCTCCGTCCCCTCCAGGCCGCTGAGCACCTCCACCTCTTTGCCGAAGTCGCGCCCGACTTGAACGGTCTGGAAGTGGACTTTCTCGTCCGGAGTGATGGTGGCGACACGGGTGCCCTTCCCATCGATGAGCAGGGTGTTGGCGGGAATACGTAACAGCGGATGCGCGCGTGGGGTCAGGAACTGGACCTGCGCATACATTCCGGGGATGAGCAGGTTGTTCGGGTTCTTCAGCCGGACCTCCACCAGCATCGTGCGCGAGGTGGCATCCAGTGCGCCCGAAGTGTGAACGACGATGCCGTGGAAGGTGCGGCCCGGAAACTCCTGGAAAAAGATATTTGCCGGCTGCTCCGGTTTGATGGTACCGACATACACCTGCGGCACATTCACCTGGACCCGCAAAGTGTCGGTGCGCGCGATCCCCAGGAGGCCGGAGTGCGTGACCGTGCTGGTCGGGTCGAGCGCTCCGCTGCTGCCGCCCGCATTGATCAGCGCGCCCGCATCCACATTCCGCGCGGTAATCACCCCATCATAGGGTGCGGTAATGCGCTCGAAGGAGCGCATCGCTTCGTACCGATTGACATTGGCTACGCTGGCGGAGACCGTCGCCTGGGCTGCGGTGACATTCGCCTGGCCGGCGCGCACGCTCGCCTGAGTCGCCGTGACATTCGCCCTGCCGGCGGAGACGGCGGCCTCCGCTGCGCTCACCTTCTGCTTTGCGGAATTGACGTCGGCTCTGGCAGCCTCCACGTCGCTATTCCGGGCATCTACGCTCGCCTGCGCGGCGACGATGTCGGCCTGACTCGATTCGACATCCGCCTGGGCAGAAGCCACGCTGGACTTATTGGCCTCAAAGTTGGATTCGGCTTCGTCGAGGTCCTGGCCCGATACGGCCCCGCCGCGCGCCAGCTCCTGCCAGCGTCTGTAGGTCCTCTCGGCCAGCGCGAGCCGGGTCTGGGTGCGCGCCAATTCCGCACGCCGCCCCAGCAGCTTTTTTTGCGATTGGATCAGGATCGCCCTGGCCTCGGCGACCGCGCCCTGCGTCTCCAACAACTTGGCATTGGCATGCGCGAGGTCGGCCTTGGCCGCTTCCAGATTCGACTGGATTCGGGAGAGGTCCGCCTGGGACTGCACGACATTCGCCTGCAGGCGTGCCACATCGGCTTGCGCCTGCTGTCCGCCCGCCTGGGATTTCGAGGTCTCCGCCCGCGCCTCCATCAGTTGCTGGTCCACCTCGGGCGACTCGATCACAGCCAGGACCTGCCCCGCCTTGACGCGTGAGCCGATGTCTACATTGAGCTCATGGAGATACCCGGTGGTTCGGGCATGGATCGCAGTCTCCTCGATGGCTTGAACGTTGCTGGGCAACATCAGTTCGTTGCTGGCGGCCCCATAGTGCGGGCTGGTCGCATTTACCGGGACCAGGTCGGTGCTCACGCCGGCGGCGTCCACCGCCAGTTTGTGCGACTGTTGCATGCGCGGTACGATCCCCAGGGCGAGAAAAGCGCCCAGCACGCATAACCCCAACAGCACCGTCGCAATGGATCGGAACGGGGAGATAGGAGGCTTTGAAACCGGCTCCTTCCCCGTTTCCTGTATTGGCGTATCGTGCGGCGGCGCAGGCGTATGTCCGGGGGTAGGACCAGCCGCATGGCTATGATCCTTATGATTATGATCGTGGTGGCTATGATCGCTATGGCTATGATCCGTGCTGTTCATGTTCCTTCCTTGTGCTTGTCTGGGCGGTATCGGAGTTAGGGAGCAGGTGCGGTACTATCTTGCATCCTGACCAGGATATGCGTTTCATGCTCCATGTCCTCGGTGTCATGGTCGAGTTTCGGCTGTTTGCGGCGCAGCAGGCTATAGATTACCGGGACAAAGAGGAGCGTAGAGATCGTCGCCACCGTCAGTCCGCCGATGACGGCGCGGCCCAGCGGGGCGTTCTGTTCGCCGCCTTCGCCCAATCCCAGGGCCATCGGCAGCATACCGATGATCATCGCCAGCGCCGTCATCAAGACCGGGCGCAGGCGGGTGCATCCGGCTGCCATCGCCGCAGTGAGGACCGAGTCGCCCGCCATACGGCGGTCGTTGGCGAAGGTGACCACCAGGATGCTGTTGGCGGTGGAGACGCCGATACACATGATCGCGCCCATCAGGGCGGGCACGCTGAAGACCGTATGCGTGATAAAGAGGATCCAGATGATGCCGGAGAGTGCGCCCGGAAGCGCCGTAATGATGATTAGCGGGTCCACCAGAGACTGGTAGTTGACGACCAGAAGCAGATAGATGAAGAGGATCGAGAAGATCAGTCCGGCCCCCAGCCCGATGAAGGAGGAGTTCATGCTCTCGACCTGTCCCCGCACCACCAGATTGGTCCCGGCGGGCAGGTGCGACCGGTACGACTTCAGCACCTTCTCGATGTCTGCGGAGACGCCCCCCAGGTCCCTATCCTGCACATTCGCGTAGATGTCGAAGGTGGGCTGGACATTGTAGTGGTTGATGACTTCCGCGCTGGTGCGGCGCTGGATATGCGCCAGATTGCTGAGGAGCTGCGGGGTCTGGTTGATGCCTCCCAACACCGGCGTATTCTGTAAGTCCTGAATGCTGTTGAGCTTGTACTGAGGCGTCTGAACCGCTACCAGATAGCTCACCCCATTCTTGGGGTCCAGCCAGAAGTTCGGAAACGCCTGGCCGCTGCTGCTCAGGCTAATGAGAAGGTTGCTCGCCACATCCTTTTGAGAGAGATTGAACTCCTGCGCCCGCTCCCGATCCACGTTCACCCGGATCTCCGGCATGTCCACCACCTGATGGATATGCACGTCCGCCGCACCCGGAATGTGCTGCACCTTCTCCGCGATCTCGCGGGTGATCGCATAGTTGTCGCGGGAGTTACCCGTCACCTGGATATCGATGGGCGCAGGCAGGCCGAAGTTGAGGATCTGGGTGGTGATGTCGGCGGGCTGGAAGAAGAAGCCTAACTGTGGGAACTTCCGGGGCAGGTTCTGCCGCAGTTGCTGGACGAACTGCGGGGTGGGACTGTGCCCCTCTTTCATGGTGACCAGAATCTCTCCATCGGAGGGGCCGATGGAGCCGGTGGTGGAGTAGGCGAAGTTGACGCCTCCGACGGGCAGCCCGATGTCGTCGAGGATGAGGTCGAGCTGCTTGTGCGGAATCGTAGCTCGGATCTCGTTTTCGACCTGGGCGAAGAGGTGCTCGGTCTCTTCGATACGGGTTCCGGCGGGGGCGCGCACGTGCAGGCGGAAGGATCCGGCGTCCACGGAGGGGAAGAACTCCTGGCCCACAAACGGCAGCAGCGCCAGCGTGCCGCAGAACAGCAGGGCGTAGAATAGGAGCACCGGCGTGCGATGGTGCAGGGCCCAATTCAGCCGATGGCGGTACCAGTCCAGCATGCGATCAAAATAGCGGTTGAATACCTGATGCACCCGCCAGATAATATCCCCTCTGGGAGGCGTATGCGCGCCATTCGCATGGCTGTGCGTACTGCTCTCATGGCCGTGCTGATGCAGCGTGCTCTCTTTTTTCAGCAGAAAATTGGCGACCACCGGCACGAACGTGCGGGAGAGGATGTAGGAGGTAATCATCGCGTAGACGACCGCCATCGCCATCGGCTTGAACAGCGACCCCGCCGCCCCTCCCAGAAACAGGATCGGAACGAACACGATGCAGATGGCAAGCGTCGCCACCATCGTCGGAGACGCGATCTGCACCGCGTTCTCCAGGACCGCCGTACGCAGCGTCTTTCCCAACCCCAGGTTGCGGTAGATGTTCTCGATGACGACGATGGCGTTGTCTACGAGGATGCCGACGGCGAGGGCGAGCCCGCCGAGGGTCATCACGTTCATCGTCTGCCCCGTTGCTCCCAGCACGATCAGCGAGCAGAGAATCGAGAGGGGGATGGACACCGCCACGATCAGCGTGCTGCGCCAACTGCCTAAAAAGAGCAGGATCATGATGGCGGTAAGGATCGCGGCGATGACCGCCTCTTTGACGACGCCGTTGACGGACGCGCGCACAAAGAGGGACTGGTCCGCCATGATCTCCAGTTTTATGTCGGACGGCAGCGACGCCTGGATCGTGGGCAGCAGCGCCTTCACCCGCTCCACCACGCTCAACGTACTCGCATTCCCGCTCTTCAACACGGTCAGCAGGCACGCATGCTTCCCGTCCCGGTTCACGATGTTGGTCTGCACCGCATACCCATCGTGCACCTGGGCTACATCCCCTACATACACCATCGCGCCATTTACCCGGCGGATCGGCAACTGGTTCAGCGCCGAAATCACCTCCGGGCTGCTGTTGAGGCTGACCGTGTACTCCCGACCTCCCATCTTGGCCGTTCCCGCCGGTAAGATCAGGTTCTGGGCGTTGATCGCCGCGCTCACCTCCAGCGCCGTCAGCCCCTTGGCCTGCAGGGCCTGCGGGTCCAGATCCACCATGATCTGTCGGGGCTTACCGCCATAGGGAGAGGGGATCGCCGCGCCCTGAACCGTCGCCAACTGCAGGCGGACAAAGTTCTGAGCATAGTCGTAGATTTCCTGCTCGCTGCGGGTCTTGCTGCTGACGCCGATCTGGATGATGGGGACGCTGCTGGCATTGAACTGGATGATCAGCGGCGGAGTGATGCCGGGCGGGAGCAGCTTGAGCAGGGTCTGGGAGGTGGCGGTGAGTTGGGCGACCGCCCCTTCGACCTTGGCTCCGGGCTGGAAGAAGACCTTGATGACGCTGACGCCGGGCATGCTCTGGCTTTCGATATGCTGAATATCGTTGACGGAGGCGCTGTAGGAGCGCTCCGCGATGGTAACGATACGCTTATCCATGTCGTTGGGAGAAGCGCCGTTGTAGGCCCAGATGACGCTGGCGACGGGGATGTCGATGTTGGGGAAGACGTCGGTAGGAGTGCTCTGGATGGTCGCGATACCCAGGATCAGGATCAGCAACGCCATCACGAGAAACGTATAGGGACGTCTTAAAGCCATTTGCTCAAAAGACATTAGAAATCCTCATTCGAACTCACATTCGTTGTTCGACCTTAGAGGCGTAATGAGCGCGGCGGAAAGTTCCGATAGGAGAAATATTTTTTTCGGGAACTTTTGTCGCATGGGAATGCGCCATAAGGAGTGGAAGTCTCTATAGGATATAGGTGTACTGTCCTGGAGGCTTACCGGTGAACTCCGATGGAGGAGACGGTAGAAGCTGAGCATCGTTACGATTTGTCTGCCGCATGTATCCGCCCATGCCCATTCTAAAGCGTATTTTTGCAACTGAGCCCGCGTCGAATGCGTCCCTGTCGAGCGCGCCGGGTAAGTTCGGTATCTTCGCTGCCCGCCGTGCTGCCGTCCGTGCGCGGTCTGAATCGGCGGCGTATGAGACCCTGTTGGAGCAGTGCTGGGATGCGCTCTGGCGCTATGCCTATCACACGACAGGGAATGCCGACGAGGCCGGGGATCTCCTTAGCGAGACCGTGATCGAGGGCTTCAAGAGCTTCTCCCAGTTTCGGGGAGAGACGACGTTTTTGCGCTGGATGTACCGGGTCATGACGACGACGCGCATCGATATGGTACGTCGCGCGAAACGCCATATCGCGCAGAGCCTGGAGTCTGCACGGGAGATGGGCGAGGCCGTGTGCGAGATCCCGGACGAGGCCGCCAATCCCGAGGTCATCGTCGTGGGGGCTATGCTGTCGGAACCGGTCCAGAAAGCCTTGGCCGCGCTCTCCGAAGAGTTTCGCGCGGTGGTGGTACTGGCGGATATAGAGCGGCTGGACTATACGGAAGTCGGCCACATCCTGCAGATCCCGGTGGGTACGGTACGTTCGCGGCTGCATCGGGCGCGGGCGCAACTGCGCACGATGCTGGCAGCCTATGTGGAAGAGCGGTGGTGAGTGGGTGACACGCAGGAGATGAGGGCAAGAACACTATGTGGAACTGTGAACATATGCGTGAGCAGTTGTCCGATATGATAGACGGAACACTGGATGCGGGCAGCACGGTGGCGCTAAGCGCCCATCTGGAGGAGTGTGGGGCCTGTCGGCGGGAGTATCATGCGTTAAAAGCGACGGTAGAGTGTGTGCGCAATCTTGCCATCCCCGATGGGAGGCGCGCACAGCAACAGGCGCTGTACCACCTGCGCAGGGCCGCTTCGGAAGAGGTCGTGACGCGTCCGCATATCGGCTGGCCTGTTTCGTGGATGACGCGTGCGCTGGCCGTCGCGACGCTGGTCATTCTGGTGTGCTTTGGCAGCTCCAGTGTGATGATGGATCCGCAACTTTCACCGGTAGTGGCAACCGCTCCTGCCGGGGGAAAGGGCTTGCCGACCCCCGGTGAGCTGGATGAGATGGCGTCTCTGCATGCTGTCCAGAGTTTTCCGCTTGCGCCGGGCGATGCGGTCGTCCTTCAAGAGACGCTCGCCGACGCCAAATCACGCTTGCACGATGGGACGCCATAACGTATGCGCTTGCGGCGATACAAACGATTTCTGCTCCTGCTCCTCTTGCCTTTCGGCCTGCTGGCCGCCCTCGGGCTGGGTTATAGGCAGCAGCCGGAGGCGCAGGGGGATGCGCTCGCTATCTGGCACAAATCTCTCACGCAAGGGGCGGACGCGCCCATGCGCGCCGAAATGACCATGACCCAACGGCAGCATGGTCGCACGTTGACTACGCAGGCGCATGTGGTGCAGGGCGCCCGGGGGCGTTTCCGGATGGAGTACATTCTGCCTGTGGAGGCACGTGGGCGGATCGTGTTTTCCGATGGACAGACCAACTGGCAGTATGAGCCGCTTCAGAACCTGCTGGCAAAGACGACCCTGGTCCCCATGTCGGAGCAGAGGGACCGTGAGGTGGAGGCGCTGATCGAGAGCAACTACCGGATGGCTCTGGTTTCCGGTCGGGAGAGCATCGCAGGCCGCTCCACCTATGTGATGGACCTCCTGCCGCACCACGCCGGCAAGAGCAGCCAGCGGCGCTGGATCGACAAACAGACCTACAAAACGCTGCGGGTGGAGACGCACTACACCGATGGCATTCTGGCGCGTATGGTGACCTACGATCAGGTGACCCTGCCTGCGGTGGTAGCCGAGGCGGACTTTCTCCCCATGCAGGCCAAAAACATGCAGGTCGTCAGTACGCCCGCCTCTTCGGTGAATATCCTCACCCGCGCCATCCCGGAGCAGTTTGCCAGCCTGGAGTTAAAGCCGGAAGCCGCCCTCGGGTTTCAACTGATCCAGGTCAGTTCCAGCGAGATAGACCGCCTGCCTGCAACCCAACTCCTCTACAGCGACGGGATCGAGACGGTCTCGATCTTTGTGCAGCAGGGCGATCAGGCGGTGCTCACGGTTCCCGCGAACTGGAAAAAGCTGGCCATACGCAATATCTCCGTCTTTGAGAACATCGACGGACACCTGGATGCTCTGACCTGGATACGGAACGGACGCCGCTATACGGCAGTCTCGCATCTCACCCCCAGCGCACTACAGAGCTTCGTCACCAGCCAGTTACCGTAGGTTTCCCAACGCATTCTCTGTCTGTTTCGGCGTGACCGTCAGAGGAACATTCTCCAGCGCGGGGATATCGCTATGGGGCTGCAGCACCACCATTTCCGCCTGCCGCAGCATCTCCAGGGCGATCAGGGCCTTCGGAGCGCC
>DATGIG010000772.1:0-11902 GCA_035295825.1 Chthonomonadaceae bacterium | reverse complement strand
CCCGATCATCCGCACGGGAGTATTGTGATCATCCTTGACAACAACGGCATTCGCTTTGATGTATCGGACTTCCCCTTCCGAGAGCACAATGCGAAACACGGTATCGAACTCCTTGATCCCTTCAAACGCCTCCGCTTCTTCGGCCAGCACGTGCGCTTTGTCATCGGGATGAAGCCGCCCGCTCCAGGCCTCATAGGCGCCGGGAAAGGTCTCCGGGGTGAAATCGTACAACTGCATCATCCGCGCATCCCAGGTCAGCGCGTTGGTGACAATATCGTAGTCCCAGATGCCCAGTTCTCCTGCCTCTGTGGCCAGATGAAGCCGTTCGCTCGCCAGTCGGATCGCCTCCTCCGCCTGCTTGCGCTCGGTCACTTCCTGAGCTGTTCCCATAATCTGGCCTGGACTTCCGTCCGGATTCCTGTTGAAAACCCGTTCGCGATGCCATAAGCAGCGATATTCGCCGTTCGCATGGCGGATCTTCTGCTCGAATTCAAGGACTTCGTCATCCTTGAGGCCGGAAAACAGCGTGAAGTGTTCACGGGCATAGTCCCGGTCGTCCGGGTGAATCAATTCCAGAAAGAACTCTGCACCTTTGCCCTTCACTTGCTCCTGAGTATAGCCCAGGAACTCCCCGATATCTCGGTTGGCATAGACATTGGTCATGGTGTTGAGATCGAACACGTAGATATGGGCCGTGGAGTTTGCCGTCACCTTCTCGGCGAAGTGTTTTGCCTCTTGAAGTTCCTGTTCGGCGCGCTCCTTTTCCATCAGCACGCGATCTTGATCTGCGATTTTGCTTCGCAGTTCCAGTTGGGCAACGACCTGACGGCTGAGAGCGCGCAGCGCTTCCTCCTGTTCCGGGGTGAGCGTGCGGGAGACACGGTCGATCACGCACAGCGTTCCAAGCGCATACCCGGAGGGGGTCACCAGGGGCGCCCCGGCGTAGAAGCGAATGTCAGGATTTCCTGTGACCAGCGGGTTATCGGCAAAGCGGGGATCTTCCAGTGCATTGGGAACGACCAATACCGCGTCCTGCAAAATGGCATGGGCGCAGAAAGCCAGATCGCGCGAGGTCTCAGTCGCCTCCAGTCCCACGGAGGATTTGAACCATTGGCGCGTCTCATCCACCAGGCTAACCAGGCTGATAGGAGTTCCACATATAGTGGAGGCGAGCCGCGTGATGTCATCGAAGGCCTGTTCGGCAGGAGTATCGAGAATATGGTAGGCGCGAAGGCAGGCCAAACGCGCTGCTTCATTTTCAGGCAGGGGTGCTCTCACAGCAATAACCTCCCACTCGTTGATGCCGTATTTAAGATTCCAGAGGTGGTCGAATAAAGCGGTGGGAGATACCTGGTCATACTCCGCGAACGGATTATCGGTAGTGTCGATAAGATACAGGAGGGTAAAGCTGTTGCGGCCTGGGGGCTGCCGACTCCCCAGGTACAGGAAATGGCGCGAGCTGCTGACCGGCATATCAGGTAAAGTTGACTGTTCCTTCTGACGATAATCTTCCTCGAAGTTTCCACTCTATACGAGCCTCGCCGCTCTTTAAGGGAAATACATTGCAGCGAGGACGGGGATACTTCTGCCTCATCGTCGCTGTTCCCATCTATTTTCGCGAGGAGCGTAATGCCATGTTCAAACCTGTGATCTTCTTGATGAATCGCCTGCGATACCCTGTCAAACTCACCCTGATCGGCCTGCTTGCTCTTTTGCCACTGGGGGTCGTCATGTACTTTTTTCAACATGAGGTCACCCTGAGCATTGAATTCAGCACCCTGGAGCGTCAGGGGGTGGAGTACTATCGTCCCGTCTCCAAGCTCATGCTGGATACCTGGCGTTACCGGCAGGCCGTCCAACTGCATCGGGTAGCCCCCACGCTCGAAGCGGGCTTGATGGATAAGACGCAGAGCGCCATCGAAGAGGACATGCACGCGGTAGATGCGGTGGATGCCAGGTACGGCGCCGCCCTGAAAACTAGCGCGCCCTGGAAAGACCTGAAGGCCAAATGGGCCGGCGTCCGGAGCGCCGCCGGACAATCTGATGCCGCGAAAACCAGCGACGCCTTCAAAGGCTATTTCGACGATCTCACCGCCTTTATTACCACCCTCGGGAATAACTCCAACCTCATTCTGGACCCGGACGTGGACAGCTACTACACGATGGATACGCTGCTGACGCAGGTTCCGACGGCAGTCGTCAATATCGGCGCGGCGGAGACCATTGCGACGGATGTCGCGCAGCGCGGAGAACGAACCGACGGAAATAACATGGATCTGACGGTGTTGACCGGGCAGATCTCCTCCCCGGAGCAGACCGTGCAGAGCGATCTGGGCCAGGCCATCAAGTTCAATGGTACCGTGGAGGGGAAGCTCTCTTCCCCCGCAAAAGCCTGGCAAGAGCCGGTAGACGCCTTCCTCGCCCTGCTGAACAAGAAGATCCTTGCGGCCAAAAAATCCACCACGACTGTTGCCGAGCTTGCCCATACAGGAGAGGCGCTGCACGACGCCACGGCGGCTTATGTGCAGGCGGGCAACGATGAGCTGGATGTGTTGTTGCAAAAGCGGTTGAACGGATATATCTCCCGGCGTAATTTTGTGGATGTGTTCGCTGCGGTGATGCTGGTATTGGCCACGTATGCGTATATCGGTTTCGCCCTCTCCACTCTGCGCGGGGTTTCCAGCATGCTGGCGCTGGCCAAAACGATTGCGAATGGGGGCTTTGACGAAGCCATTAGGCTGGACCTGCGCGACGAGATCGGAAAGATGGCCACCAGCGATCTGGCCGAAATGGCTGCCCGGGCGCGTACCATCCTGGAGATTGCCGGCGCCGCCGAAGCGATTACCGCAGGCGATCTCACCATCAATGTTGTGGCGCGTGATCCCAACGATAGGGTGACCCAGGCCTTCAACAAGATGGTGGATAATCTCCGGCTGATGATCGGGGCCGTAGCGACGAGCTCCACGGAGCTTGTCCAATCCAGCCAGGAGCTGACCGCCTCTATTCATGAGGCCGAAGAGGCGGCCAGAACGATCCTTGAGGCGACGGCGCACGTCGCATGCGCCGCGATGGAATCCGCCTCCGCCAGCCAGGAGGTCGCCACCGGCAGCGAACAACTGGCGGCAACGGCGGTACAGGCCGCCGACGCGATGGAGACGCTGCAGGATACCATCGCCCGCGTCAAGCGCGTGAGCGACGACCAGCGTCGGGCGGTGGCCCAGTTGGACGCCCACTTGAAGCAGACGATGCAGGCGGTTCAGGAGATGACCGCTTCCGCACAACAGATGGAGGCCACCATACGCGATGCCTCGGAGGTGGCGCAATCCGGCGGGCAGGCGGTCACGGAGACGATCGCCACCATGGACCGCATTCGCACCCAGGTCGAAGGCTCCTCCGAGAAGGTGACCGACCTCGGCAAGAAGGGGCATGAGATCGGCGCCATTGTCGGCACGATAGATCAGATCGCCGAACAGACAAACCTGTTGGCTCTGAACGCCGCGATTGAGGCGGCCCGCGCCGGAGAGCATGGAAGGGGGTTCGCCGTTGTTGCCGACGAGGTCCGCAAACTGGCAGACCGCGCCACCTCTGCGACCCGTGAAATCGCGGCATTGATCGGCGCGGTGCGGGTGGGCGTCGAGGAGGCGGTACACGCCATGGAGATCAGCAGTCAGGAGGTGACCACAGGAGCGGCGCAGAGCCAGGAAGCCGGGCAGGCGTTGTCCCGTATCCTGTCGGCAGTCCAATCCGCCACCGAAAACGTCGCCCGGGTGACCGATCAGGCCGAATCCATGGCCTCTTCCACGCAATCCGCCCTGAATGCGATGCAGGAGATGTTGCTGGGCACGCAACAGACTGAGGAGGCGATCCAGGCGATGGCATCGGACTCGCAAGACGTAAGCGCCAGCATTACCTCCGTGGCGGCCATCAGCGAACAGACTGCAGCGGCAGCCGAACAGATGAGTGCCTCTGCCCAGGAGGTCTCCCATCACGCCGAGCAGGTCAAAACGTCTGTGAAGCTGCAATCGCAAAACATGGAGAGCGCCGGCATCGCGGTCTCGAAGAACCTCACACAGGCGGAGACGGTGGGCGAACTCGTGGCGCAGGTCAGCACCAACTGGGATCGCCGCAAGCATGAGACCCCGGAACAGACGCATCAGTTTGCGGACCGGCGTAAGACGCCCATCCTGAAGGCAGCCGTGGATTCCTGGACCAGGAACACCCGGGCAAAGCGAGGATCCAGGCCGGAGGATCAGGAAAAAGCGGCTTAGACCCTCTCCCGATACACACCATCTTCTTCCGGACGACGCGCGATGACGATCTGCAAGGGGCCTGCTATGGTATAATTCCCACAACAGAACCCGGTAGAGCGCGGACCGCTTCCATAGGGTGGCGCGGATCGGTTGTGAGGAAGGTCATCCGTATGGAGATTGCTCGGGAGCTTGCGACACGGCTGTCACAGCCCGGACGGAGTGGGATCGGTTCGGTGGTTTTCCGGCTGATATTGGCCTGTCTCATCGGGGTGGGCGGACCGGCGTCCGCCACGTCTCCGGCGCCTCCGGCGTCGAAGCTGGACTATCTGCGCGACATACGGCCCCTCCTTGCAGCCAACTGTTTCCCCTGCCACGGGCAGGATGACAAGAAGCGCCAGGCGGGTATGCGTCTCGATGTGCGCGAGGCGGCCTATGGCAAGTCGGCGGAGGGGCACACAGCCATCGTGCCCGGCAAGCCGGAGGCCAGCGCGCTCTACGTGCGGATTACGAGCCAGGACGGCCTGAAGATGCCGCCCGAGGGCAGCGGGAAAAAGCTGGCCCCGGCAGAGGTCGCGCTCCTGAAGCGCTGGATCGCGCAGGGCGCGCCCTATACGCCCCACTGGGCATTTCAGCCGCCGGTCCGCCCGGCGCTGCCGAAGGGAAAGCACGCCGCCTGGGTGCGCAACGCCGTGGATGCGTTCGTACTGGCGCGCCTGGAACAGGAGGGCCTGACGCCCTCCCCGGAGGCGGACCGGTATACGCTCATCCGCCGCCTCTCGCTGGATCTGATCGGCCTGCCGCCCACCCCGCAGGAGGTCGAGGCGTTTGTGGCGGACCGTTCCCCCGACGCCTATGAGAAAGTGGTGGACCGTCTGCTGGCCTCGCCCCGGTTCGGAGAGAAGTGGGCGCGGATGTGGCTGGATGTCGCCCGCTATGCCGATTCCGCCGGGTACGGGTCCGATCCGCTCCGGCCCAACCTATGGCCCTATAGGGATTGGGTCATCAACGCCTTCAACAAGGACCTTCCCTACGACCGCTTCCTCATCGAACAGCTCGCCGGGGACCTGCTGCCGAACCCCACGCAGGAGCAGATGATCGCCACCGCCTTCCACCGCAACACGATGACCAATACCGAGGGAGGCACCGACCGGGAGGAGTTCCGCACGGCGGCGGTCAAGGATCGGGCCACCACCACGGCGCAGGCGATCATGGGCCTGACCCTGGGCTGCGCCCAGTGCCACTCCCACAAGTTCGACCCGATCACCAATAAGGAGTACTATCGCTTTGTCGCGTTCTTCAATCAGACAGGGGACAACGACCAGCCGAGCGAGACGCCTACGCTGCCTGTGGTGTCGGAACTGCAGCAGAGCCGCATGGCGGCCCTGAAAGCGGAGATCGAGAGCTTGCAGAAGACCAACCCTATGACCCCGGACGCGAAGGCGGAGCTGGAGAAGAAGCAGAAGGCGTTGGCGGAGATCAAGCCGGTCAATCTGCCGGTGATGCAGGAATTGCCCAAGGAGAAGCGGCGACAATCGTATGTACTGGTGCTGGGCAACTTCCTGAACCGGGCCGAACCGGTCGATCCGGGGGTCCCGGCGGCGTTCCCCCCCATGCCGGAGGGCGCGCCGATGGACCGTCTGGGCCTGGCGCAGTGGCTGGTCAGCCCGAATAATCCGCTCACCGCCCGTGTCGCGGTCAACCGCCTCTGGGCGCAGCTCTTCGGGACCGGTATCGTGGAGACCGAGGAGGACTTCGGCACGCAGGGCGCGCTGCCCACCCATCCCGAACTGCTGGACTGGCTCGCGGTCACATTCGAAGCAGAAACCCAGGAAAGCAAGAAGCCAGGAGAAAACCCTCAATTCTCCCCCTCTCCCCAGCGAGGTGTAGGGGCGCTGCTTGCTGCGCCCAGAGGGGGCGCTTGGAACATCAAAGCCCTGCTGCGGCTGATCGTGACGTCGGCGACGTATCGGCAGGATTCGCGGGTCTCTCCGGTGGCGCTGGAGAGGGATCCACGGGATCGGCTGCTCTCGCGGTATCCCCGCAGGCGGCTGGCTGCGGAGTTTGTCCGGGATCAGGCGCTGGCCCTGAGCGGCCTGTTGAGCGACAAGATGGGCGGGCCATCGGTCTTTCCGCCGCAGCCTGCGGGCCTATGGCAGGCGGCCTTCAACGGAGACCGCAACTATCCCACCAGCACGGGGGAGGATCGCTATCGGCGGGGCGTCTATACGTTCTGGCGGCGCACCGTGCCGCCGCCGGGCATGGCGACCTTCGACGCGCCCAGCCGCGAGATCTGCACCTTCCGCCGCTTCCCCACCAACACACCGCTGCAGGCGCTGGTGACCCTGAACGATCCGGCCTATGTGGAGATGGCGCAGGCGATGGGGCGGCGGATCGTGAAAGAGGGCGGGCCGACCGTGGAATCGCGGGTGCGCTATGGGCTGCGGCTGGCGCTGGGTCGCCCGCCGCGAGACGAGCAGGTGAAGCCGCTGCTGGCGCTCATGGCTCAGGAGGAGGCGCGCTACCGGATTGAGCCGGAGGCCGCGAAGAAGCTGGCGACGGACCCGCTGGGGCCGCTTCCGGCGGGGCAGGACCCGGCGGAGATGGCCGCCTGGACTGTTCTGTCCAATGTGCTTCTGAACCTCGATGCGGTTCTCACCAACCATTAGTCCCCAGCGTTTTCCATGGGGAGCAAGACCGCCGTACGGACGGTGTTCGTACATCCGTGCGTCAGGAACAGGATTCCAAAAGGAGCGAGCGTCATGAGCGAGATGAACCGGAGGGAGTTTGTGCGGGGAACCGCAGCGGCGGGCCTGCTGGCGGCGGGACTCCAGACGGGCCTGCTGGCAGCGCCGGAGCGGAAAACCCGCGTCGTGATCGTCACATGCCCGGATGTGATCGACAAAGAGAAGCCCGTCATCGCGGGCGCGGTGCGGAAGATGATGGAGGCGGGCATCACTCGCCTGGCCGGCACGCGCGATGTGACGCGGGCCTGGAAGACCTTCATCAAGCCGACCGATCAGGTGGCGCTGGCCGATGCGGGCACCTGGCTGCTCAATGTGCCGGAGGTGCTGGTGGAAGTGATGCGCGGCATCACGCTGGCAGCGCCCAACGCAGCCAAGCTGACCTACTGCGCGCTGGACGAGGGGCATACCGACTTCATGGGCAGAGTGCGGGGCGGGCTGAAGGATGCCGCGATCCCGGAGGAGGTGATGGACGGCTCGATCTACACCATCCGATCCCAATACCACCAGCAGGCATTTACCAACCTGGTGATGACCCCCACCCTGAAAAGCCACAGCATCGCGGGCGTCTCCGGCATCATCAAGCACTTCGCGACGATGAGCAAGGGCGGCCCCTCGCCGCATCATGCCAACGCGATGGAGACGGCGGGCTCGGTGATCGTGCCGGAGTTCGGTCACATGAAGCAGCTCTACATCGTGGACGCGCTGCGCTTCGGCGAGACCACGCGCGGTCCTCAGTATTACCAGAAGAGTCTGATCTTCGGCACCGATCCGGTCGCGACCGACATGATCGCGCTGGAGGTCTTCCTGAAGAGCTGTAAGACCTATGGCGAACTTCCGCCCGAATATCATCGGGTCCTGGCCGATACCCGGTATAAGGCAGGCATCAGCGACCGGACGAAGATCGAGGTCGTCGATCTGAAGGTCTGAGCCGGAGGCGTGCTCAAGCTACGGAGGGAGCAAACACGATGCGGATGGATCATGCAGAGGCGCGCGCCATCACCCGGCGCACCTTCTTCGGGCAGGCCGGCCTGGGCCTGGGCGCGATGGCGCTGAGTGCGCTGTTGGAGCGTGAGGGGGGCGCGCAGGAGCGCCCTGCCGCCATGCAACAGGCTTCGCGTCCGCTGGCTCCGAAGCCGCCGGTTCATGCGGCGAACGCGAAGGCCGTCATCTATCTGCATATGTCGGGTGCGCCGCCCACGCTGGACATGTTCGATTACAAGCCGGAACTGGTCAAGCTGAACATGCAGCCCTGCCCGGACGCCCTGATGAAAGGGGAGCGGTTCGCCTTTATCAAGGGCGTCCCGAAGATGCTCGGCACGCCCTACAAGTTCAAGCAGTACGGGCAGAGCGGGGCCTGGGTCAGCGAGGTGCTGCCCCATACGGCGGGCATCGTGGACGATCTCACCTTTATCCGCTCGATGAACACGGACCAGTTCAACCACGCGCCCGCCGAACTCTTCCTCTATACCGGCAACGCCATCGCGGGGAACGCCGCCATGGGCTCCTGGCTCACCTACGGCCTGGGCTCACTGAATCAGGACCTGCCCGGCTTTGTGGTGCTGATCTCCGGGGGAACCGACCCCACGGGCGGAAAGAGCCTCTGGAGCAGCGGGTTCCTGCCTTCGGTCTATCAGGGAGTGCAGTGCCGCTCCACCGGCGAGCCTATCCTGTACCTGAACGACCCGGCGGGCATGGGCCGACAGTCGCGCCGGGATAGCCTGGATGCGTTGGACCTGCTGAACGCGCAGGAGGCGAAGGAGTACGGCGACCCGGAGACCCTGACGCGCATCTCCCAGTACGAACTGGCCTATCGGATGCAGATCGCGGTCCCGGAGGTGATGGACATCGCCAGGGAGTCGCCGCAGACCCTGGAGATGTATGGCGCAAAGCCGGGGCAGGGTTCGTTCGCCAACAACTGCCTGCTGGCGCGGCGGCTTATCGAGAAGGGCGTCCGCTATGTGCAGCTCTACGACTGGGGCTGGGACATCCACGGCACCGGCACAGGCGACGACCTGATGAACGCCTTCCCCAACAAGTGCAAGGAGATGGACCGGCCCGCAGCGGCGCTCATCCAGGATCTGAAACAGCGCGGTCTGCTGGAGCAGACGCTGGTGGTGTGGGGCGGCGAATTTGGCCGCACTCCCATGAACGAGGCGCGGGGCGGCTCGACCTATCTGGGCCGCGACCACCATCCCCACTGCTTCTGCGCCTGGATGGCGGGCGGCGGCATCAAGCCGGGCGTGGTCTATGGCGAGACCGACGAGTTCGGCTACCGGATCGTCCGGGACAAGGTGACCATCCGCGACCTCCAGGCGACCATCCTCCACGCCATGGGCATGGACCCCTATCGCCTCACCTATAAGTACCAGGGCCTGAACAATCGGCTCATCGGCCCCTCCGACGAGGCCGTCATCCATAAAGACCTCTTTGTATAAGGGGAATAGAGACTGGGATCTTTTACCTGCTAGAGATAGTTTGTGTAAGAGACTAAATCGATGGTACAGATATGCAAGCCCTAAAACCCCAGAAATAACCATTGCCTTCAGGAATATAGCCGTTTCTGAATGCACATCGGAAGTAATGTGGATCTGTCTCAATCCATGAACCACCACGTAAGGAGCGTCGCATACCCTGTTCAGGTCCAGTCGGATTTTGTTGAGGCGCGGTTTTGTAATAGTCTTCATCATACCAATCAGCACACCATTCCCATACGTTTCCCGCCATATCGAGAACCCCATAGGGACTAGCTCCTACGGGATAACTTCTAACCGAAGCAGCACCTTCATCAAGCCTGCGGCTATTCGCACATGCGCTGGCATCCCATTCGTTACCCCATGGATACTTTCTGCCATTGGTACCTCGCGCTGCCTTTTCCCATTGCGCCTCTGTTGGTAATTTCATCCCTGCCCAATCGCAATAAGCCTTCGCATAATACCAACGCACTCTAACGATTGGGTAGTTATCGTTCCATTCCCAATCCGGAGCTGGAGGTCGAGAGCGATGAACCTCTTTGCAGAACTTGTGGTATTGAGCAACTGTGACTGGTGTTTCGTAGATCCAATAGCCATCCAAAGTAACAGTTCGGCGGGGATTGTCGCTCATGTCATCGTCACCCATGAGGAAATCGCCTTCGGGAATATAGATGAGGGTAGCATTATCCTTCGGATTCTTCCATTTATCACCTAATCTGGCATTTCGAGGTGGTATAGTAAGTGCCATCTCAACTTCTTCGTGATTAGGCGCAAGAAAGGTATGGGCTATTTCCAGGATTTTCTCGCAGATCTCAACCCAGGTTTTTTGGCGAGCATTTCCGAAATAGCCGCCCAAAGGTTTAGAAGGTTGATTGACACACTGAAGATCTGCCAATGGAGTATGTGTATAGAGGCTCGATTCAACCGCTATCCAGAGAACACGTTTTTTCAAAAGATCAGGTAGTTCGCTCTCTTGGATATATTGAGAAGCGAGGAAGGCAGGGGTGACTAGCAACACGGCAATATCGGCGTGTTTTAGTTCTTTTGCTATTTCCGTCCGCCACATACTACCAGGCGTAATCTCGCGATTCGTCCATTGAGTGATCCTTCCATGCAATTCTAACGATCGGAGATGCTCTAACAACTGATCGAGCCATTTCTCATCTTTGCGTGCATAACTGATGAATAACTTAGGGGCGTTTGGCATCTAAAACTCCACCTGGCATATATGTAGTCGTAGGTCATCATCTTCTGAACAACTAGAAATCACTACACCGTCTTTCTGGCCTGGACGAGCGCCTCTGCCGAGATCAATTGGCGGCCCTGTTCCCACATAACCGCAAACACCTCTTTCCCCAGCTGCTCCTGCGCCTGCCGGATCAGGTCATCCACATACGCCTGGTCCGATCCGCGTCGGGGCGTAGGTATTGCGCCCTACCGCTCTGGTTATTTGCCGGCCCGATAAGCTGGCGCCAGGCTTCACAAGACTTGTCGAGTTGCATTGCGACAATATGATGCCCAGCTTTACGCCCACGGGCGTAGCAATAAACATTTCAACACGGACAGACAACCCTCAACGTTGTGTGGATCTAGTGGATATTTATTCTGCGGGCGCAGGTGCCACTCCACATTGCAATAGCTTGGTAAATTCCATCCATCGAAGTCGCTGAGCCAGGGCTTATCGCCGTAACCAACACACTTACCTCCGCGCTCAACCGCACGACCGACAGCGACAATCACCGAGAGTCCACGCTTCAATAGGAGAACGTCGCCCGACTTTACCTGTTCCAGCATCAATCTCTGGGGTGTGCCTGCGAACGCCAAGCCATATCGTAGAAACTCATTGCTAAACTCACGGCCAAGGCCGCCCGCTGCAATCTGCCAATAGGTTGTCAATACCATTACCTCCGCTATTACTGTTTCGTATCTTTCCCAGTCAATTACCTATTTTTCAACCACTGTGTGAACGGTGAGGTGAAAGGACCTCGAAGACGAGTTCGATCGAGTTTGTCATCAATTAATCTAAAAACCAAGGAGGGATGGCGCCGGCCAGTGTGGAGGGGTCGAGCCGATCACCAGCCAGATAATGCGTAATCGGAGTAGATTGGGATTGTTAAGCTGTAACGCCTCTACTGTGGCGCGTCCACTTTGCGTACGTCCTCCAATAGTGTAGAGGTCCTCTGCCCAGCAAAAATGCCGCGACCAGTTCTGGCGTCGAGGGTGATATAACGGAACCTCTTTCCCGGTCACGGGGTCGTGTCCACGAGTTTGCGCACGTTTCGATCCATTGCAGAGCGGACAGGAGAACGCCAGATTATCCTGTAATGTTAGGCCGCCCTCTTTCTCGGGAATGATATGATCCACTTCAAAGGTAACATTCATAAGCGCTTGCGGACTCTGGCAATAGGCGCATCGGCCCTGGAAGTAGGTTTCGGTT
>DATGIG010000771.1:0-2567 GCA_035295825.1 Chthonomonadaceae bacterium | reverse complement strand
GCCCACTGCAGGAGGCGGGTGGCGGAGGCGTGCGCGATGGCGACGCCCTTGGGACGTCCCGTGGAACCGGAGGTGTAGATCAGATATGCCAGGTTGTCGGCTGTCACGTTGGAAACGGGCGTGTCGGCAGGATACGGGTCGAGAAGGTGACCCTCGGTATCCAGGCAGAAGCGTTGTCCCTGGTAGGCGGGGAAATGCTCTCTGAGTGGGCTCTTGGTAATCAGCAGGGGGGCCTGCGCATCTTCGAGGAGGAAGGCGAGGCGCTCCTGGGGATAGGCCGGATCGAGGGGCAGATAGGCGGCTCCGGCTTTGAGAATGCCCAGCATTCCCACGAGCATCTCCAGAGAGCGTTCGACACACAGCCCGACCATCTGCTCCGGTCCGATGCCCTGCTCTTGCAGGAAATGGGCAAGTTGATTGGCCCGATGGTTGAGTTCCTGGTAGGTGAGTTGCTGATGCTCGAACTGGGCAGCGATGGCCTCGGGAGTGCGTTGTGCTTGCTCCTGGATGAGTTGATGAAGGCAGGGCCTGGTGGGGAAATCCTGCTGTGTCTGGTTCCACGCGACGAGGATCTGCTGTTTCTCCGTCTCGGTCAACAGAGGCAGGCGAGATATCTCCCGGTCGGGATCGGCGACGATGGCCTGGAGGAGGGTCTGGAAGTGTCCGAGCATCCGCTCGATCCGATCTCCATCGAACAGATCCGTGTTGTACTCCAGGCTCACCCGCAGCCCGTTTCCTTCGGGAGCAATAATAAGGTTCAGATCGAACTTGGCGGTCACTCCCTCGGATTGCAGGGCTTCCACCTTCAATCCATCCAGATCATCCGTTCCACGGGGCGCGTTCTGGAAAATAAATAGAACCTGGAAGAGCGGAGAGTGGCTGAGGCTGCGCTCCGGCGAGAGCTCCTCCACCAGCTTCTCGAACGGCAGATCTTGATGGGCATAGGCTCCCAGCGCGGTCTCACGTACTCGTCTTAAGAACTCTCTGAAGTTCGGATCGCCCGACAGATCCCCTCGCAGCACCAGTGTATTCAGGAAGAAACCGATCAATCCTTCCATTTCCGGTTGCGTACGGTTGGCTATCGGCGTGCCCACCAGGATCTGGTCCTGACCGCTATAACGGGACAGCAGCGCCTGGAAGGCAGCCAGCAACGTCATGAAGGGGGTGGCCTCTTCTTGCTGCCCCAATGCCTTTAGTTTCTGGGTCAATTCCGGCGAGAGCTCCCGGCGCAGGATGGCTCCCCGAGACGTTTGCAGATGCGGGCGCGGACGGTCGGTCGGCAGTTCCAGCAGTGTCGGTGCGCCTGCCAGTTGCGACTTCCAGTAGGAAGCCTGACGCTCCAACACCTCGCCCTGAAGCAACTCGCGCTGCCAGAGCGCATAATCCGCGTATTGAACCGGAAGTTCGGGCAAGGGGGAGGATTTGCCCGCCCGGAATGCATTATAGAGGATCGCCAACTCGCGCAGCAGGATTCCCTGCGACCACCCATCCGAAACGATATGGTGCATGGTCAGGAGAAAGAGATGCTCCTCCACAGCGAGCTGAAACAGCGCAGCGCGAAACACCGGCCCCTGGCGGAGGTCGAAGGGGCGACGGGACGCCTCCTGGAGCTGGCGGAGGGCCTCCTTCTCTCTCTGCTCCGGCGCAAGGGACTGCAGATCCACCACCTGCAGCGGCAGCGGCGAAGGCGCATGGATCCTCTGGAGGGGCGCTCCCTCGACAAAGGCGAACGTCGTTCGCAACGCTTCATGCCGTCGGATGATCTCATTCACGGCCGTCTGAAGCGCCGCCTTATCGAGGTCTCCCCGGAACCGCCAGGCGAGGGGAATGATATAGACCGTGCTCTCAGGCTCCAGTTGGTCAATAAACCAGACCCGCACCTGGGGGTAGGAGAGGGGGGCAACCGACTGCGCACGGCGACGAATGGGCGTCGTGGTCTGGTAGATGCCAAGCTCGGCCTGCGCTAACTTGCGTAATATCTCCGGGGAGATCTTTTTGCGCTGGGGAGGGATCACGGGCATCCGTCGTCTCCGGTGGCGTCGGCTCGGTTCAGCCGCTCCTCAAGCTCCTCATCGGAGAGCCTGCTGAGCGACGCGAGCAGTTCCGCCAGGCTCTCGATCCGGGAGCGCGTTTCCGGATCCCGCAGCATCCACTCCGCAAGCCCTTCAATCGTTGGCGTATCGAAGAGGGCGCGCACCGGCACCTCGACCTGAAAGGTCTCCTGCAAGCGCGACACCACCTGCGTCGCCATGATCGAGTGACCGCCCAGATCGAAGAAGTTGTCGTGGATTCCGACCTGCTCCAACTGCAGCAACTCGCCCCAGATCTCCGCCAGGCCCTCTTCCAGGGGCGTGCGTGGGGCGACGTAACTGGTCCGCCCAAACCGGTCCGCGCCCTCCGGCGCGGGCAGCGCCTTACGGTCCACCTTCCCGTTGGGTGAGAGGGGCAGCGCGTCCAGGATGACGATGGCCGAGGGAACCATGTACTCCGGCAGCCGCTCCCGCAGGCGCTCCCGCAACTCGTTGCCGGTTACGGCTCCCTCCTGCGCCACCACATAGGCCACCAGC
>DATGIG010000770.1:0-7993 GCA_035295825.1 Chthonomonadaceae bacterium | reverse complement strand
CATACACCACCAGGCCGACGCAGAACGTCGCGATGGCGCCGGAGAGCGTGAGCCAGCGCAACGCATAGGAGCCGCCTGCGAGGAGGGCGGCAAGCAGGGCGGCAAGCCAGATCGGCGGCACGATAAAAGTATGGAGTAAGGTTGGGTTCATGTGCTGTATGGATTCCTGTTTCTTATAGACCGCGCCGACCGCCTCGCTGTTCCCTCCCAACGCGCGGTTTGGCCGCCCGGATCGGAAAAGCCGCCCGCTCAGGCTTCAGCCCGCAATATAGTAGAAAGCCAATCCCACGATAATATACGTTGCCAGCAGTTGCGCTCCCTCCAGCCAGTGGCTTTTGCCGTCCATCGAGATGAGGACGGCGATCCCAACCGCTGCCGAGACGCTTACCAGTTCAAAGTTGCTGAACAGCACCGTTACCGGATGCCCCATCATCGGGCTGATGAAGATCATCAGCGGCGCGACGAACATCGCGATCTGCGTGGAGGAGGAGATGGCGATGTTCAGGCTGATGTCCATCTTATTTTTGATCGCCATCCACACCGCCGTACTGTGTTCCGCCGCATTGCCGATAATGGGTAACAGAATAACGCCGAGGAAGAGCTTGGGCAGGTGCAGTTGCTGGACCACCGGATCGATGCTGCGTACCAGGAACTCACTCTCCATAGCCACCAGGAGCGTCGCACCCACCAGCACCAGGACCGCCGTGCGCTGCTTCCACTCCGGCTTCTCCTGTAGCGCCTCCTCCCCGCCCCGAAACAGGCTCTCGTGCGTCCTGAGCGAAAAGAACAGGCTGCCGAAATAGAGGACCATCAGGACGCCCGCCACGCCCAGGCTCAAATTCTCCACGCGAAGGTTCGAGGCGGTCTCAAGCATCGCGGTATCCCGTACGAAGAGCGCCGGCACCAGCAGCGAGATCACGGCGACGCCCAGCATGGCCGCGTGGCTCTGCGCGACGTCCTTGTTGAAGACTTGAATCTTGTTCTTGAGGCCGCCCAGCAGGACCGACAGTCCCAGCACCAGCAGCACATTCCCGATGATCGAGCCGATCAGCGACGCCTTGACGATAGCAACCTGGCCGTTCCGCACGGCGACCACGGCGATGATCAGTTCCGTCGCATTGCCGAACGTGGCGTTCAGCAGCCCGCCGACGCCGGGGCCCCGATACTTTGCCAACTCCTCCGTAGCCGTGCCCATAAAGCCCGCCAGCGGCACAATCGCCAGCGCCGACGTAAGGAAGAGCCAGCTCTCCGCAACGTGGAGAAAGTGTAAGAGGATGCTGATCGGAACAAAGACCAGCATCACGAACATCCAGCGCATCGTAGGGGTCGTTTCCTTCTTGAGCCACCCTCATGGGCAGCATAGCGCTTCATTCCACACCCCGCCGGGATTTTCCTGCCGGGGAGGAACCTGCTCCTCCGGTATCGAAAGACGTTCCCATAGGAATACACGATTTGGAGAGACCATCATGGCGCGGCAAGCAGGCGTATTGACCATCAGTGACGGGTGCGCGAGAGGAGAGCGCGAGGACGTCTCTGGGCGCATCCTGGCGGAGACGCTGGAGGCCGACGGCTACGCGATTGTCGCCCGAGCCGTGGTCCCGGATGACGCCGCCGGGATCGCTCACACGCTGCGCACCTGGTGCGCCTCACCCTGTGATCTCATCCTTACTACCGGTGGGACGGGCTTCTCTCCCCGTGACGTCACCCCAGAGGCCACTCGCCGCGTCATCGAGCGGGACGCCCCCGGCCTCGCCGAACTCCTTCGCTGGACCGGCTACCAGAAGCTCCCGCGCGCTGTGCTCTCGCGTGGGGTCGCCGGCATTCGCGGGCGTACCCTGATCGTCAACCTGCCCGGCAGCCCCGGAGGCGTTCGCGACGGGTTGGAAACCCTACTGCCCCTTCTTCCCCATGCCATCGCGCTGCTCCGGGACGAACCGGTGGATCATACGCCGGCTGAGAAAAAACAATCTTCACCACCCATTGGAACCACAGAGGCACAGAGACACAGAGATTACACAGAGAAAAGCAAGGAGAACGATCCACAGATTAACGCAGATTACCACAGATTACAAACAGAAGAGGGAAGCTCGCATAATGAGCGAATTGGAGCTGCGCAACGCGCGCCCGATTCGGCGGATCGAGTGGGAGAGCAGGGGAATAGGCGAGATGCGCCGCCGCAGACGGTCGCGGTGCTGGAGACGAACCTGGATGATCTCTCGCCGGAGTTTTATGAGGTGCTGATGGAGCGGCTGTTTGCGGCGGGAGCGGTGGATGTCTTCCTTATGCCCATTCAAATGAAGAAGCAGCGGCCTGCCACTCTGCTTACGGTCCTTGCGCCCACGGAGAGGGCGGAGGCGTGCGCCGGAATCCTCTTTGCCGAGACCAGCACATTTGGCATTCGCCATACGAACATGGAGCGTATGACCCTGGAGCGTCGCTGGGAGACCGTGGCGACCGCATATGGTTCGATCCGCATCAAAATCGGGACCTGGAAGGGCGTGGAAACGACGGCCTCTCCAGAGTATGAGGACGTCAAGGCGGCAGCGCGCGCCCATGAGGTTCCAGTCAAGACCGTCTATGCCGCCGCACAGCATGCCTATCAAACGTCTGAACGGGGAAGCCCGACGTAAGAGGTTCTTGACTCAACAGAGCGGCGGTGCTATACTTTGCAGGCAGCGATGCCCCCGATACAGAACTGCCATCTCAAACTTTTGGAGGAATTTGCGTGAGCAACTCCCGCGTACAACCCAAGCCCAATGCCCCCTACGTCGTCGGCGTAGACCTCGGGGGTACCAATGTCCGTGCCGCCGTTCTGAACCAAAACGAACAGTCGCTCGGACGCGCCGAAAACTCCTCCGATGCCAAGTCCGGCGTCGCCCGCACGGTCACCCGCATCGGTGAGGCTGTGCGCGGCGCAGTCCAAGACGCGGGCATTAAGATCGAGGATGTGGGCGCGATCGGCATCGCCGTGCCGGGGCATATCGATGTGCCGAACGGCCGGGTCGTCTGGGCGCCGAACTTCGGGGATCACGTAGATGGCCTCTACATTCCCTACAAGAATATCCCTCTGCGCGATCTGGTCGAGCAGGAACTGGGTATCGCGATGGTGATGGACAACGACGCCAACGTTGCAGCGCTGGGCGAGTTCCGCTACGGGGCAGGGCGCGGCACGCGCCACCTGGTCATGTTTACGCTGGGTACGGGGATCGGCGGCGGCATCATCATCGAGGGCGAGGTGCTGCGCGGCGCGACCGGCGGCGCGGCGGAGGTCGGCCATATCATCATCGCGGATGGCGTCGGCAGCAGCGCCAACGGGGCGCACGGTCGGCTGGAGACCCTGGCGGGCCGCGATGCCATCGTGGAGCGCGTGGCGCTCAAGATGGAGACGGGCCGGGCTACCCTCCTCTGGAAGCATGTCGAATCCACGGATGCCTTGCAGCAGATCCTGACCCCGGCGCTCATAGACGAGGCGGCGCAGGAGGGCGACGCCCTCGCCATCGAGGTGATGCAGGAGACGGGGCACTATGTCGGCCTCGGCATCGCCTGTATGGTCAACGTCTTCAACCCCGAGGTCGTGGTCATGGGCGGCAAGATCTCCCGCTCCGAAACCCTCTTCAACACCGCCCTGCGCACCGCGAAGGCGTGCGCCATCGGCTCCATCCTCGCCTCCGCGAAGATTGTCCATGCCGCGTTGGGTGACAATGCGGGCATCATGGGCGCGGCGGAACTCGCCTGGCGCGAAATCGAGCAGAAGTGAGGCCGTAGGGAGACAGCATGCCCCGTATCGAACAGAGCGTGATTATCCAGGCGCCCATCGCCCATGTCTATCGCATCGCCCGCGATGTGGAGGCGTTCCCGCAGTTCATGGAGGACCTCCAGTCGCTGACCGTCAAAGAGCGCGATCCCGATGGGCTGCGCACCGTCACCGAATGGGTCGGCCTGATCCGCGAGTTCAAGATGACGGTCAAATGGGTGCAGGAAGATCGCTGGAACGACGAAACCTATCGCGATGACTTTGTCATGTTGACCGGCGACATGGACAGCATGTCGGGCTACTGGCAGTTCACCCCGGAAGGAGACGGAACCCGCTTCGATTCCCTGGTGGATTACGAATATAACGTGCCTCTCATCGGCTCGATGGTGAAGAACCTCATCAAGAAGAAGATGACCGACAATCTCCAATCCACCATGGACGCCATCAAGCGCAAAGCCGAAGAACCTTAATCTTTTGATGGGCGGAGGAGCAGGACGGCGTCGTTTTCGGAGGGGGTGACACCTTGCGCGGGGCGGAGCAGGGTCTCGGGCAGGGAGCCCTCCGCGCTGACGGGGCGTAGGAGGCTGGTCTGCGGTTCGATGGCGGCGATGGCCTCCCGGATGGAGGGAATAATGCCGATGCCGCGCACGTTCTCCAACCGGTAGAGCAGAGCGAGCGCCCGCCGGTCTCCGATGCGCGCCAGGGCTTTGACCAGCGCCTCCGCCACCTCGCTCCAGCCGGGGCGCTGCTGATCCACGCAGCGTTGAAGCGCGGTGAGCAGCGCCGGAACAGCGGTCGTGTCGCGCTCCTCCGCCAGTTTCTCCGCCGCCTCGATCACATAGGGGGAGTACTCACCCCACAGGTCCGGGGTCAATTTTTCGGCGGTCGCAGAGAGGGGGGAGTTGTTGGTGCGCAGGAAGTTCTCCTGCCGCCAGGCACGCAGACGTCGGCGCACGGTGAGCAGGGACATCACGCCCGTGCCCAGCAGGATGCACTTCCAGCCGGGAGGCGACACCAATGCCCCACACAATGTTAACCCTGTGAGCATCAGCAGAATGCCAAATCCCAGGATGGGCCAGACCCACCAGCGTGACATGCGTTTATTCCTCTTTCAGGCGCCGTGGCACTTCTTGAACTTCTTGCCGCTGCCGCAGGGGCAGGGATCGTTGCGGCCTACTTTGACAGGCGCAACATAGGGCGTTTGCGGGGCGTCGTCCTCTTCGTCGTCCACATCCGGAGCAGAGAAGCCGCTCTCCTCCTCTTCATCGTCCTCCTCGCCGAAATAGTTCCAGCTTTTTCGAGGCGTGACGCGGGGCAGGTCGAAGTGCTCTTCGACATCCGCCATCTGCACCAGCGTCTCGTCCACGTTTCCCTCTTCAAAGGCCTGTTGAATGATGGGCAGCGCCTCCCTGGCTCCCAGATCGAGCAGGTTGGTGATCAGGTAGCCGCGGATCATCTCGTCCTCCTTCTCCATCAGGAGGGCCTGCTCCACGGCGGCGACGACGCGCGCGCGCAGTTCAGGGTGGGCCTCGCCCAGTTCCGCCAGGCTCTCCCCCGCTCCGATCCGCAGCCAGGGGTCGGCATCCGTTGCGTTCAGTTGGCGGATCAGAGGCTCCAGCGCCGCCTCCCCAAAGGCGGCATAGACAAAGGGCATCTCCTCGCGCAGGCTATCGTCCTCTTCATTCAGCAGGGGCAGGAGCGGCTCGATGGCGACCTGCGCCTCCGGGCCGAAGCGGGCCAGCACGCGGACGGTGTGGAGGCGGGTCCAGACACGCGGATCGTTCTCGTTGATCCGCTCCTCATAGTACTCGTAGTAGCTCTCGTCCAGAGCCATCCCGAGCAGCGTGGCAATGGCGGCGGAGGTGTCGCCCCGGCGGAGTTCGGCCTCGATTTCGGCGTAGACTTCGGGATACTCCCCCTCACCCAGCGTCAGCAGGCGGGAATAGGGCGCGGCATGGTTGTGCTGCGGCAAATTGGGCGGCCTCACGGGTTGCGGTTTCGGTCTGGGCTCCGGGCGTCGGGCGGCATGACGGGACATCGTATCTCTCATTCCTTAGGGGTATTCGGCATGGGGCTGGTGACCAGGAGTTCACCGGTCTGGGCGTTATAGCGTTCCAGTCCGCGCTCGTTGCTTCCGGTCAAGAGCGTCTTCCCATCCGGTGAATACGCGACCGCCTGGAAGTTCGCCGTAGTCGTTGTAAAGAAGGGAGCCCTGGAGTGTGTCGACACATCCCAGACTTCGAGCCGGTTGAACTCCGCAAGCGCCAGCTCCTTTCCATCGGGCGAGAAGGCCAGGGCTTGACACGAAGATTCCGTAGGGTACGTGGAGAGCGGCTTGTGGTTGTCCCCGAGATGGATGAGGCGCAACTCTTCGCCTCCGCAAGCCAACCACTTGCTATCGGGAGCGAAAGCCAGAGCGTATACCGATTTGGTGTCTCTCACGGTCCAGATATTCTTTTTGTCGGCAATGCTCCAGAGCTTGACGATACTCTCCATCCCCAGGTTGCCGCACGCGGCGAGATAAGCGCCGTTGGGGGAGATACAGAGGGAGGAGAGGGTATAGCCTCCGCAGTCCAATTGGCCTGAACTATGCTCCGTCGGCACATTCCAGAGGGAAAGGACATGATCTTCCGTTCCGACAACGAGCGTTTTGCCGTCCGATGAGAGGGCCATCGCATCAATCGGCTGCGGAAACGTCAGGGTGTGGAGGCAGTTTGTGCTGTCCACATCCCAGATGTTGACCGCATTCCCGCTGTAAGAAGCCATCACCTTGCCGTCTTTAGAGAGGCTCATCCCATGCACCACGTCGGAATGGCCGCGGAAGGTTCCCTTGGTATAGCCGGTGGGTGTGTCATAGGCGTAGAGGGTTTTGTCCCCGCCATAGAAGGTGTTGCCATCTGGGGACCAGGCGATGGCCTGCGCTCTCTCTTGCACCTGGGGCGGGGAGGAGTAGTCTTCGTAATTCGAGTAAACATGGCAGCCGCCGAATACTGCGCTGCCGATGGCGACGACGCCGAGCAGGCCGCAGATGCCGAAGACCAGCGAGAGCAGGGCGACGACGACCCGAGAGATCAGAGGAGTTTGGGTTTGCGCACCATATGGCGCAGGAACATTACTGCCGGGCGGCGGCGTGGGAATGATGGGCAGCTTCAGAGTGGGCTCCGGGCGTGTGGGAGGCGGCTTCGGCAGGTGCTTGTGCTCCCGCACGGCCTGCTCCGATGGGAAGGGATCGAGCCCCCGCAACTGTACCCGCTTGCGCTCACACCACGGACACTCCGACAGATGCCCCCCATAGAAGTGCTGCGTGTTCGCCTCACAACGCACCAGACCACGCCCTGCCTCCTCCAACGCCGCCTGCCAACTCTGCGCATCCGGACGACGCTCCGCCTTCGCATGCCCTTCCTCGAAACACGCCACAAACAACGCCTGCAATTCGGGTGACAACAGAGCAAACGGAGGCGCATTCCGCGTGCCAGGACGACATGGAACCACACGCGTCCCATACGGAAAATGACCCCGAGCGATCCGCTCCTCCAAGGCAGGCGGATCCTCCTCCCCCGAATACACTCCCGCGAATGGATGCGTCCCCTCCATCAACAACTGAAACAGCATCACCCCCAACCCGAAGTTGTCCTGATCCGCTGTCAATGCCGTGCCCAGCGCCTGACCGTGCTGCAACTCCGGCGGAGTGAAGTCGGGAGTGTGGACCGGACAGACGAACACCGCTCCGGTCTGAGGATCGCGCACCTGCATCGAATCGGTGTCCACCAGGCTCACCAGCGCCGTGGGAGTGACCAGGACATTGGAGTGTTTGAGATCTCCCAGCACATAGTCGCGGGCATGCAGAGCGCGCACGGTGGCGGCGAGGTTTCTGCCGGTTCTCAGGAGGTAGCGATAATCGAAGAGGGGGAACCTCTCCAGGCGGGTGAGGGGATTGTAGAAGTCGATGATCTGAGAGGCGGAGTGGACCCGAGGCATGAGAAAGCCGACGGGCTGCTTGGGGTTGTTGTTGGGAGCGAGCAGGTCGATGGGCCAGGCGAGGGGGACATGATTAGGGGTGTGGTTGGAAAGCTGAGGGGGATGTTGGAGCATGGATTGGAGCTTGGCGATGCGTTGGGTGAGGTCTTTGTCCTGGGCGTAGACCTTGGCGGCGAGTTGGGGTTGTCCCACGACTTTGTAGACGCCGGCTTCCCCTCCTTTGCCGAGGGGGTTGGCGGTATCGAGGGTGAGCAGAGTTCC
>DATGIG010000769.1:0-4756 GCA_035295825.1 Chthonomonadaceae bacterium | reverse complement strand
CAGCATACCCTGATCGCGGCGCTCGCCGGGCAGCGGATGCTGCTGGTCTTCGATAATTGCCATCCCAAGTTGGCGGCCTGCCACCACCTGGCCGATGCCCTGTTACGCTCCTGCCCCCACCTGAAAATCCTGGCCACCAGCCGCCACGGGTTGGGGATCAAAGGAGAGCAGAGTTATCTGGTCCCGTCGCTCTCCCTGCCGGAGGGGCGCGAGGTAGTGTCGCCCGCTGTGGTGCAGCGCTCCGAGGCGGCCCGACTGTTTCTGGATCGCGCCGCTTCGGTGGCTCCGGATTTCGCCCTCAGCACGGTGACCTCCTCGACATTGGCACGGATCTGTCACCGTCTGGACGGCATTCCTCTGGCGCTGGAACTCGCCGCCGTCCGCCTGGATACGTTGTCTCTGGAGCAGATCGATAATGAGCTTGACGCCTATTTTCGACGCCATTTCGGCGAGAAGCGGGAGGTCGCGCAACGCAAACAGACGCTTCGTATCGCCATCGAGTGGAGTTTCGACCTGCTCGGCGCGGTCGAGCAGGCGCTGCTCTGTCGCCTGACGGTCTTTCGAGGAGGATGGACCCAGGAGGCTGCGGAGGCGGTATGCGCGGGAGAAGACATTCCGAGAGAGCGGATTGCGGAGGGGCTGATGGCGCTGCGGGATGCCGCGCTGCTGACGGAGGCGGATTTCGGGAGTATGGTGCGCTATGAGATGTCGGAAGCCATCGGCGACTATTGCCGGACCTTTCTGGAGACGGTCGAGAACATCGCCGTGCAGCGGAATCATGCCGTCTACTACCTCGGCCTGGCGCAGGCAGCCAACGCGAACCTGGACGCTCCGGAGGCGGCGGCCTGGCTGGACTATATGGAGCGGGAGCAGCAGAACTTTCGGGTGGCGCTGACATGGTGCCACAACGATGCGGCATGTGGGGAGATAGGAACGGCGTTAGCGGAGGCGCTGCAGACCTTCTGGGAGAACCGCGTCTTCCCCGGTGAGCGGCAAGCGCTGCTCTCGCGATTGGGCGCGGTGTTTTCGCATGACGATGGGGAGCGGGGCGATGCGTTGATGGCCGCCGGCGAGCAGGCGCTGCGTGAGGGCGATTACGCGCTGGCCCTGGCGCGTTATGAGCAGGCGCTGGCGCTTCATCGGCGCAACGGCGACCGCAAGCGCGAGGCGCAGACGCTGCACCATCTGGGCATCGTCGCCCGAGAGACGGGCTATCATATGGAAGCGCAGGAGCGCCATGAGCAGGCGCTGGCGCTGCATCGGGAGCTGAACGACCCCGTGGGTGAGGCCCTCCACCTGCATAATCTGGCCGGCGCGCTGAAAGAGCGGGGCGATTACGAGGGGGCACGGCGTCACTACGAGCAGGCCTATAGCCGTAACTGGGGCGCGGGGAACCGTACTGCGGCGGCCCATAATCTCAACGGCCTGGCGCGTGTCGCCGTGGCGCAGGGGGACCGGGAGACCGCGCACCGGCTCTTTACCGAGGCGCTGGGGATCTTCCAGGAGGCGCATGACACTCCCTGGCAGGCGTACAATCTACGGGAGATCGTCAAGCTGGACTTACAGCCCGGCCTCTTCTGGGTCGAGAACCATAAATAGACCCCTCAACCCGCGGCTCCGCCTTGCCCTCTCCCCCTGGGGGAGAGGGGCCAATGCAGAATCTCCCCTTCTCCCCCGCGCGGGGGTGTAGGGGCGCTGCTTGCTGCGCCCTAGGATGAGGAGATGAGGGGGATTACCGTCTCCAACGCTCCCAAAAACGGACGCGGCGGGGCTCCGGGGTCTCCTCGACGAAGGTGATGGCCGCATGCTGCGACATTTCCGATGGGGGGGCGACGAAGGCGTAGAGGCGAGTACGCTCCTCGTGATACACCTGGGCGGCCCGTTCGAGCGGGATATGCATCGCATGCTGGAAGGCCTCGATGGCCGGTCCGAAGTAGCCTAACTGGCCGCAGGACATCCCCAGGCCGTAGTGCGCTTCTTTGAGGTCGGGCTGAAGCCGCGCCGCCTGCTGAAACACTGCGATTGCTTCCGGCCAGCAGTGCAGTTCCGTCAGGATGCCGCCGATGTTCAGAAGCGCATAGGCGCTATCCGGATGGTGGTAGATCACCTGCTTCCAGGCTTCTAAGGCTTGCTCATAGCAGGCCCTTTGGGTGCAGTCCTCGGCGCAGAGCAGGTACGCTTCCGCCGGATCTGCCGCGCTGCCCGGTGTCTCTTCCGACCGTGATAGGGTCGTTTGTGTTGGCATAGGAATAGGAGAAGTTCTCATTATGGCGCCTCATACATTCCGGAGAGTGATTGGTCCCACCCAGACGGCGCGGACGACCGCGGGGTAGGAGAACGCGCTACTTTTTATGAGATGCTTCCCTGGCGCACTTTGTTCCAGGGGAAGGGAAGGAATCATGCAGGTAAATGTTTATATCGGCTTTGCGCAACCGGATGAGTGGTCGGGGTGGGCGGGCACGTATGCCCGGCATGCACAGCGGTTCGAGCAGGCGAGTGGAGGGGTTCTCTGTGTGATCGTCCCATTTAACCGCGTGACACCGGAACGGATGGCCCATCTGGCTCCCGCAGCGGTCGTGATGAGCGGCTTTGCCCGCTCCTTCGAGCAGTACGCCTCTTCCGATTTTAACGGCGTTGCGGATTGGCTGCAGGCGACGCAGACCCCGATCCTGGCCCTCTGCGGCAGCCACCAGCTCCTGGGCTACCTCTACAATGGGCAACTGCACGCAACCGAACCCCTCTGTGATGCACCGATGCGCCGACTTCGCCCGGACGAGCCTGTCACCAACCCCGACTACCATCCGGACTACTTTATGGAGCGTGGCTTCTACCCGCTGACCTTAACGGAGACCGGTCGCACCGACCCTCTCTTCTCCGGTCTGGCCCCTTCTCCTTATCTCTACGAATCGCACTATTGTGAGATCAAGGCGCTGCCTCCAGGCTTTGAACTGCTGGCCTCCACACCGGAGTGCCGGATCCAGGCGATGCGGCATCGGGACCGTCCATTGTATGGCGTCCAGTTTCATCCCGAAGACTACAACGATCGCTTCTCCGATGGCAGAACTCTCTTGGAGAACTTCTTTCAGCTCGCCAAAGCGCCCTCGTTGTAAATGGCTGTCTACAAGCGCGCCACGGCGACGAAATACTCCGCCTGCTCCTTTGTGGCAGGCGACCGTTTCCAGAGGGTATACGGATTGGCCCATGCGGTGAAGGGGCGGTCTTTTGCCAGGATCGCCTCGATGGGCATGGCCCGGTATTGATCCGTTCTGGAACCGCGCAATTGCGGCGTAAAGAGCCGCCGCATGGCGCCAAGCACGTATTTCGAATCGCGGAGGCCGGCCCAGGGGGCATTGCTCGCGGCAATGGATCGGAGGCTCCACCACGCGGCGGACTTGGGATGCTGTGTATACAGCTCCACAGACCGGAAGTGCAGCGACAGGAGCGCCTTGAATTCGCTTTCGGTCATCTCGGAGCAGTGATAGGGGTTCGGGCGATCCCCCATGGTGTAGACTGCCTTGTTCGGTGTCGAGATGATGAGGGCGCCGCCCGGAGCCAGTACCCGGAGGCACTCCTCCAGGAAGCTCTGGGGGGAGGGGACGTGTTCGATGGTCTCAAAAGAGACGATCACGTCTACCGAACCTTGAGGGAGCGGGATGGCGTCCGCGCTGCCCTGCCGCGCTTCGATGCCGTATTTCCTGCGGGCGTGTTCGCAGGCCTCCTCGGAGATGTCCACTCCCACCACGCTCTTCGCGCCTGCTCTGGCGAGCGCCGCAACACCGTAACCCTCGCCACAGGCGATGTCGAGGACGCGCTTGCCGGCTACGTGCTGCGCGGCAAACCGATAGCGATAGATATGCTCCCAAAACGTCGAATAGCCCGCGCTTTCGGGGACCATGCGTTCGTCCGTGGGAGCCATGGTGATCTCGTTGGCTTGCGTCATGCTTATTTCTCCACCGTGCTGGATAGGGCAGGGATGGGAAGGGAAAGGTTGGCGGGAGGAAGCCGCTCCCAGAGGGATTCCGTGAGGACGGGGCCGTATACCTGGTGGAAAGGCTCTCCGTTGCCATAGTTATTGCGCCATTCGATGGTAAAGGAGGCCGCACAATCTATCGAGTCGAGCAGCCCACTATAGCTGTCGCCGATGCTGACGCTGAGCAGGTAGCGGCCTGTTCCCAGAGCGAGGCGTGGGATGGTACAGCACAGGCGGCACGGATCGGTTATATCTTCCAGGGGCGCTTGGAAATAGGAGGCGACGGTAAAGATTCGACGCCCATAGTGATCCTCGACGGCGACGGCGGCGCGGGGCTTGGAGATGGGGCGCACCGGCTCGATGAACATCTCGACGGTCAGGCTGGAATCCGGTTCGAAGCTTGCGGTCGCGTTGCCGGCGTCATTGTAGAGGCGCACCCGTTTGATGATCGGGGTATAGGTCTTAAGGCGGGCGGCATGTTCCGATAGGTCGAAATCGCCCTCCGTGGCGTAGAGGGTGTCGTTGAAATAGTGAGAGACGATCTCGCCTGGCTCCCCGTCCCGTTCCAGGCAGCCAGACCGGAACAGCATGACGCGGGTACAGAGCTGGTGGATAATGCTCATGTTATGGCTGACGAGGAGCACCGTGCGGCCCTGTTTTGCTACCGCGTCCATCTTTCCGAGGCACTTTTTTTGAAACTCCGCGTCGCCAACCGCGAGGACTTCATCTACGACCAGGATATCCGTGTTGAGGTGCGCCGCGACCGCGAATGCCAGGCGCACATAC
>DATGIG010000768.1:0-2530 GCA_035295825.1 Chthonomonadaceae bacterium | reverse complement strand
AGACGTGTTTTCCCGGCCCCACCGGGTCCGGTAAGGGTAATCAGGCGTGAGTCAACCAGCCCATCAGAAGCGGGCATGAGCTGTTCCGTCAAGCGGGCGCGCTCCTCTTCTCGACCAAAAAAGCGAGTCAGCTTTATCGGCAGACGTATTGTCTTCGGGTAAACGGGCTCACGCAAATCTGGGAGAGGCAGCCGGGGCGGAGCCAACTCCGCTACAGGTAAGGATGCGGGGGATGGCATCGCCTCCATCCGGCTGCGGCGCGGTTGCGGGGTCTGCATTAAGTGCTCGAAGAGGGCTTGCGTCTCGGCAGCAGGCGATGCCCCAATCTCCCGCCGCAGGATAGTCTTTAACTGATCGTACTGCTTACGGAGTGCAGTAGGTTGCCCTATCGCAGCATAGAGGCGCATCAGGTCTCCGTGTGTCGTTTCTTGAAGGGGATCCAGTTGAAGGATGCGCTGGGCATATTGGATGGCGCGCTCGTATTCTCCCTGCTTTTCAAGCCCCTGGGAGAGCGCGGACAAGGCCCCAAGCAGAGCCTGTTCCAGGCGCACCCGCTCCCGAATGGTCCAATCTTCGTAAAATCCGGGCAAAAACGGACCATGATAGCGTTCGACCGCCTCGGTCAGAAGCTCGGTCCGTTTTTGGGTATCACCACTCCGTTCGGCAGCCTTGAGCGCCTGCTCGAATTGGCTCACATCGGTGATGACCTGGGTGGGATCCAACTGTACCTGCAGGCGGTCGGCGATGAGCACGCTATGTTCCGGATTGTCTGCCAGATCCAATAGACGGCGAAGCGCAGAGAGGGCTGTACGCAGGCTGGTACGCCCCGCGTCAAGATCCGTATCCGGCCAGAACAGCTCGATCAACTCTTCGCGGGTATGGGTACGATGGGGAAAGCTCGCAAGATAGGCGAGCAAGGCAGCGGTTTTCTGCGTTCGAAAATGGGCCACGGTCTGCCCGTCGAACTGGATGCACAGTCCGCCAAGAAGTGCGATATGATAGGGTCGGATCATAGGTCTGCCATGGGATCCACGCCGATGTTATGGCGCGGATCGGAATATGTCTATCATTCGAGATTCCACCCAAACTCTCCTTCCCAGAAGAAGACCCCACTCACGATGCCCGATTCAGGAAGGAATCGCACGGCTCCATAGCGGATAGTATCTCAATCATGAACGATTCTCCCCAGATAATTCGCGCCCGTTGGGTGCTGCCCATCTCCGGACCGCCCCTGGAAGACGGCGAAGTGGTAGTCGTGGGCGGCCGGATTGCGGAAGCGCGCCCTGCCTCTCCCTCCCCCTCCGACACGGTACGCGACTTTGGCGACGCTATTATTATGCCGGGCCTGGTCAATATCCACACCCATCTGGACTACACGCTGATGCGGGGGCTGCTGGAAGACCGGGAGTTCTTTCCCTGGATACGCGAGTTGACGGCGCGCGCCGGCACGCTTACGCCGGAAGACTGGGTCGCTTCGGCCACCTGGGGCGCGGCGGAGGCCGTAGCAGGCGGCATCACTACCCTCGGAGACTGCACTTTCAGCGGGGCCGCGCTGGCCGGGGCGAAGGCGCTGGGGCTGGGCGGCACCATCTATCAGGAAGTATTCGGGATCGATGAGCTGCACACCGTCGAGACGATTGTGGAGGAGTTGCAGGCGAAAGTCGCGAAACTAAGGGCGGAGAGCGCAGGCAGCCGATTATCGGTCGGCATCTCGCCCCATGCACCCTACACGGTCCGCCCCGCCCTCTTTCGGGCGCTGGCAGACTATGCTCGTCGGGACGATCTACCCGTCTGTATCCACGCGGCGGAGTCGCAGGCGGAGATGGAGCTGCTCCGTTCGGGAACCGGACCGATAGCAGATATGTTCGCCAGGCGTGAGATCGTCTGGGAGCCGCCGGGAGGCTCGACCGTCGCCTATCTGGATACGCTGGGGATTTTAGGCCCCAAAACGCTCCTGGTCCATGGTATCCAGCTCTCGGCTGGAGATCGTGCGCTCTGCCGCCAGCATGAGGTCGCCTGGGCGCACTGTCCCAAGTCCAATGCAAAGTTGGGCAACGGCATCGCTTCGTTCGGCTTGCTGAGCGAAGCCTCAGCGAAAATCGGCCTGGGCTCCGATAGCGTCGCCAGCAACAACACCATGGATCTCTTCGAGGAGATGCGTTTCGCCGTCCTGGTGCAACGGGGCGCACGGCGGCGCATGGAAGGGCTGGGTGCAAAAGAGGCGGTCACTCTGGCAACGCTCGGCGGCGCACAGGCGCTGGGGCTACAGAATGAGATCGGTACGCTGGAGCCGGGCCGACGCGCCGACCTGTGCGTCGTACGGCTTGGCGATCTGCACGCGACGCCCGCCTATGATCCCTATAACGCACTGGTGTATGCCGCACGCGCTTCCGATGTGGTCGCCACCTATATCGGTGGCGCGTTGAAATATGACACAACACGCAGTCTGCCACCCTTAGAACGCTTTCCGCACATCAATCTCACGCCTCTCCGCTCCCAGCTCGATGCGCTGGCCAGGAGAATGCACCAA
>DATGIG010000767.1:0-28281 GCA_035295825.1 Chthonomonadaceae bacterium | reverse complement strand
TCGCCGACCTGCTCCATCTCCGCACCCCCGAAGCCCAAACCCTCCGCCTCCTCGCCCGCCGCTCCGCCTGATGCTGCTTCCCTGGCACGCATCGCATCGGCTCTCCCTCTTACGGCATGCGATCGGTCTATGGTATAATATCCGTAAACGGATTTCCGCGAACGGATTTCCGTTTTCAGGAGAAAAGAGATATGGAAACTACCGTTGAGATTGCACGCAGAGGTCAGATCACCATCCCGAAAAATCTGCGCGATTCCCTGGGTATCCAGGAGGGAAGCAAGTATGGTTTGCGAGCGCTGGAGGGTGGTATTCTCGTGTTGACGCCACGGGGCGGGCAAGCGAACGCGGCACGAAAACAATTGCGTGATTCGCTCATCGGAAAAGGCGCATCTCTGGATGAGATGCTTGCGGAGCTGCGGCGGATGCGTGAAGCCGGGAATGAGTAAGCCACGTCTCTTCTGGGATAGTAGCGCCCTGCTTGACGGCCTCTTTGCACCGGATGATTCACCCTATGCCGACCTCTTTGAACTGGGAGAGGTCGGGGCAGTAGATATGCGGATCAGCCCGGATGTAACGCGCGAGTGCGAGGCGATCCTTCGCCCCTACGGCGAGGGGATGTTGGGCTTACTGGCTATTGTTCTGCATGAGGCGAACTTTGCCACTATGCCTCTGCCGAACCGAGAGACGGTGGACTACTGTGAGCAGATCACAGGATACCGCAACGATGCGAGAATTCTTGCTGCCGCCGAAGAGTGCCTGGCGGATCTGCTCGTAACGCACGATAAGCAGCATTTTCTTGGCAATTCCCTCATCAGCCCTCCGGATACCCATTGCCGGGTCAAGTCGGCAGAGGAAGCGTTGGAGTGGTGTCTACAACAACTGATGACTGCCGAAGAAGAGACATAAGGCGGAGCGGCGGGCCGCCGCTCCGCCTGACGATCTCCTTATAGCCCCGGGAGAAGTTCACCGTCCGAACGGTCGTCTTTCGAATCGAGGACGTTGCGCACGGTACGGATCAGTCGGGCAGGCGAAAAGGGCTTTGGCAGCAGGATCACGCCGGGCTCCAGCATGCCCTCGCGCATGATAATATTATCCGTATAGCCCGAAGCATAAAGCACCTTCGTCACCTTCCCCTCGGCCCGAAGGCGCTCCGCCAGCTCCTTGCCGCTCATGTTCGGCATGATCACATCGGTCAACAGCAGCGAAATGGGTCCCGGATACGCGTCCGCTTTCTGCAGCGCCTCCGCACCCGAGGCCGCCTCGATCACCCTGTAGCCCTGCTTGCGCAGCGCACGGGCCGCCATATCGCGCACCAGCGGCTCATCTTCCACTAGAAAGATGGTCTCCGCCCCACGCGGCAGGGCGTCGGGTGTCTCCTCCAGAGGCATCGCGACGCCATCCTCTTCGCATGGCAGGTAGATATGGAAGGTGGTTCCCTGCCCCGCTTGGCTCTCCACCTGAATGTCGCCATCGTTCTGTTTGACGATGTTGTAGCAGATCGCCAGGCCCAATCCGGTCCCCTTCCCCGGCGACTTGGTGGTGAAAAACGGCTCAAAGAGATGCACTTTTACCTTTTCCGTCAGGCCGACACCCGTATCCCGTACCAAAAGGTGCACGCATTTGCCCGGCCGGACCCCATATCCCTGGGCCTCCTCCACGGTGGCATTGGCAGTCTCGATGCGGAGTTTGCCCCCCTGCGGCATCGCGTCGCGGGCGTTGACGGCCAGATTGATGAGCACTTGCTCCATCTGAACGGGATCCACCCGAACCTGCCCCAGTCCCTCCTGCGTCCGCACGATCACCTCAATGTGCTCTCCGATCAGGCGTTGCAGGATATTCTCCAGCCCCAGGATCAGTTCGTTGAGGTTAATCACCTGGGGGGTGATGGTCTGCTTGCGGGAGAAGGTCATGAGTTGGCCGGTAAGGTTGGCCGCACGCTCGGCAGCCTCTCGGATGCGCGAGAGGCAGCTTTGTGTCGCCTCCTCATCCGGCAGGCTGTCCTCCGCCAGGGCGGTATAACCGAGGATGGCGGTGAGCAGGTTGTTGAAATCGTGTGCGATCCCGCCGGCGAGCCTTCCCACACTCTCCATCTTCTGGGCCTGCAGGAATTGTGCCTCCATGGCCTTGCGGTCAGAGACGTCCCGCAAAATGACTGCGAAGACCTGTCGCCCCCCCTCGGTCCACTTGGAGATGGTGGCTTCCGCGGGAAACACCGCGCCGCTCTTGCGCCGTCCCGATACTTCGTGCCGTCTCCCCATCAGCCGGGTGCTCTCCGGAGCGAGACCGAAAGCCTGGACGAACGCACGGTGGGGTTTGGCGCATGAAGGGGGCAGAAGCAGATCCAACGGCTGTCCCAGGACTTCCGCCGCCTGGTATTCGAAAATCTGTTCCGCACCTCGATTGAAAAGCTGAATGCGCTGGTCAGCATCTATGGCGATGATGGCGTCCATACAGATGTTCAGAATGTGCGTAAGCGCCACCGCGTTCGGATGGAGCGCTAAAGTACTGGGTCGCATGTGGCCCATGCTGTGTTTTTCCTCTCCGGCGTCAACAAGGCGTCGTCTATCACCGAATTATAGCGCTCCCGGGCAGGCGAAACATCCCCCAATTGGCGGATTGTGAGGCAGACCGGGTAATATATTGGGGTCCGGGTGGAGCAGTCGTGCAGCGTTTGCTGTTCCCTGCGCTTAAGCTCAAGGAGCGCGCTTTGCAACGACGAAGCTTATCCCGCTATCGGAAGAAGGAGTTGGAAGTGACACAGCTTATGGCGATGGAGACCATTCTGGAGATGGGATTGCCGGACCGCGCGGTGGATGCCGACGCCCTGCCGTGGGTCCCGCAGGGGGAGCGGGTCTGGTTCAAGCCGCTGCGCTTCGATCTCGCCAACGGGCGATGGGTCAATCTGCTCAAGGTGACCGGCGGCGGCAGGGTCAACCGCCATCGGCATAGCGGCGGGCAGGTGCTGGGCTATGTCCTTCAGGGCGGATGGCGCTACCTGGAGCGCGAATGGGTCGCCCGCCCCGGCACGTTCGTCTATGAGCCGCCGGGCGACATTCATACGCTGGTGGTGGAGGAGGGGGAGGAGATGCAGACCCTCTTCATTCTGGAAGGCGTGGTCCAGTATCTGGACGATGACGACCATGTGATTGCACAGGACGACGTCTTTACCAAACTGGAGCGCTATCGGAACTACTGTCGCGCGCAAGGCCTGCAGCCGGTTGACCTCTGTTACTGAACCCATAGTTACTTCGAGACACGATAGATGCTGGATGCATTTCGCCTGGAGGGAAAAAGAGCGCTGGTCACAGGAGCGGCGCAGGGGCTTGGCGCGGCAGTAGCCCTGGGGTTGGCGGAAGCAGGAGCCGATGTGGCGCTGCTGGATCGCCAATCCTGCGCCATCGTTCTGGGCCAACTGGAGGCGCTGGGTCGGAAGGGCTGTGTGCTACAGACCGACCTGGCGGGAGTGACACCGGAACGCGCGCGGGAGATCGTCGCAACATGCGTCGCCGGGCTTGGCGGCCTGGATATTCTGGTGAACAATGCCGGGATCATCCGGCGGGCTCCGGCGCTCGACTACTCCCAGGAAGATTGGGAAGCGGTGTTGGAGGTGAACCTCACCAGTGCCTTTCTCCTCTCCCAGGCGGCGGCGAACCACTTTGTGGCTACGCAGTCCGGAGGGAAGATCATTCAGATCGCCTCTATGCTCTCCTTCCAGGGCGGCCTCTTTGTACCGGCGTATGCGGCGGCCAAAAGCGGTATCGCCGGATTGACCAGGGCGCTGGCAAACGAATGGGCCGGTCTGGGCATCCATGTCAATGCCATCGCGCCGGGTTACATGGTCACGGAGGTGACCGCAGACCTGCGCAACGATCCGGTTCGGAGCGCCGCGATCCTCGGTCGTATCCCCTGCGGGCGCTGGGGCGAACCCGAGGACCTCAAGGGAGCGGTAGTGTTTCTGGCTTCGGAAGCCTCCCGCTATATCCATGGCGCGATCCTACCCGTAGATGGAGGATGGCTCGCACGTTAAGCGGATGCCTTGAAGCGGGAGGGGGTCCTCATACCAACAAATGACGTCAAAGGCTTTGGGTATGTCCCGATTGTGGACGAGGACGCGGCGGCAGCCCTTTCGCCCCAGGCGCTGGAGGAGGCGCGTACCATGAACCGCCGCGTCGAAGTGTGGGTACGCCATCCCTAAGCGCAGGGACCGGATTGGCGATAGTTCCCTTGTTACTTTCCCAACTCCGCAACGACCATGCTATGGATCGCCAGGACAGGCACGGTGACCTCCACGCCCTCCTTGGTCCGCTGCATCGGAAGGGCGCGCCCTTCCGGTTCCAGATGGATGCGGGTGATGTTGTGGCCTGTAAAGCGGACGCGAATGTCGTGGATGGGAATGACCTCCTCGCGGAGCGGCACGTCGTCATCCGGCTTGGCATGGCCGCCGGTGCTGTTCAGGTCGTTATAGAGGTGGACGATCAGGCGCTCGCCCTGCGCGTTGCGCTGTCGGAAGTAGGTGGCGTGGACGCACATGGGAGCCTCAACGCGCAGCGAACTCGGTTCGCAGGCCGCCCAGCGGATGGCCTGCGCCAGGAGTAGTCGCTGATAGGGGTAGGAGTAGAGGTAGTAGGCCGCATCGAAGCCCGCCGCGCAGTAGACCACCCGCCCCCTGCCATAGGTCCGCGTTACGATGGCCGGAAGCGGCGCGCCCTGCCCGCCATGCGCCCCGAAGGTCCCGGCGATGCTGGTGTCCGCGCTCCCCTCCCCGACAGCGACCGCCTGCCCCTTGAAGGTCACCGGGGCTTCGCCCAGGTAGGCGTGCAGGCGCGGGTCGGTAAACAGCGGGGACTTGCCCATCTGGAAGTCGAAGATATTCTTGCGCTTCTCCCAGTAGCTGGCGTCCAGCCCTTTCAGAAAATTGACGTCCAGCGCCTCCGTTTTGCCCCCCTCGATCTTCGGCACGCCCTTGTAGTGGATGCCGAACACCTCCGCCAGCGCGAAATCCTTGCGGGGCTCGCCCATCTCATCGCAGAGGGAGGCATCCATGGTGGCGACCAGTCCGCCGCCTCGCCTCACAAAGTCGGCCACGGCGTGCGCCTGTGCGTCGCTCAGGCAGGCCGTATTGGGCAGGATCAGGACCTTATAGCGGGCCAAGTCGGCGGCGTTGAGGTTCCAGTCGGCGATGACCGTCACGGGCAGATGCTCCTCTACCCCCGTGCGGAACACGCCGAGGACATTCGCCAGATAGCGCTCCTCGACCCTGCCGGGCTCCCGCCCATAGAAGACCCGCGTGTTGTCGCTCATCACCAACGCGGCCCAGGGTTCGGGCTGCACATGGGTCATCCAGGGCGTGCGCTTCTCGATCTCATGGAGGCTTTCATAGATCGCGCCCTGCAGCGGCGCGGGCTGCGCCAGGGCCATGCTGGGCCGCGCGCCGTAGGTGAGGGCCAACAGCACGCGAGGCAGCACCTCCTGCGGCGGAAAGCTGTCCGCGCCGTAGGGGTTGCCGTGCGAGAACAGATAGGGCGAACTGAAGGCGACCCGGTGATCGCTGTAGGCCCAGATGACGGCGTTGGCGAAGGCAGGGATGAGCGTATTGCCCCGGTTGGTCTCATCCATCCAGAACTCCTGGTCCGGGGCGTCGAAGAGGAGGTTCATTCGGGCCGACATGTTGCGCGGAATGTCCAGGAAGTGCCCGAACCGGCCCGCGTTGGTGGTCCAGGTCAACAGCGCCACTCCCGGCTTGATGCCTTTGAGCCGGGTCTGCATCCGCATGAGGAGGGTCTCCAGTCTGCGGTCCTCCCAGAGCAGGTAGCGCCGGAACGCCGGATCGTTCATGTCGATATTGGGGATCTCCTGCCCGGTCTCCTTGCGGTAGTTCTCGCGGCAGTGCTGGCAGTAGCAGGGGCCGGAGTGGTGGATGCCGTCGAAGCTGAAGGCGTCTATATCGGGATACTTCGTCAGGGCTTCCGCCAGAAGGTCGATGAACGCATCGCCCCACGGCCCCAGCAGGCAGAGCGACCCGCCGAAGGGCTGCTCCTTCAGATCTACCTGCGGAATAACGGTGGTATTGGCGGGGATGCGTCGCCAATCCGGATGCTGTGCATAGACTTCGCCCTGCAGGCCGGGAGGAACGACCGCCAGGATGCGCACATGCCGCTGCTTGTACTCCGCGATCTCTTTCGTGATATAGTCCGGGGGCAGGTTGGGGTCGTGCTTTGTCAGCAAGGCGCTGGGGTAGTTCACAAAGAACGGATTGACGAAACCCATCTCGCTGATCTGGCTGCCGGCCTGCGCTGCCCTGTCGCGCGTGGCCGAATCGATGACCGAGAAGCAGTAGGTCACACGGGTCAGGTCTTCCAACCAGTCGGGAATACGTATCTCATGGAAGGGCTGCTTATCGTCCGCCTCCAGCGGCAACGCCCTGTCCCAGATTGTTGGGGGTGAATTTTGTTGGCTCGCCTGGGCTAAGGCATTGATACCCAAAATGCAGAGGAGCAGACAGGTGAGAGGCAGCGTAAGGGATCGCATTAGGGTGACTCCTACCGAAAGGCTGACGCGTTGTGCAGGCTCCTATACCCCGGAACGACAATGCGCGTTACGGAGGTAGGAGCGTGAGTAACCAAATCCGTTACAAGTTTCTGAAAGCCTGCGCCTTTTCCGAGAGTGGCCCTCCGTATCAATTGTCCTTCCCAAGCAGGATGCGTGCAGTTCATATCGGCCTTGTGTGTCTTGGGATGGCCCTTCCGGGAGCCGTGATGTTATGTAGCCCGCCTGCCGAAGAAGGTGCACAAACACCAGGCAGGCGGGCTAATAACTATCAGGGAATGGATCCCATATCGTATGGTGCGTAGGGGAATCTTACTAGGAAAGGCGGATGACCGAGCGGATGACGTTGCCCGTCTCCATCTCATGGAACGCGGCCTCCACGTCGTCCAGCCCGATCTCGTCGGTTACCATGCCGTCCAGGTTCAGTTTGCCCTGCAGGTAGTAATCCGCCAGCAGCGGGAAGTCGTGCGAGGGCAGGGTGTCGCCCGCGTGGCAGACCGTCAGGTTCACCTTGTTCCAATAGACGCCGGTATCCATGTTGCCCACATTCAGCGTCACCTCATCGGTCGAGGCGGGGAAGCCGATGGTGCAGGCGATGCCGTTGTAGTTGACCATACGGACGCACTGCTCGATGCAGGGCATCCGGCCCGTGGCCTCATAGGCGAAGTCCACGCCACCCTCGTAGCCGGGCCAGGGATCTTTCACCAGGTTGCGCACGGCGGCCACGGGGTCGCTATCCCGCGCATCCACCACATCGGTCGCGCCGTAGTTCTTCGCCCACTGCAGCTTCACCGGGTTGATGTCCACGGCGATGATCTGCTTCGCATGGGCCAGTTTCGCGCCCTGAATAACGCTCAACCCCACACCGCCGCAGCCGACGACTGCGACGCTGGCGCCGGGAAAGACCTTGGTGGTGTTGAAGGTCGCGCCCACGCCCGTAATGACGCCGCAGGCGATCAGGCAGGCCTTCTCCAGCGGCATGTTCGGCGGCATCTTGATGGCCGCCTTGCTATGCACCACCGTGTGGGTGCTGAAGGTGCCGCAGCGCAGCACCTGCGAACAGAGCGCCCCATCCTTCTTGCGATGGATGCGCTGTTTCGGGCGGAGAGCCATGTAGCAGTGGCGGGGATCGCCGCGACGGCAGGCCGGGCACTGCTCGCAGGGGGCGCGATAGGCGATGACGACCGGGTCGCCCACCTGCAGGTTGGTGACCCCCTCGCCCACCTGCTCCACATAGCCTGCGCCCTCATGCCCCAGTACAATCGGGAACGCCATCCCATTGCCCTTCAGCATCTTGACGGTCAGGTCGGTGTGGCAGACGCCACTGGCGACGACGCGCACCATGACTTCGTTCGGCCCCGGCGGGTCCACAAGGATGTCTTCTACGGAGACGGGAGTTCCGGGTTCGTTTAACAGGGCCGCTCGGCCCTCGACCACTGGCATGATGATGATCCTCCTTTGGAATAGAGTGAAGTCAGTTGGAATTCGTGCTGGTTTTGTCCTGCCCCGTAGCGGGATTGTCCGATTTGGGCGGATTATCCGGTTTAGAATTGTCCGGCTTGGAGTCGTCCGGTTTCGAGTTATCTGGATTGGAATCGTCTTGCTTTGTCTTCTCTTTCGTGGCGTCGCTATCGCTGTGGCGCCGCCGGCGGCGATGGTGGGGCGGGGCTGCCGTTGTGGCGTCCGCAGGCTGATCCGGGTCCTCGACGCTGCCGGGCGGAGCCAGCGCGTTGTCGGCGAGTTGCAGCGCGGTCATGGTATCCGGATCGGTGGGGCGCTGCAGTTCGCCCATCAGCACGATGCTGTGGGGCACCGGGCGGGAGGGGATATTTTTGGCGGTGTGCCCCGTGACGATGATCTTCCCGTCGTAGACCAGCGAGGTGGAGAAGCCGGAGTCGAGCAGCACCGCCTCCTGCACGCCCGCCGCCGCCGCGGCTTCCGCCAGCTTCATGGTGGTGATGACCTCCAGCGAGGCCCCCACCACGATCTCGCCTGTGGAAGTGAAGCCGAAGAAGGCCCGGCGGCGCGGATCGCGGAAGTCCCCGGCGGAGTAGGCCTTCATCTGCGCCTGGGTGCGCGCCACGCCGTCATGCACGATCCATGCGCCCGCCATAAAGAGGTCGGTATAGTCCGGCATCAGGGCGTGGAAGGGCTGCTCTTCGTTCATCGTTCCGGACTGGAAGGGGAAGATGGCGATCTTCTTTGGCCCCCATATCACGAGAGGACGGTTGACGATCCGTTTCAGGCGGTAGTCATCGCTCTCCGGGATAAAGAGGTTGTCCGGCACGGTCTGCGAGGGACCGATCAGGGTGGCGTCGGTCCCCCGGATGCGGGCGTCGGCGAAGAAGGTCCCATTGATCCCCGCAACGCCGCCGGCGTCCTGAATAAACTGCCCGACGCTCTCACGCCCCAGGAGGCCGCGCCGGGAGGTGGGTGTGCCTCCCCGTATCAGGCCCAGCTTCACATCCGCATACTCCGCCACTTCCAGCCGGATCGGAGTAGGCGACAGATCGTGTTCGACATAGGCGGCGGGCGCGTTCTCGCGGGCATTCTCTGCGTCCTGCCAGGCTTTTTGCAGCCGCGTCTGGATATAGCGGTTCACCAGCAGGATGTCCGGCGACTCCTCCGCCAGGCCATTATCGATGGTGAAGGCCATGGTGTAGCCCACTTTTCGGGCCACATCGCGGGTGGTTGCGTCCGCCTTGCCGTTCGGATAGGCGAAGTAGGGGATGGGGTGGCCCAGCTTCTCTTCGAGTACGCGCTTCGCCCCCGTCATCTCCTTCTCCTGCTCTTCGGGGGAGAGGAGGCGCATATCGTCCGGATGCGAGAGGGTGTGCGAGCCGATGGTGACCAGCCCCTCCTTATCCAACTGCTGCAGCGTCAGCCAGTCCATGTGGGGGTGGTCGCCGGTCTTGTCGCCGACGAAGTTGGTGTGGACGAACATGGCGGCGGGGATCTTATTCTGCTTCAGGAGGGGGTAGGCGTAGTCGTAGAAGCCCTGATAGTTGTCGTCGAAGGTGAGGACCACGGCCTTAGCGGGCACCGGATCGCCTTTCGAGAGGTGGCGATAGAGGTCATCCAGCGAGATGGGATGCGCGCCCTGCTCGGTAAGCCACTGGATCTGCTCCTCAAATTCGGCTCGGGTGCAATCGAACCAGACGGAACCCCGCCCGCGCTTCGCCACGATGTCGTGGTACATGATGACGGGGATACGCTCCGATTGGGCGCGGGGGAAGATGTTATCGTAAGCGGGCGTCTCCGGCGACGGAGCCGGCTTTACGATGGGCGGCGCAGGAGCCAGATTTGGAGCAGGCGGCGGGATGGCGGCCTTGCGTCCGAACCAGGCTCCCGCCCCGAGAGCCAGTCCTACAACCATTATCAGGGCCAGAACAAAACCGATACGACCTTTCACCAAAGCTCTCCTCTTGCCGTGCCGCTTTGAAAACAGCGGACTTTCCTTCCAACTTGCTCCCTATTTCGCGCCGCTATGGCGAGATTCCTGCCTGTTGCGCCATGCATCCCACACCGGTTTGAGAGAGGAATCGGGCGGGGTGATCCAGAAAGAGGGAGCATCGTTCCTTCAAGGAGATTCGCCATGCCGGACATGCTCGTGCATCTGTTGAAATTGCCGCCCGTCGCGCCGTTGCTGGAGACCCTGCGCGCGCAGGGCGTGGTGGTGCGCCGCGCCCACCCCTTTGAGATTACCCCGATCCGAATGTTCATCGAGAAGCACTTCTCGACCGGTTGGGCCGACGAGGTGATGCCCTGCTATGCGCGCCAGCCCATCTCGCTCTATATCGCCCTGCGTGAGGGCAAGGTGATCGGCTTTGCGGCGTATGAGGCGACCATGCGCGGCTTCTTCGGGCCGACCGGCGTGGCGGAGGCGGAGCGCGGCAAGGACATCGGCAAGGCGCTGCTGCTGGCCTGCCTGTGGGGAATGCGGGAAGCGGGCTATGCCTACGGGATCATCGGAGGGGCCGGTCCGACGACCTTCTATGAGAAATCTTGCGATGCGACCGTCATTCCGGGCAGCACCCCCGGCATCTATACCGACATGCTCCAGAAGGACGGATAACGCGCGGAGGTTCCCTTGCCCCAGCGATTCAACGGCCTCTGGCAAAACCGCGACTTTCTCAAGTTATGGGCCGCAAAGACGGTCTCCAACTTCGGGACCATGATCAGCGGCACGGCGCTGGCGTTCACGGCGATCCTGATGCTCAAGGCGACCCCGGCGCAGCTCAGCCTCTTGCTGATGGCGAACCTGCTGCCCAGGTTCCTGGCGGGGCTGGTGGCGGGCGTATGGGTGGATCGCCTGCGCCGCCGCCCGATCATGATCTACGCAGACATTGGGCGTGCACTGCTGCTGGGGACGATCCCTGTCGCTGCGCTCCTGCACCGGCTCCGCATCGAGCAACTGCTCATAGTCACCCTCCTGGCCGGCCTCCTCACGCTCTGCTTCGATATTGCCGACACCTCTTACCTGCCGGCGCTGGTACGGCCGGAGGAGTTGGTCGAGGGCAACAGCAAACTGACGGCCAGCGCCTCGGCTGCCGAGTTCAGCGCCTTCTCGCTCGCAGGCTGGCTGGTGCAGTGGTTTACCGGCCCGATGGCTATCCTCATCGATGCGCTCTCTTTTGTATGGTCCGCCATCCTCCTCGGGCGGATCCGCACCCCGGAACCGCCGCCGATCCCACACGCGGAGCGGGAGGGGATAGCGCACGAGTTGAAAGGGGGCCTGCGCACGGTGCGGGCAAACCCCTATTTAACCGTTTTGACGCTTGTCGCCCTGTTTCAGGGAGCGGCGCACGGGATCTTCGGCACGGTGGTCGTCGCATTTATGGCCCGTGATCTCGGCTTCCAGCCGGGTGTGTTGGGCATGATCTGGGCCGTGGGCGGCATCACCTCCATGCTCGGCGCGCTCGGTGCGGGAACGGTTGCCCGCCGGTTGGGAATGGGCCGTACCCTTGCCCTGGGACTGTTGGTCTCCGGTCTCGGCAGCCTGCTCATTCCCCTGGCGCATGGGGCGACGCTCCTGGCAGGCGCGCTTCTGGTGGGCGCTCAGGTCGTTTGCGACCCGGCGGCTACCGTGTATGATATCAACGCCGTGAGCCTGCGCCAGGCCGTCACCCCCCTTCCCATGCAGGGGCGGGTGAACTCGATTGTGGAGTTCACCGGATTGGGAGCGAACCTGCTGGGGGCGCTGGCCGGCGGCATTCTGGGCGCGCGGATCGGCCTGCGGTCCACCCTGTTTGTGGGCGTGAGCGCGCCCCTTCTCGCGGCGCTTCTGTTATGGTTCTCCCCGGTAGCCAGACTCCTGGAACCCCCCGTCGAGGCGCAGCAAATGGCGCCCATGCGAGAGGCATAGAGACGCAGGAGCGGTTCCGTTATCTCGTCCGCAAGGTCCATCGCAAACGCGGGAACGAGAATACCGAAACCGAAGACCTCAAAGCCTCGTCTGGTTTGCACAGTGCCTCTCATCAAGGTTTTCTGGGGTCAGGGGATCGATGCGGATTTTACCTGACACAAAGCGGGCTTTTTGTTGACAAATGACAGCAGAGTGTGCTATCTTTTGCGGCTATTGTCCGCGGGAGAGGCGATCCGGCGGCTTTACCGGCCGATTTCATGGAAATCCCGGTATCCTTCCGACCGGTACGGGAGCAGAGTCACGCATTTTATTCGTACTTGTGTTAGATGAGAGAGGCTTTACATCACGCACTACCGGTACGAGGGAGATTCAGGGAATGTCGCAGGAATTGGAGATCGTGCTGACGCCACGCGGTCGCGATAAGCTGGAACAACGCTTGGAGCATCTGCGGAATGTGCAGCGGCGAGAAGTCGCCGAGCGCATCCGCGACTCGAAACAGTTTGGAGACCTGGCAGAGAACGCTGAATACGAGGATGCGAAGACGGAACAGGCGCTGGTAGAGAGCCAGATTTCCGAATTGCGCCGTGTGCTGCAGATGGCGCAGGTGCTGGATTTCAACGAGATCCCTACCGAGCATATCGGCCTCGGTTCCATCGTGCGGATGACCAACCTGGACGACGACGACGAGTGGGAATTCACTCTGGTCAGTTCCGTCGAGGCGGACCCGGAGAACGACCTGGTTTCCGACGAATCGCCGGTGGGCGAGGCGCTGTTCGGGAAAAAAGTGGGCGACATCGTTTCGATCCGCGTTCCCAACGGCCTGCTGCAGTATCGCATAGACAGCATCCGCAAAGACTGATGCAACCTGTTGGAAAAAGGGCGCGGGAACGCTCCCGCGCCCTTTTTGCTATGTAGCCCCTCCCCTATCCTTCTCTCGCCTATCCGGGTGTCCTTCGAGACGCCCAGGGGAGGGCCAGTATGTTTATTCAAGAGGACAGAGAACCGTGAGTGAGATAGAAGAAGAACCGGGCGATCAGCAGGCGCAGCGCCTGCGCAAGCTGGAAGCGCTCCGTGCCATGGGCTACGACCCCTTCCTCATCGAGCGCTATGAGCGCACCCACACCGCCGCGCAGGTGACCGCCCCGTCTGCGTCCCACTGGGCATTGCCGGAAGAGGAGCGCCAGGCGCTGACCTTCCGTGTCGCCGGGCGGCTGACCGCGCATCGCACCAAGGGCAAAGTGACCTTCGCGGATCTTACCGATGAGACCGGGCGTGTGCAGGTCTATGTGCGGCGCGACGATGTGGGGGATACGGCGTTCGAGCAGTTCAACGAATACGACCTGAGCGACATCGTGGGGGTGGCCGGCTATCCCTTCATCACGCGCACGGGCGAGCCGAGCATCCATGTTCGGGAGTTCACGCTGCTGGCGAAGGCGCTGCGCCCCGTGCCGTTCGGCAAGAAGGACGCGGAGGGCAATGTCTATAACGCGCTCACGGACCGGGAAGAGCGCTATCGGCGGCGCTATCTCGATCTGCTCGCCAATCCCGATGCCAGGGAAGTGTTGATCAAGCGGAGCAAGACCGTCACCGCCATGCGCCGCTTCCTGGATTCGCAGGGCTTCCTGGAGGTCGAGACGCCCGTGCTGCAGCTCATTGCGGGCGGGGCGTCGGCGCGGCCCTTCATGACCCATCACAACGCGCTGGATCATGACTTCAAGCTGCGCATCTCCCTGGAGCTCTACCTGAAGCGGCTGATCGTGGGGGGCATCGAGAAGGTGTACGAGATCGGGCGCGTCTTCCGCAATGAGGGCATGTCCACCCGGCACAACCCGGAGTTCACCATGATGGAGCTCTACCAGGCGTATGTCAATCTGGAGGACATCATGGAGCTGGTGGAGGCGATGTATGTCTCCATCTGCACCGAGGTCAACGGCGCGCCGACCTTCGCCTGGGGCAGCGAGACCGTGGACGTGTCCGTGCGGCCCTGGCGTCGCCTGCCGATGCTGGAAGGCATCCGGGAGTTTGCGGGGGTGGAACCGGAGGCGTTCGATACGCTGGAGAACGCCAAGGCCGCCTGCCGGCGGGCCGGGCTGTCCCGGATCAACCTGGACAATGAGCCGACCCTCGGCGGGCTGATCGAGAAGCTGCATGAGGTCTATACCCAGCCGAGCCTCATTCAGCCGACCTTCATCACGGACTTCCCGACGGAGACCTCGCCGCTCGCCAAGAAGCGGCCCGACAACCCGGCGCTGACCCGCCGCTTCGAGATCTATATGGCCACACAGGAGCTGGGCAATGCCTTCTCCGAGATCAACGACCCGATAGATCAGCGGGAGCGGTTCGAGGGACAGGTGCAGCAGCGCGCGGAGGGCAACGACGAGGCGCATCCGATGGATGAGGACTTCCTGCTGGCCCTGGAGTATGGGATGCCTCCGACCGGCGGGCTGGGCATCGGCCTGGATCGCCTCGCCCTCGTCCTGACCGGCGCCGAAAGCATCCGCGATGTCATCCTCTTCCCCCTGATGAAGCCGGAGACGTCACCATAGCCTCTGGACGCCATAGGCATCAAAGACACGGGCCGGGAAAATTCCCGGCCCGACTACTTTTCAAAGCCTTCCGGAGTAGCGTCGAAATCTTTTGCCATGCTATGCGGCAAGTGTTTCGCGCTGCCCGCCTTGCGCGGCAAGCGTGGCAGGGAGACAGGCACGATTTCCGCGACGGGCTGATCGCCCTGCGTCAAAATTGGCCTCTTTCCCATTGTTAACCTCACGTACCAAATCCGCTAACTGTGTGGACGCGGTTTCCAATGCGATTTGATGCATGGCGAGACACCTCCAGCTTCCATTGTATGATGACGCCGCCCGGAAAGTCAAGTTGCGTTCTTTCTGAGCCTGCTGGCGTTTTCTATGTAGCTGCATGACCTATGAGTGTGTATTCAATATCAGGCATTCGACGGTAATATCTCTCAGCGAATAGGCGTCATCGGCTGTTGCGGAAGAAGTAGGCCGCTATGATACTGAAGAAGGGAGTGAAAAACTGGCCCAAATTCTTCAGGTACTCATTGAGGTTGTTGCCCGTCAGTTTAAAGAGGCCCACAAGGTATAGGCTCGTGAATGCGAGCACGAACGAAACGGCAATCCACGATGAATATGGTTCTTTCTGCTTTGGAGGCTGGCGATTATCCTGCCGGGGAGTTGTGATAATGATAGATAGCTCGCTCTGTTGCTCCGAATTCTTGTTGATTTCAGATGTGGAAAAATTATTAGATATGACTGGTCCCTTGCTCTTCTGCATTTCTCTCCTACTTTCTTTGCATAAGGTTCGTCTGATAGCAATCCTATGATAACGCGATAGGGTATACTCATACCAGATCTTAGAAATCACTTTAGAAATCACGGGGCAATGAGTATTCTTTCTTCCACACGTAGGGGCGGTTTCACGGCACTGAAGTGCCGGTCTACGTTTGCGAAGCCCACCTGCGTGGGCTATTGTCCTCTGTGGAGTCCGCGAAGGCGGACTTTGCAAACGTAGACCGGGGTTTCAACCCGCGTCTTGTCAAGGAGCCAGATAACAATGCCAAGAAAAAAGCAAATAACTGAAATTCAGAGTAAGGCTGACCATAGGAATATGGAATTGAACTATACTCATGTTCGGATTATGTCTCCCGTCGAGTATCCTAAGGTTGAACTGTGGCGTATTGCCTACAAACCGACACAAGAGGGTGAAGGATTTATTGAATGGGGCGGACTGAGTGAAGAATGCAAGTTCGTCGAGGTTGATGTACGAGCCTGCATGAGCGCCTTTCTTGAATTGGGAGACGCCACGGACTCGAAGATTTACGACTTTGCTAGGAAGTGGGGGCCGCTAGGTGTTGAAGTTAACAATAAGAAAGATGAGCGTGGTTGTTCTACCTATGTTTATCGGGAAGCGACGGAAACCTATCGCCTTTATGCGAGAGAAGCACAAGCGATTTTGCGATTGGGTACACGACTGATGGGAGAAGCGATTCCTCCGATTACTGAGGAATTCATTGCCGATTGGACTGCACTCTGGCCTTATCGCCTTGCACCTCCGTATGGGTGTCAGGATATTCGTTTTCTTCGTTTGAGTGTAGGAGACGCTGTGACCCGCTGGCTCAACCTATCGGGGGTTTTTCCCTGTTTTCTCTGGTGGGACAGCGATATACCCTATTGTGTGTTACATGAACCGGAGTTAGCACGTCAATGGGATGCGGAGGAAAACTGGCGACATCTGGATCGGATGGCAGGACGAGACCCCAATAACCCAAACCAAAAGACGGGTCTTTCATATTTGCCGCATCCACCTCATCGCCCGAGCCGATTGCTGGCTATACTCGCGATGTATCTTATTGCAACGCTGGCCTCACCCAAGAGCATGCGGCTTTGTACACGTTGTCAGCGAATGCCAATACAACCGGAAAGACATAAGAAGGTCAACCTTTGTCTGGACTGCAAGAAGGCAGCCCATGCAGAAAATCAACGAGAATATCGGCTGAGACAGAAAGCGAAATAGTCGTAGCAGGGATGTCATCGTTTCCTCTGATGAAGTCGGAATGAAGCTGAAGTGAAGAGAAAGAACCGACATGGTTGCCCAACCCCAAAAACCCTATATTTCACCGGAGGCATATCTGGCCCAGGAGCGCGCGGCGGAGTTTCGCAGCGAGTACTGGAATGGGGAAGTCGTCGCGATGGCGGGCGGATCGCGGAACCATAATCGGATTATCCGCAACCTGATCCGTCGGCTCGGCAATCAACTGGATGGAAGTTCCTGCGAAGCGTTTGCCAGTGAAACCCGCGTGCGTGTGCCGGAGTGCAACGTCTATTTCTATCCGGACATCCTGATCGTCTGCGATGGGGCGCACTATGAGGATACGGAAGCGGAGACGTTGCTCAACCCTACCGTCATCATGGAGGTTCTTTCGCCAGGAACGGAGGCTGCCGACCGGGGGCGAAAGTTCGCCTGCTATCGCACCCTTCCCTCGTTGATCCTCTATGTTCTCATCGAACAGGATGCTCCTAACATAGACCTCTATACCCGGCAGGCCGATGGCAACTGGCTGCTCACAGCGCTGAGCGGCCTGGAATCGGTGCTGGCGCTGGACCCTCCCAGCGCCTCGCTGCCATGTATCGAGATCTATCAGGCGGTCGAGTTCCCTCCGCAACGCGGTTTGATGCTTGCAGAGAGCTTCCCGACGGAGGGGGCCTGACAGATAGGATGGCTGCTGTGGAAAATATCACAGAGAATAGCCTTGACAACGAAGAGACGGTATGGTAAATTCTCCCTGCGCTTGACGAACGAACAGAGTTCGCGGAGCGTAAAGACAAGATAGAATGGTTCCTCGGTAGGTGAGGTTCCCGTGCGACACACAGGCCACTGCCCTACGGCGTCCAGAGACGCCCGTTGTGGTAGAGCAGGCGTTCCCGGTCTAAGGGTCCGCCTAAGGTGGCTGAGGCAGAAACGCCTCTTACGGTGCACGGTGCCGAAGCTCAAACGAGTGGGGAGAACGCAGTGGGTCGCGACCTCATGGCTTGCGCCGCCTGCGGTCAGGCCACGCGCCCTTTCCCCACCGGGAAGGGGTTTTTTGTTGGCACCCCCCTTCCCCTCCGCTTCCGAAGGGCAGCGGACGTTGAGACAGCGCTCGGCGCCTGGAGAACAATCATGGAATCCGGCAGTCATAGGCCTCCCGAAAAGGGAGGCGATCCCATCAGAGCGTCCAACCGGCGGCTTTTCGCGATAGTCTGCTAATCTCTCTCCTATCGCCTCGACCCTCGCCTGTTTGACGCCCGGACAAACACGAGGGGTGCGAGGCGGCCTTCCATCCTGCCGAAATATCTCGGCGACCTGCCTTTCTCTCGCCTCTTCCTGCAAACACCATCCATCGCGCTGCTTGATAGCGCCTGATATCGAGAGAGGAGGCAATCCCATGCGCCTGATAATCTTCATCCCGGCGTTCGCCTTCGGACGCGCCCTGCCGCCGTGCCTCCGGCGGGCTGCGGCGCTCTGGTTGCTCCTTGCCCTTATGGCGCTCCCTGGACTGCGAGCGGCAGCGCAGGAGGCCCCGATGGGCGACACGCCTTCGGAGGACGATACCACCAAACTCGGCTACCATCCGGGCCAGAAGAGCGGTCTGCCCTACGAACTGGGACTACAGGCTACCCTGATCGATCAGAACCTCTTTAAGTTCCGCAGCCTCTACCAGGGTTCCAATAGCCTCCTCGCTCGGAACGAGAACGAGAAAACGGACACCTATACTGTCTTTGCGGGCGTGCGGATGACACGCGGGCTGGAGTTTTTCGTCAATCCGGAGATGGCGCGCGGCAACGGGATCAACACCGGGCTGGGACTGGCCGGCTTTATCAACGGCGATGTGGTCCGCAACCCGGCGTTGGGCATGGACCCCTATCTAGCCCGCTACTTTGTGCGCTACACTCTCTCCACCGGACAGGGGCAGGAGAAGATCGAGCCGGGTGAGAACCAGATCGAGGGCATGCGCCCCACCCACCGGCTGGTGCTCACCGCAGGGAAAATAGGGGTCCCCGACCTCTTCGATACCAACACCTATGCCAACAACACCCGAACCCAGTTCCTGAACTGGGCGCTGATCAACAATGCCGCCTACGACTATGCCGCCGATACACGCGGCTATACCCTGGGAGCGGCGCTGGAGTGGATCCACCCGGACTGGGCCGTGCGGATCGGGCGCTTCCAGATGCCCAAGGTCGCCAATGGCATCGACTTGCAGGAGAACCTGTCTCGGTTTCATGGCGATGAGGTCGAGTTGGAACTGCATCCGCATCTGCTGCGCAAGAGAGCGCCGATGGTGGTGCGTCTGTTGGGCTATGCCAACGTGGCGCACATGGGCAACTACCGCGACACACTGGCGCTGGCAAAGCGGACCGGAACCACGCCCGACATCACAACGACCGAGCGCAACGATGCCATCAAGTATGGGTTCGGGATCAACTTCGAGCAGCCGCTTGGCGATGACGGCGACACGGCCCTCTTCGGTCGCTACGGCTGGAATGATGGCGCAGCCGAGAGCTTCGCCTACACGGAAGTGGATCGAACGTTCTGCCTGGGCGGGCAGCTCTCCGGTAAGCGCTGGCGTCGGCCTGGAGACCGGCTCGCCATCGCCTTCGTCCAGAACGACCTCTCGGCGGCGCATCGCGACTATCTGGCGGCGGGGGGCGTGGGATTTCTGCTGGGGGATGGTACACTCAGCTACGGGCCGGAGCGGATTATCGAAACCTACTACTCCTACCAGGTCGCCAGGCCGCTCTCGCTGGCGCTGGACTACCAGTTTATCGCCAATCCCGGCTACAATCAGGATCGCGGCCCCGTCTCCGTAATCTCGGTGCGGGCGCATCTGGAATTCTGACGACAAGGAGGGACCCGATGGCAAATCTGACCTATATCCTGCAATCGGTTCGAGGCATGCCCCGCCCCGGTTGGCGCGATGCGCTGCTCTTCGTCGCCTTCTTCGCCCTCCTGGTGGGCACGCTGCATCTGACGAAAGCGATGCACGCGCCCTTCTCCCCCGAAGCGCCGATGGAGATAGATCTCTCTCCTCTGGCGCTTCCGGGGTATGCGGCCCGCTCGCTGCTGCGGATGTTTCTGGCGTTCGGCGCCAGCATCCTGTTCACCCTGGTCTATGGCTATGTGGCCGCCTACAACCGCAGCGCCGAAAAAGTGCTGGTGCCGCTGCTGGATATTCTGCAGTCGGTCCCGGTGCTGGGCTTCCTGTCGGTGACGGTGACCGGCTTTATGGCCCTCTTCCCCGGCTCGCTGATGGGATTGGAGTGCGCCAGCCTCTTCGCGATCTTCACGGGGCAGGCCTGGAACATGACCTTCTCGTTCTACCAGTCGCTGCGGACGATCCCGAAGGAGCTGAGAGAAGCCTCCACGGTCTATCAGTTGACCTGGTGGCAGCGCTTTATCAAGCTGGAAGTGCCCTTCAGCATGATCAGCCTGGTCTGGAATGGGATGATGAGCTTCGGGGGCGGTTGGTTCTTCCTGGCCGCCTCAGAAGCCATCTCGGTGCTGAACCATCAATTCAAACTTCCGGGAATCGGTTCGTACATGGCGACCGCCGTGGATAAGGGCGATATGCGGGCGGTGGCGTGGGCGGTAGTGACGATGGTCACGATCGTCGTCCTGGTAGACCAGCTCTTCTGGCGGCCCATCGTCGCCTGGGCGCAGAAGTTCAAATTCGAGCAGACGGAATCGGGCCAGGAGCCGACCTCCGCAGTCCTGGATCTGCTGCGGAAATCGGTGCTGTTGCCCTGGCTGGAAGAGCGGGTGTTTGCGCCGCTGGGCAAGCGGATAGACCGGCTGTTCTCGCGCAGTGCGCAGTGGGGACAGGAAATGCACCTTCCGCCTATCATCGGGCAAGCGATCCGGATCGCCTTTACGGTGGCGCTGGTGGGACTGGTAGGTTACGGCTTATGGCGGACGGTGCAGGTGGTAGGAAGCGGCTTCACCTGGATGGAGGCGCTCCATGTGGCCTACCAGGGGCTGCTCACACTGCTGCGTGTAGCCGTCATGGTGATCGTGGCGACGGTAGTCTGGACGCCGATTGGGGTCTGGATCGGCTTCTCGCCGCGCCTGGCCCGCATCGCGCAGCCGCTGGTGCAGATCGGCGCTTCGTTCCCGGCCAACCTGATCTTTCCGGTCGTGGTGCTGCTCTTTATCAAGCTGCACATCGCGCTGAATTGGGGCAGCATTCTGCTCCTTGCACTGGGAACCCAGTGGTATATCCTGTTCAACGTCATCGCGGGCGCCACCGCCGTTCCCGGCGACCTGCGCGAAGCCGCGGTGGTCTTTCGCCTGCGGAACTGGACGCTCTGGCGCACCCTGATCCTTCCCGCTATCTTTCCGGCCTGGGTGACGGGCGCGTTGACGGCGGCGGGCGGGGCGTGGAATGCCAGCATTGTGGCGGAGGTGGCTTCGTGGGGCACGCAGAAATTGCAAGCGGAGGGGTTGGGCGCCTATATCGCGCAGGCCACGGAAGCGGGCCACTGGCCCCAGATCATCGTCGGCATCGCCATCATGTCGTTGTATGTCGTTCTGCTGAACCGTTTCGTCTGGCGACCGCTCTATGGGCTGGCGGAGACCCGCTACCGATTGGATTAACCTCCGTAGGGGCGCTGCTTGCATCCGGCGTTGAAACGCCGTTCTGAAAGTCGAAACCCGCCTTCGCGGGTTCGAGATGCAGTCCGCGAAATCCGCGAGGGAATAGCGGATTTGGGCTGCGCGAAGCGCGACCTTATTCGCGGACTTTGCGTTTCAGAACGGGGATTGATCCCCGTAGGAAGAAGAGAGGAGGTGTGAAATGGCTGCGACCACTCTAACCGAGAACGCGACGCTGTTGAGCGCGGAGAAGGTCACCAAGTACTACGGCGAAGATAGCAAGCGCATTCTGGTGCTGCACGATATCAATCTGGCGATCCGGGAAGGCGAGATCGTCGCTATTCTCGGCCCCTCCGGTTCCGGAAAGTCCACTCTGCTGCGTATCCTGGCGGGGCTGATGCCGCCCTCCGAAGGCGTGATCCGCTTTCGCGGCGAGGAGCAGAACGGGCCGAATGCCCATGTCGCCATCGTCTTTCAGACATTCGCCCTCTTCCCCTGGCTGAGCGTCTATCAGAATGTGGAAGTGGGCCTGCTGAACTCTGCCTTGTCGGAGACGCAGCGTCGCCGCCGCATCCTGGAGGCCATTGACGTGATCGGGCTAGACGGCTTCGAGGATGCCTATCCGAAGGAGCTGTCGGGCGGAATGCGGCAGCGGGTGGGCTTTGCACGGGCGCTGGTGGTGCAGCCGGAGATCCTGTTTATGGATGAGCCGTTCTCCGCGCTGGATGTCCTGACCGGCGAAAACCTGAAAAAGGAGTTGCTGTCGCTGTGGCGCTCACGCAAGATCCCGACGAAGTCCATCGTCATGGTGACGCACAACATCGAAGAGGCGGTGACGATGGGCGACCGCCTGATCGTGATGGGCCATAATCCGGGCGTCATCCGGGTGGACATGGCCGGGCTGCCGATAGCGGAGCGGAACAAGGAGCACCCGGAGCATCTCCGACTGGTGGATTACCTCTACGGCGTAATGACCAATCCCAGCGGGGAGGTGACGCCTTTCCGCACGGAAACGCCCGTTGTCAAAGCGGCCGGGGAGCCGACGCGCGCCTACCAGATGCTGCCGCACGTTCCGGTGGGGCAGGTGACGGGCCTGGTGGAGCGGCTCCATGCGGATGGCGACCGCGAGGACGTCTTTGCCCTGGGACGCGAACTGCAGATGGAGATAGACGACCTGCTGCCCCTCATTCAGGCGATTGACATGCTCAATCTGGGCAATGTCGAGGCGGGCGATGTGTTCCTGACGCCGGAGGGCATCCGCTTCGCCGAGGCGGGGGTGCTGGAGGAGAAGGAGGTCTTTCGGGAGCAAGCCATTGCCCACGTCCGCCTGATCCAGCGTATTCTGGAGGATCTGGATCACGCCCCCTCCGGGCGTGTCCGCCAGGAGACCCTCCTCACGATGCTGGAGGAGAGTTTCAGCCGGGAGGAGGCCGAGCGGCAGATAGATACCGCCATCGATTGGGGCCGCTATGCGGAGTTGTTCGCCTACGATGACCACGAGGGCGTGTTCTACAGGGAAGAAGCGGAGCCGGCCAGTCCGGAGTAATAGGATACATGCGTCCTCCCGAATTTTGCTCGAAATTCGGGAGGACGCACTCTTTCAGCGCACAATCAGAACGGGACAGTGGGCGTGGTGCGCGACATGGTCCGAGACGCTGCCCAGCAGGAGCGACTTGAACGCGCCCATGCCCCGGCTTCCCATCACGATAAGGTCGCAGCCGTAGTTCTCCGCGTAACGCACGATGGTCTCGGCGGCATCTCCCTTTACCTGCTCGACTTCATAGGCGATCCCTGCCTCCGTCGCCGCTTGCTCCGAACTCTCCTGCACGGCCTTACGCACCTGTTCCGATACGCGATCGAGGTCGGAATACGCGATGGAGGCTTCGGGATAGATCGGCGGTTCCTCGAAGACATTGACCACGACCAGCGTCGCCGCGAACTTCTTAGCGATTGCAGCGGCGGTTTGCAGCGCCCTGTGCGCCCCCTCGGAGCCATCGGAGGCCAATAGGATGCGGCGGAACGGTTTCGACATCGCCTGCGTCACCAGCACCGGGCAGTGCGCATGGTGTAGCACGCCGCCGGATACGCTGCCCAGCAGCAGCGACTTCCACGTCGTCAATCCGCGATTGCCCATGACGATCAGGTCGGCTTTCTCCTCCTTAGCCGCCTCGAGAATGCTGCTCACCGGGTGCCCTATTTTCCGGATGGGGACAAAGGCGATCCCTTCGCCTGTAAGGACCTTGCCGGTACGCGCCTCGACGTCGTCCTGCACCATGGCAGCGTAATGCATCAGATGCTCCTGGTCAATTTCGGCCTCCAGAGGCCCCAGCGACGGCACAGTAACCGCGTTTATATCGAAGGCATTGAGCAACACGACCTTCGACTCGAACTTCCGCGCGAACTCCACGGCTGTCTGCGTGGCATGCAGCGCCGCGTTTGAGCCGTCCGAACAGACAAGAAGGGTCTTGAACATGGTCTCTCTCCTGAAGGGTGCAACCAGACGATGGTCTCGCGAGGATCGTTGGTTTAGATGCATTCATTGTAGCGGAGAGAGGCGGGCGAAACCATCCGCGAAATGGCGTATTCTTGTGCGACAATTTGCGCACCGAACGGATTTTGCTTCCACAGCAGGCGGGCAAGCAGGAAATTTCTGCTGAATAGCGAATAGAGTGATATGGACCTGACAGGCAAGGAAGAGATTAGCATGGCCCCCCGGCTCGTACCCCTGACGGAAGAGGAAGTTCAGAGGTTGATGGCCCAGATACGCCGTATCGTGCGCCTCTCCCGTTTTCATCGCCGTGTGTATCTGGGCTTTATGGCGGTGTGGATAGCAAGCATCCCCCTCTATTTCTGTCTGAAGGCAATATTCGGTTGGAAGGACTACTTATCCTATATCACCCCGATCCTGCTGGGCTTCAATTTCCTGATAACCCTGGTCGGCTTATGGGTGCGCGGGGGAAGGGTGAGCTACGAGATGAAGAAGCTGGCGGCCTTTGTGGAGGTCCGCCGGGTCGGCGAACTGGCGGACATGCTGGCCATTTCGGAGACGGGGGCACGTAAATTAGCGGAGCGAGCGCTCCTGGCGCTGCTGCCCCAACTGAAGACTTCCGATGCACGCCTGTTGAATACGCGGCAGCGCGAGAACCTGCACAGCATCCTCATCGATCCGAGCAATGTCGTGGAGGCCGCGCTCAAAATGGATCTGAACCGGCGTAGGCGCGCACGTACACAACAGGCCTATATTGAAAAGAGCAGACCGCTGGCATTGGCGCTGATCCAGGCCTATCAGCAGGTGGGGGATGAGCGTGACCTGCCGGTCGTACAGAGGCTCGCGGAGGGCAACGGCGTGCTTGCAAAAGACGCGGAGATCCGGGCGGCGGCGCAGAATTGCCTGCCGTTTCTTCAGGCCAATGCGGAGCGCAACCGGACCAGCCAGATGCTCCTCCGCGCCGCGCCTCCGCCCTCGATGACCTCCGCTGAGCTGCTCCGGCCGGTGGCTGCCCTATCGCCCAACGATCCCCAACAACTGCTGCGGGCGACAGACCAACCGCTCTGAGGGGCTAGAGCAGACTGCCCATGTTGCGGGCCGTAGCGGATTTGCCGCTGTCCGGATCGTACACATGGTCGCAGCGCGAGCAGTAGTAGAGGTTATCCCAGCGATCCATCGCCTGTTTCCACTGGGTGTGTTTCTCCTCATATCGCTTGGTCTGCCGGTCGGAGACGCGCTTCGCCGGATCGTAGATCATACTGAAGGCGAAGAGGACCACCACGATCCCGGTGATGCAGCCGCCGGTCCAGCCGAACAGATTCTGAAACAGCAGGGCGGAACTCAGCCACAGGCAGAACAGCAGGGCGGTGCAGAAGAGCAGCACCATGATCATCCCCACATTGGCCGGCTCTGTCGGCGGCTCCAGCATCTCGGCCAGGCGGGTCGCGCCCTTGCTCCGTTCGCTAAAAGGCTCCGTCGCCACGAATGGGCGTCCGCGCCGATCCCAGCGAACGCCGTGCCGGGTCCCATACGAGGATGAGGTCCAGGTGCCTCGGTTATAGACGGCGGATACCTTCTCGACCTCCTCATTCTGACAATGCGCACACGGTTTCACGGACATGGATTGCCTCCTTCTCCTCTCACCGAATCAGGGATTTCCATCTCCTCTACGGCGCGATCCCATCCTGGGTTTTAGATTTTTGCCGCTGTGATGCAAAAAAGATTCCGCTGTTGTTCATGCCAAGGGCTACGTGTGGAGACATCTCGGAAGATCATTCTCCTGCCGCGGAGCGCCCCGAAGTGCCGAACGGCTTGACAGTAGGCGTCCGTCGTGTTACACTCTTGCAAGGCAAGACCAATTCCCCCAATGGATGTGGTGAATGGTTCCCCGATGGCGTATTGTCTATCTCCCTATGGTATGGTTCGCGCTGGTGCTTTCCGGCTGTCATTTTGGGAACCCGGCCCCTTCCCCACGCGCGCTCTTTGTGGATGTGGCGGCGCAGGCGGGCGTAAAGTTCACCCATACCAACGGCGCTACCGGGCAGTTCTACTACATCGAGAACACCCCGGCGGGCTGCGCCTTCCTGGATTACGACAACGACGGCTGGCTCGATATTCTGCTGGTGCAGTCCGGCTCCTCGGAACCGCCCGCTACGGTGAAGGATCGCCCCCATTGCGCGCTCTACCATAATAACCGGAACGGCACGTTTACGGACGTGACCGCCGGTTCCGGCCTGGACGCCGATCTGGGCTATGGGCAGGGCGTCGCCATCGGCGACTACGATAACGACGGCTACGACGACATCTTTATCACCGGCTACGGCGGCAATCACCTGCTCCACAATGAGCACGGCTCCGGGAAGTTTACGGATGTCACCGTCAAAATGGGGCTGGATAAAGTGCACGGCGCGGGGTTTGCCACCAGCGCGGCGTTCGGCGATTACGATAACGATGGTAAACTCGATCTCTATGTCTGCTACTACAGCCCCTGGACCTGGAACAACGACGTCCCCTGCCGCTACTCCGGGCAGCAACTGGACTACTGTTCGCCCGAAGTGTATAGCCCGGTGACGCACCGTCTCTATCACAACGAGGGGAACCGCTTTGTGGATGTCACCGAAAAGGCGGGCATCACCAGGGCGAAGGGGCGCGGCCTCGCGGTCGCCTTTTACGATGTGGATGGAGATGGGAGGCAGGACATTTTCGTCGCCAATGACCTGGGGCCGCAACTGCTCTGGTATAACCACGGCAATGGAACCTTTACGGAAGTAGCGGGATGGGCCGGATGTCATGGCTTCGACGGCACGTACATGGCAGGGATGGGGATCGCCATCGCGGATTATGACCACTCCGGGCGGGAGAGCCTGTTTGTGACCAATTTCTCTGCAAAGCCCAATATGCTGTTCCGCAATATCGGCGGGGGGCAGTTCCAAAGCGTGGGAGTGGAGGCGGGCCTGGGGACGCCGCACCTGAAGTTCCTCTCGTTCGGCTGCGAGTTTTTCGATTATGACGCCGACGGCTGGCCCGACCTGATTACCGCCAACGGCCATGTCCAGACGCTCATCGAAAGCCAGAGAGGCGGCATCACCTACAAAGAGCGCAAGCAGCTCTACCATAATGAGGGCAACGGAACGTTTCGTGAGATCGCCGATGCCGACCTGCTGGGCGATTTGAACACCCCGACCGTGGGGCGCGGCCTGGCGGTGGGGGACTTCGACAACGACGGGCGGCTGGATGTGCTGGTGAACAACCAGAACGGCCCCGCGCAACTGTTCCGCAATCGCGAGCATGGCGGCAACCACTGGGTCTCGTTCAAAACCATCGGGACCAGGAGCAACCGGGACGGGTTGCACACCCGTTTCGCCCTGACCGCGGGCGACCTGAGCCAGACGGCGACGGTACGGGCCGGTTCGAGCTACCTGTCGCACAGCGATACCCGGGTCTATTTTGGACTGGGGAAAAACGATCGCATCCGGAGCGTCGTGCTCCGGTGGCCGAGCGGCATACAGGATACGCTCACCGATCTGGCAGCGGATCGGTTCTATACGGTCACGGAAGGCAAAGGCATCACCGGGCAGGTGGCCCCTGCGGTTCCGGAACCTTGAGATTCCGTGCGTTTTGCGAGGCGTGCGGTAGAAGATAGGAGAGCGGCGGACGGAGGTTGCCCGCGTTCGGCGCAAATCTGTTCGTGATTGAAATGAAATGGCAAGAAAGAGACTGAAACCCTCACAGCAATCCCCGGCATCACCCCGGAAACATAGCAATCGTGCGGCACTGCTCGGCCTGGCGGCTCTCGTAGTCGCCATTCTGTTGGGCATCGGCATCTTCCGGTTCGTCAATAGACCGACAGCGGAGAAGTTGTATCAGCAGGGGCTGGAGCTGTCGCGGGCGGGCAAGGGGGCGGAGGCGCACGTTGCCTGGGAGCAGGCCGTTCATCTCGACCCGAAGTATGCGCCCCCCTATCTGGCGATTGCGCAGCAGGCGGAGCGCGCCGGGGATATGGGGGCGGCTATTCGCACGCTGGAGATCCTCCATCGCAATAATCCGAAGGAGCCCAACGTGCTGGGGCAACTGGCGCAACTCTATGGCATGGCAAATCGCTTCGAGACGGCGCTGACGACCGCGCGGCAGGCGATACAAGCCGATCCGAACGATGTGGACGCGCACAACGCGCTGGGCATGCTGCTGGAGTTGGCGGAGGATCATACGCACGCTGCCGAGGAGCTAGGCAGAGTGCACGCATTGAGCCCAGGCGACAAGGCGCTGACGCTGGACTATGCGCGCGTGCTGGCCCTGGCCGGGCACGCGGACCAGGCGTTTCCGATCCTCAGTGAAATAGAAGTGCAGTCGCACCAGACGGACTATGCCACCCAGGCGGACTACCTGACAGGCTGGCTGCTGGCGGAGTATGGCAAAGATGGTCGCCATCCGAACATGAAACTCGCGCTGCCCTGCCTTGAAAATGTGCTCAAGTACGATCCAAGGAATATTGCCGGCAATACCGAGATAGGGCTGATCTATGAGCGGCAGGGCCAGGATGAGAAGGCGCTGCCCTACCTGGAGCGCGCAGCCCAACTCGGCCCCTCCAATGTGGAAGCTATCCACGCGCTTGTCCGCGTCGCTCTCCGTCTGGGCCGGGCGGACCTGGTCATCGCCGCGCAGAGCAACACGGCGGTGGACAGAGTGGTCGCGTTGCGTACGGCCCGGAACCGCTATTTGAACCACCCGGAAG
>DATGIG010000766.1:0-5093 GCA_035295825.1 Chthonomonadaceae bacterium | reverse complement strand
CGTCCAGGGCGGTCCAGATGGTGATGAGCGGGTTGCGGTCCAGCCCCCACTGCGAGCCGCCGTCCTGGTGATAGGGCAGGACAGTGCCGCGGTGGGCGGGCTTGTTCATGAACATGGCCCGGTAGATGGCGACCTCCTCGCCGTAGACGCGGCGGGTGATCTCGCGGAAGGTCGGATGCTGCATATAGCGCAGGAAGAGCGGGTCCTGCTCCAGCCTCTCGATCTTGCGGTAGGCCAGGGTGGGGCCGGCCCAGCTTCCTCCCGGCCCGACGTCGGCATAGACGCCGGTCTCGGTGTCGAGCTGGAAGTACATACCCTCGTAGCGCACCTGGCCGAGCATGATCTCATCTATGCGGGCCTGCAGCGCGCACAGTTCGTCTGCATTGGCGACGTGGCCCAGGCGAAGATAGCCGTCGCGCTCGAATTGCGTCCACTCCATGACCTCACCCCCAGCAAGGGAACAGGGAACAGGGAAGAGGGAACAGGGAACAGAGGCAGAGACCTCACTCCCTGACTCTACCTCACCTCCTTCGTAAGGAGAGGGGGGATCTGGCTTTTCTCACCCGCTTCCCCATCCATCGACCCTTCCGAGTCCGTCTTTGCGGTAGCATTCGGTATTCCGGCAGGGATTCCTCCCTGAAGCAGGATTTGTAAGGATGGTGTAACGGGAATCCGATAACCAGTACCCAGAAAGAACGGCAACACGAGAAGGCAGGAACGGCGGCCCTTTCGCGCCCGCTCTCCTGCCCCCGCAAGGCTTGCCGATCCTATTCTGGAGGTCTGAACACCATGCAACCGGACAGCGGTTTCCAAAGGCGCATCTGCCCATGTATCTTGCTTATACTGCCTGCACATCGAAACCTCGCCATGCTGACTTCACGCAAAGGCGAGATTGTCAGATGCGCTCAGTATATTCTAGTGACGCTGTTCTTGAGCCTCGGCGCGAGCAGGCTGCCCGCGCAAACGGCCACCGTGCTCAACAGCAACCTCTCGCTTACTCTCGATCTTAGCAATGGAATCACCCTGGACAGTATTCAAGATGTCGTCACCAGGCACGAGTATGTCGCCCAGCCGACCTCTCTGTTCGAGTTTGCCGTCAACAACGGCACGCCCTATCAGAGCAACAATGGAGTCATGATTGATAACTACATCCTGTCCGGCCAGTCCATGCTCACCATTACCGCGCACGCGACCAACGTCCCTGTGAATTTTATCGTCGTTCTCACCGTGAACCCCGGCGATACAGCCGTCGTGGTGAGTTCAGGCGTTACCAACACGGGATCATCCCCCATGTTTTTGCGAATGGTCTATCCCAAGGTCTTTCATCTGGTCACGCCCGGCGACTACGGCAAGATGATGGGTGTCGTGCCGCAGGAGATCGGCTCGTCTGTGCCGCTGCGTCTCGCCCCCCCGGGCAGCGCGGTGGCCTCGGTGCTGCGCAGCGCGAGCCAGGAGGACCTGTTCGTCGTCGGCTATGATGGCGCGATCTGGACGCTGTTTGTGGGCCAGGATTCGAATGGGAATTGGCAAGGATGGAGCAAGCCGATCCGCCTGACTTCGCCGGGCATCGCTCCACCCGGCAGCCCGCTGGCCGCCGTCAAGCGGCAGAACAACGAAGAGGATGTGTTCGTCGTCGGCAACGACGGCGCGATCACGATGACTTCGGAGACCAATGACGGCGGCTGGACCGACGGGGTGGAGCTGACCGGGGCGCTGGCGCCGGCCGGAGCGTGCATCACGGCGATCGAGGACTATAACCAGCAGGAGGAGGTTTTTGTCGCCGGAAACGATGGCGGCATCTGGACGGATGCCAACAATGGAAGTTGGAGCGGCCCTGTAGCATTACAGGCTCCAATTTCGCGACGCCCGGAAGCGGTGTCGCGGCGACCTGGCGCTATTACAGCAATGGCGATACAAATTATGTGGAGACCGACGTGTACGCGGCCTACGTAGACGGCTCGCTCTGGGATCTATACAGCTCCGGCGGCGGTTGGTACGGCCTGCTCATTTCCGGAAGAGGATTCGTGTCTGCCGGGGGACAGATCACGGCCATGAAACGCGATTCCTGGGATGACGAGGTCTACCTGGCGAGCGTGAACGGCGACATCTGGAGAATCTGGGAAGACGATACGAATGGCGATGTGTATTATGCCTACAGCATCACGTCTCAGAACTTCATGCCGCCCGGCAGCAGCGTCGCTGCAGCCCGGCGCTACAGCCCGCAGCGCGATGTGTTTTGCGTCGCCGATGATGGGACCTTGTGGACGCTCTGGTCCGACGACGAGGCCACCTGGTACGGCGCTCCGCTTTCATTGCCCGGTTTCGCCCCGGCAGGCGCCGGTGTAACAGGTCTCATGCGCGATGTCCTTCAGGAGGACGCCTTCACGGTGGCCAACGATGGCGCGGCCTGGACGGACTTCGAGACCAATAACTCGGCCTGGAGTCCTCCGATCTCCTTGTCGCATATTCTGGGCATGCCGTTCAATATCAACATCGGTCTGCCCAACTCCATGAACACCATGGAGCTTGCCAGCCTCTACGATCCCGATGGGGGCGGCGGCCTATTCTTCGCCAGTGTTGGCCCCACGCTGGAGCAAGGGTTCGCTCCGCTGCAGTTCAACCTCTCCTGCTCGGAAGTGGACGGCTTCTGGATCGCCAATCTGGCTCCCAATCAGGCGGCCGCCCTGCCCGGTCTGGCGATCGGGGTGAACCACACCGGCGACTGGCATCCGGCGGTGGACTACTATGTCGCCAACAACCAGTCCACCTGGACGCTCCCGATCGTGCCGGCCTGGTTCCGTGAAGCCGGAGCGATCTACTCGTTCTCCGGCGCGGGGGCAGGCGGGATCTATATGGCCTATCCGGCCATAGACTTGATTGACGACATCGGCAGCTTCAATAATCTGCCGCAACTGCTCACGGAAGCCCAGGCATTGGGCACGAACGTCGTCTATCTGTGGGACTACTATGAGAAGTCGGCTCTGACCCCCCAGGTCCCGGCTTATTTCAACAAGGGAGACTACATTCCGCGCTCGGACATGGGGGGCGCTACCGCGCTAAAGAGTGGAGTGGCCGCGCTCCATAGGGCCGGAGGGAAGATCATCTTCTACGTGGAGCCCTTTATCATTTACAAGGACTCGATGATCGGGCAGAGCCCACAGGTTTCGGTCGATCTGAGCAGTACCGGTTGGACCAACGTTTCCTATTACGCAGGGCTGACCCCTCCGGATCAGAACGGACTATCCGATCTGTACGCGCAGTATCCAGCCAATCCCAACATACCCGGTGATGTGGGCGCCTACAGCATGGTCGCGCCTTCACCGGACTGGCAGCAGCAGGTCATCAATATCGCGACCCGGCTGGTGCAGGATTACCATGCCGACGGCATCTTCCTCGATTCGTGGGGCTGGCAGCTCAACTGGCCGATGATCATGGCCGGGGACCCGAACCAGACCCTCTACTCACCGCTGGAATACAGCCAGGGCGTGCTCACGCTGGCGGCCAGGGTTCGCGCTGCGGTCCAGGCCATCAATCGCAATGCCGTCGTGCTCGGCGAGACGACGAGCGGGCAGCTCTGGCAGGTTTGGGATGGCGGGCTGAGCGCGGATTTCGCCTGGATGAACGATACCAATCAAGGCCGCCTCCTGGCCTCGCCTGCGCGCTACGGCGTGCCGCAGATCAACTACTTCAGCAACGGAACCAACCTGAACCAGATGCAACAGGTCTATGCGGCCGGCTACAGCCTGGCGCTGTGCAGCAACAACGCCGCCAGCCCCGACAGCTTCATCAAGGACAATGCGCCGTATATCAAGCAACTGGTCCAGTTCCGCAAACAGTACAAGGACGCCCTCATCTACGGGCAGCAGGCGTATATGCCGGCGACCGGCTCCGAAGATGTGGCGGCTTATTTCTATCAGGGGAGCAAGAACGAGGTCATCACGCTGGTCAACACCTCGGCGTCGCAAAGCTATTCGGGTTCGCTGGCGCTGCGCGCCACGGAAGCGAACACCGCCTGGATGGATGTATTGACCACGCAGGCTTTCGTCACTCAAGGCCAATCTCTACCCGTGACGGCCGATCCGGTAACGCTGCGCGTACTGGTGCGCGTGCCGTCCATCAGCCTTGCCGTGACCCTCCAGAGCATTACAAGGAACAGCGTAACGGGAGTGTACACGGTCCAGCTCAGCGTGACGAACACCGGCTATTTCACGGCGCCGGCCTCGAAAATAGCCCGGGCGACGCTGGGCGCGGCCTCCACCTCGACACGGCTGCCTTACCCCCTGGGAGATCTCGCTCCCGGCGCGACCTCCAGCGCGACGCTGAGCTTCCCGCGAACTGCAGGGACCGCCGGCTCGACCGTCACTCTGAAGGTAGCAGGCGCTTACACGGGAGGAACGTTCAGCAGCATCCAGAGGATAAGGCTTCCCTAGTCCCCGCTCGGGCCGCCCGCTCCTGCAGGGATCCCGGTCTCTTCCGTCTGGAAAATGCGGAAGCCGCGCGCCTGGTAGTTGGAGAGCGCGGCGGGATGGTCCAGCGAGCAGGTATGGACCCAGACCCGCCGGGCGCCCATCTGCCAGGCGCATTCGACGGCGCGGGTCAGCAGATGCCCGCCGAAGCCCTGGCCGATGAAGTCGGGAAGCAGGCCGAAGTAGACGATCTCGACGTTGTCTTGCGGCTGCTTCTCCAGCTCGAAATAGCCTGCGGGCGTATCCTGCACATAGCCCATCCAGGTCTGCACCTCGGGCCGGTGGGCGTACTCATTCCATTGCGCGTCGGTCCAGACCAGCCGGTCGGTCCAATGCCAGTCTTTTCCGACGGTCGTGTAGAGGCAGCGATTAAGCTCGGGAGAGGGTGGGTTCACCCGCTCGACGCGCAGGCCAGGATGCGGGCGCTGCGCCGGGCGACATTCTGCGGGGCTGCGCATTTCAAGATGGTAGGTCACGACGCTACGTTTCATCGCCGCCTATTATAGCAGGTTCCGGGAGTCCTGCGCTTCCGCCGGGCCGGCTCGCCAGGGAGGATCGCCGCGCTCCGAAGCTCTGGAGCACCTTCTCCAGCAGCGGAAGCGCGCCCGTCACCTTTTTGGCTCGGAT
>DATGIG010000765.1:0-11816 GCA_035295825.1 Chthonomonadaceae bacterium | reverse complement strand
GCTCTCGTTAGGGTATGCCTGCCTATTGGTAGTGTTCGTCTCAACCACTCCAGGCGAGGGAACGCTCGGGAAGTGGGTGGAGTCGCGTACCGCGCGCGCTCTCGCCTATATCGGAACCTTCAGCTACTCGATCTACATCTGGCACCTCGATTTCATCATGCACCCGATCCAGAGGGCGTGTGATAACGGCTGGCTCAATGGGCTGCCCGGTACGGTCCGCTGGCCCCTGATGATGCTTCTGTATATCACCACCGCGATCGTGGTAGGGATATTGACGGCGAAATTGGTCGAAAGGCCCTCGCTCGTGCTGAGAGACCGGCTCTTTCCGACGCGCGCCGATGCACTCGGCAGCGAGGCCCGTGAAGGCGGCCTGCCGCAGGAAGAGGCAGTGGCCGCAGCCGCAAACTCCTCTCTGGTCGAGACCTGACGTCCACTCCACCACCCTCGCATGTATGCACAGGAGCGGGCCGAATGGCACTTTATAGTTTACAGTTCGACCTGATACACCGTGATGAATTTCCCTGTAACATACACTCACCTCCAGAGCGTCCAGGTGGTCCAGGCCATCTGAGACTCCCTCGTGCGCATTTATATGGCTACATTTATAAGGAACAAACTCATGGCTGGAGACACTATCGCTGCAATGAGCGCAGCAGAGACGCCGACAGAGGGATTGGAAGGGTTTGAGATCTCGCCCCAACAGCGACGCACCTGGCTATTCCACCGGGATGCGCGGGTATTCAACGCCCGGATCAGCGTGGAGATCGAAGGCGCTCTCGACCTTCCCAGATTGAAACAGGCTGCGGAAGCCATCGCGGCGAAGTATGAGATCCTGCGAACGACGTTCCGACACGTTCCCGGTCGCCTCTTTCCGGTCCAGGTGATCCATGACAGGCTCTCTCCCGAATGGCAAGAGGTGGGGTTGGAGCATCTTGCCCCCGCAGCGCAACAGGAGCCCCTTCGGCAATACCTGGAGGAGCAGCTTCCCCTGGCCTTCTCGTTTGAGCGAGGCCCTCTCTTCCGCCTGGGACTGTTGCGCCTGAGCGCCCAGCGGAGCCTGCTCTCGCTCTGCCTCCCCGCGCTGTGCGCAGATCCGACTACCCTCCGCATCCTGGTACGTGAATTGGCGGCATGCTACGCTGGCGATGCACATGGCGAGGAGGAGCCGCTCCAGTATGCCGATATTGCGGACTGGCAGAACGAACTGCTGGAGGACAGTACCAGCGGGGATGCCGGCCATGCCTATTGGAGGCAGCAGGATACGGAAGCGCCCGCCGCCTCGTTCCCGTCTGAGCGCGCCCTTGCGGGCGATGTCGCCTTCCACATCGCCTCATTCGCATTGGAATTGAACCCCAATACGTGGCAAACGCTGCAGGAGACGGCGGCCCATAAAGAGGTCCCGCCTGCGGCGATCCTTGCCGGCTGCTGGCAGACCCTCCTTTCGCGCCTGAGCGGCACACGCGATCTGTTGGTACACCACATCCTGGATGGACGGCCTGCGGAGGACCTCGAAAACGCGGTCGGCCCCCTGGCGAAATGGATCCCCATCCCGGTCGGGATCGACGCCTCCATCCCGGCGGCCCGCCTGTGGCGGCGGACGAAGAAGGCGATGGGGGATGGGACCCACTGGCAGCTCTATTGGAACGGGGGATCGAGCGCGGCGGAGGGCCGAGAGGAAGTTACGGCTGCCGAGCGGATCGGTTTTCAGTTCGAGGCCGAGCCCGAAGCGTGGACGGCGGACGGTCTGAACCTCACGTTCCATAGCCAAGCGTACTGCCTGGAGCCGTTCAAGCTCCAGCTCTCCTGCCTGGCCCGCCCCGATGGATTAACTCTGGAGTTTGCCTGCGATGCCCGTCGCTTCCAGGAGCAGGACCTCCGACAACTGGCCGACTACTTCCTGGTCTTGCTCGACAGCGCCCTCGGCAACTCCGACGCGGCGGTCGGCTCCCTGCCGATGCTGCCCGAGGCCGAGCGCCGGAAGCTGCTGGTGGAGTGGAATGACACCCAGCGCGATTATCCATCGGTCGCGGCAATCCACCACCTCTTTGAACAGGCCGCGCAGAGCCATCCCGATGCTGCCCTCGTCTATGCCGACCAGCAACTCAGCTATGAGGCGTTGAACCGGCGCGCCAATCAGCTTGCCCACCACCTGCAGGCGCTGGGGGTCGTTCCGGATATGCCGGTCGGACTGTATTTGGAGCGCTCGCTGGACCTGATCGTGGGTCTGCTGGGCATCCTGAAGGCGGGAGGCGCCTACCTGCCTCTCGATCCTGCCCTGCCGCATGAGCGCCTGACCGGCATGCTTGCAGACAGCGGCGCGCGCCTATTGGTGAGCGGGGGTGCGCTTCCGGAACTGGGGGGAGTGGCGTGTGTTCACCTGAACCGGGACGCGGAGGCGATCTCCCAGCAGAGCGAAGCCAACCCGCAGAGCGCCGTGGAACCGCACCACCTGGCGTATGTCATCTACACCTCCGGCTCCACAGGACGGCCCAAGGGCGTGGGGATCGAGCATCACCAGTTGCTCAACTATGTACAGGGCGTCAGTGAGCGGCTGGAGTTGCCTGCGGGAGCCAGCTATGCCACCGTCTCCACCATTGCGGCGGACCTGGGCAATACCATGGTGTTCCCAGCCCTGTGCCTGGGCGGCTGCCTCCATGTGATCCCCTCCGACACGGCCATGGATGCGGGGGCGTGGCGGGAGTATCTAAAGCAGCATCGGATAGACTGCCTGAAGATCGTACCCTCGCATCTTTCGGCACTGCTGGGGAGCGGTGCGGGCGCTGCCGAGGCGCTGCCCCGCGCGATCCTGGTGCTGGGAGGCGAGGCGAGCAGTTGGGATCTGGTAGGGCGTATTCGCGCCGCCTCGCCCGCTCTGCGCGTGTACAACCACTATGGTCCGACGGAGACGACGGTCGGCGTGCTGACCTATGCCGTAGGCGAGGCGAGGCCGGATAGCCTCACCGTGCCGCTGGGACGCCCGCTGCCCAACAGCCGCATGTATGTCCTGAACGAGGTCGGGGAGCCGGTCCCGGTGGGCGTGTTGGGAGAGCTGTACATCGGCGGAGCCGGCGTGGGACGCGGCTACCTGGGGCGTGAGGAGTTGACCGCAGAGAAGTTTGTAGAAGATCGCTTCGCTGCCGAGGCAGGCGCTCGGATGTACCGCACGGGCGATGTGGTACGCTACCTGGCGGACGGCAATCTCGAATTCCTGGGGCGTGTGGACCACCAGGTGAAGATCCGGGGGTATCGGATCGAACTGGGCGAGATCGAGAGCGTCCTGCTGGAGCATCCCCGCGTACGTGAGGCGGTGGTGCTGGCCCGCGAGGATGGAACGGGCGAGAAGCGCCTGGTAGGTTATGTGGTGGGGACCGACGGCACGATAGCCGCCGGCGAACTGCGTGAGTACCTCGGCGGAAAGTTGCCGGGATACATGACACCCTCCGCCCTGGTGTGCCTGGCCCGCCTTCCTCTGACGGCGAACGGGAAAGTGGATCGAAACGCCCTGCCTGCACCGGAGGCGCTGGAGGAGCAATTAGAATATGTCGGCCCAGCAAATGCCTTGGAAGAGGTGCTGGCCAGCATCTGGGAGGAGCTGTTGCGGCGTGAGCGCATCAGCATGAACCAGAACTTCTTCGATCTGGGCGGGCACTCGTTGCTGGCAACACAGGTGATCTCTCGGGTTCGAGAGACCTTCGAGGTAGATCCGCCCCTCCGGGCCCTCTTCGACGCGCCCACCATCGCCTCGTTCGCCGCATTGATGGTGCTCGACCCGGAGACGCGTCCCGACATCGAGCAGATGGCCGAAATGCTGGTCTCCCTCAGCGGCTTGTCCGAAGCGGAGCTCGAAGAGCGACTACGGAATCTGGAACCCAACGAAACAGGCTAATCAAGAAAGGCAGATCGTGACCCGACCCACACACGATTGGAAACGCTATACCGAAACCTACGAGATGACGGTGCAGAAACGCATCGCGAGCTATGACGGGCGGAAGACCCTGTCGGATCGCATCCAATCCAGAATCGCACGGTTGAAGTTTCAATTTCTCCCCCACTACGCTGCCGCCCCACCCAGATGGCGGCTCTGGATGCGACGCTCCTTCGGCGGGGAACGCACGCTTCCGGACTTTGCCTGCCAGGGTGTGATCAAGAGCGGAACCAGTGACCTCTGCGCCTATCTGTTCCAGCATCCCTGTATCCTTCCGCCGTTGAGCAAGGAGATCAGTTCGTTAAATCCGAAGGAGTGGCGGCCCTACTATCCCACAGTACGGGAGAAGGAGCAGGTCGAGAAGGAGTACGGTAAGGCGCTGAGCGGGTTCTTCTTGCCGGCGATGAACAATCTGACGCTCATGGATAACTACCGCGCGGCCAAGCCCGATGCCAAAATCATTCTTGTGCTGCGCAACCCGGTGGATCGGGCTTACTCCCAATATAAGTGGGACCTGTTCGTGCATGGCAAACGCCTGGCAAACTTTCCGTACATGAAGACCTTTTCGGCGTATATTGACACGGCGCTCAACTTCTTTCCACAGATGCCGATGCCCGCATTTTTTGTCAAAGTTCCGCTCCTGCAAACGGGCATCTATGCGAAAGCCGTGGAGTTGTGGATAGAGCGGTTCGGGCGAGAGAATGTCTATATCCTGAAGGCCGAAGACTTCTTCCAGGACATTCCCTCCACCATGTGCGACATCCACCAATTCCTGGACATTCCGCCCATAAAGCCGGAGATCCACCCGATCGTGAACCAGAATCCGATCAAGCCGCCGCCCTTCGAGAAAGAGACGCGGAGCAAGTTGGTGGAGTTCTATCGCCCCTGGAATGAGAAGCTCTATGCAGTGATCGGCAGGGATATGGAGTGGGAGTAGCCTCTCCTGCCCGGCAAGCGGTTGCGTAATCTGGAAGTCAATGGAGCAGACCAGTGCAAAAGAGAGGTAATGGAGTAAGACAGTGAAAAAGATACGCGCAGATCTGTTGAGAGCGGTGGCACGGGGCGAACTCGGACTGACAACGTCCGAAAAAGCCATTCCTCGCCGTGGGCAACGCACTGCTCCCCTGTCTTATTCTCAATCCCGGATCTGGTTTATAGACCAGCTTGAGCCGGGCAGCTCTGTATACAACGTTCCCAGCGTGCTGCGGCTGACGGGCAGCCTGAACCAGGGTGTGCTTCAGGCTGCCGTCTCTGAAATCGTGCGCCGGCATGAAGCGTTAAGAACAACTTTTGACTTTGTGGAGGGTGCGCCCATCCAGAGGGTCCATGAGGCGGAGACGGTCTCCTTGCCCGTGGCGGATCTGCGGGATCTCGCTCCGGAGGCGCGTGCGCAGCAAGCACAGCGACTTATCCACGAGGAGACGCAGCGCCCTTTCGACCTGAGTACGGGGCCTCTGTTCCGTGCGATGCTGCTTCGCCTGGGCGATGAGGAGCATACCCTAACCCTGACGATGCACCATATCGTCTCGGACGGGTGGTCGCGTGGGATCCTGCGGCGAGAATTGAGCGCGCTCTACAACGCGTTCCTGGCCGGCAATCCCTCCCCACTGCCCGAACTGCAGATCCAGTACACCGATTACGCCCTCTGGCAGCGCGAACGGCTGCAGGGCGAGGAGTTGGAGCGCCAGCTCTCCTACTGGAGAACGCAGCTTGCGGGCGCGCCCACCCTGCTGGATCTCCCCCTGGATCGTCCCCGCCCGCCGGTGCAGACCTCTCGGGGCGCCTCCCAGCGCCTGGCGATTTCGGCAAACGTATCGGAAGCCCTGACGGCCCTGAGCCAGCAAGAGGATGCGACCCTGTTTATGACCCTGCTGGCCGCATTTCAGGTGCTGCTCTCCCGGCATAACGGTCAGGACGACATCGTGATCGGCACCCCTATCGCCAACCGGACCCGCGCAGAGGTCGAAGGGCTGATCGGTTTCTTCCTGAACACCCTGGCCTTGCGGGGCGACCTTTCCGGAGACCCCAGCTTCCGTGAATTCCTCGGGCGCGTTCGCGAGGCGTGTCTGGGCGCATATGCCCACCAGGACCTGCCATTCGAGAGGCTGGTAGAGGAGCTACAGCCGGAGCGGAGCCTCAGCCACTCCCCCATCTTTCAGGTGGTCTTTACCTTCCAGAATGTGCCTCGCGAGGCATTGGAGTTCGAGGGCCTGCGGATCGAGCGCGATGGCGGCGGCTGGGAGAGCGGTAAGTTCGATCTGCGGCTCTCCATTGTCCCGAACCGTAGCGGTTTCCAGGTAGTGTTGGGCTACAATCCGGACCTGTTCGACGCCGAGCACATGGAGCGGATGCTGGAGCACTACCGTAACCTGTTGGAGGGCATCGCCGCCGATCCCGAGCAGAAGCTCTCCCGTCTGCCGCTTCTCACGGAGCCGGAGCGCCAACAACTGCTTGTCGAGTGGAACCACACCGAGGCCGACTATCCACGTGATCGGTGCATGCACCAACTCTTCCAGGAGCAGGTCGAGCGGACCCCGGAGGCGATAGCCGTCGCATTCGAGGGGCGAGAACTCACCTACCGCGAACTCAATGCCCAGGCCAATCGCCTTGCACATGCTCTGCAGAGGCAGGGCGTCGGGCTGGAGACGCGCATCGGCGTCTTCCTCGAACGCTCTCCAGAGATGATCGTCGCCCTGCTGGCCATCCTCAAAGCCGGAGGCGCTTACCTTCCGCTCGACCCCTCCTACCCCATTGAGCGGCTCGCCTTTATGCTCGAAGACAGCCGCGCGCCCCTCCTGCTGACCCAGCAGAGCCTGCAGGGACGCCTGGACGGCGGGCAGGCGCGCGTCCTCTTGGTGGATACCGAGGCGGCCTATGCTGGGGAGAGCAGCGCCAATCCGCAGAGCGCGGTCCTGGCGGACAACCTGGCCTATGTCATCTATACCTCCGGCTCCACCGGACTGCCCAAGGGGGTCGAGGTCTCGCATCGCAATCTGCTCAACCTGGTCCACTGGCATGTGCACACCTATGCTCTCGACGCCTCCGACCGCACCACTCAGGTCGCCCGCTCCGCCTTCGATGCCTCGGTGTGGGAGATCTGGCCCACCCTGGCGGTGGGAGCCTCCCTCCATATCGCCCCCGAAGAGACCATTCTCTCCCCCTCACAACTGTTGGGTTGGCTCAACGATCAGGCGATTTCGGTAAGCTTTCTTCCCACGCCTCTGGCGGAGGCGGTTCTGGCGGAGGCGGGCTGTGAAACGCTGTCCCTGCGGGCGCTGTTGACGGGAGGAGACCGGCTCCATCCGGTAGAGCGGCACGATTTGCCGTTTGCGCTAATCAATCACTACGGTCCCACGGAGTCTACCGTCGTAGCGACGGCGGGCACGGTGGCTATGGGGAAGGAGACGCTGCCTCCAATCGGGCGCCCAATCTCCAATACCCAGGTGTACCTGCTGGATGGAGGGATGCAGCCGGTTCCCGCAGGGGTAGCCGGAGAGCTCTATCTGGGCGGCGAGAGCCTGGCGCGGGGGTATCTGAACCGACCGGAGTTGACGGCGGAGCGCTTTGTGCCCGATCCGTTCAGCGGGAGAGCCGGCGCACGCCTGTACCGGACGGGCGACCTCTGTCGCTATTTGCCGGATGGGAGTATCGAGTACCTGGGGCGTGTGGACGACCAGGTGAAGGTGCGCGGCTTCCGGATCGAACTGGGCGAGATCGAGAGCGTCTTGAGCCAACATCCGGGAGTGCGTGAGGCGGCAGTGCTGGCGCGTGAGGATGGGACGCAGGACAAACGCCTCGTCGCCTACGTGGTGAGCCGTAACGGGGCGGTCCATCCAAATGATCTGCGGGAGCACCTGCGCGACAAGCTGCCGGGGTATATGATCCCATCGGTGTTTGTTGCGCTGCCATCGCTTCCGCTCTCCCCCAACGGCAAGGTGGACCGCAAGGCGCTTCCGGCCCCCGAGGCAGGGGAGCAGAGAGAGACTTATGTTGCGCCCAGGACCCCCATCGAGGAGGGGCTGGCGGAGATCTGGTGCGAGATCCTGCGGGTGGAGCGCGTGGGCATTCACGCCAATTTCTTCGAGTTGGGTGGGCACTCGCTGCTGGCAACACAGGCCATCTCCCGGTTCCGCAGCACATTCCAGGTCGAACTGCCGCTGAGAACGCTCTTCGAAGCGCCCACCATCGCCCTGCTGGCGCAGAAGATCGCCGCGCTGCCCGGCAGCATGGCAGACACAGCCCCACAGCTACAGCGGGCCGCCCGTGAGGGCCGGTTGCCGCTCTCGTTTGCCCAGCAGCGGCTCTGGTTCCTGGACCAGTTCGATCCCAACAAGTCCGTCTACACCATTCCCATGGCCCTGCGATTGAGCGGCAGCCTCGACATCCAGGCGCTACAGAGCAGCTTCGATGCGCTGCGGCAGCGCCATGAGACACTGCGCACCGTCTTCGCCATGGTGGATGGGGAGCCCTGCCAGGTGATCCAGCCCTACGCGCCTGTCGCGTTAGCCCTCACCGACCTCGCCGCCCTGGAGCCGGAGCTGCGCGCCCACGAAGCGCAGCGCTTGATCGCCCAGGAGGCGCAACGCCCCTTCTCCCTGGCGGAAGGGCCTCTCTTCCGCGCCTCGCTGCTGCGTCTCGGTGAGGAAGAGCATATTCTGCTGCTGACGCTCCATCATATCATTTCGGACGGATGGTCGCAGGGAGTGCTCATCCGGGAGTTGACGGCGCTCTACAACGCCTTCGCCGCAGGCAGGCCCTCCCCGCTGCCCGAACTGCCGATCCAGTATGCCGACTACGCCGTCTGGCAGCGCAACTGGCTGCAGGGCGAGGTATTGGATCGCCAGATCGGCTACTGGAAGGGGCAACTTAGAGGCGCGCCCACACTACTGGAGCTACCGACCGACCGTCCCAGGCCGCCGGTGCAGACGTTCCAGGGCGCTCGCAAGCGCTATGAGTTCTCCGAGCCGCTCTCCCAGTCCATAAAGCAGTTGGCTCAGCAGGAGGGAGTAACCCTCTTCATGACCCTGTTGACGGCCTTCAACGTCCTGCTGTCGCGCTACTCCGGACAGGATGACATTGTGGTGGGCACCCCTATCGCCAACCGCACCCAGTCGGATCTGGAGGGGTTGATCGGGTTCTTCCTCAATACCCTGGCGATGCGCACGGACCTCTCGGGCGACCCCAGCTTCCAAGAGTTGCTGGGCCGGGTGCGCGAGACGGCGCTGGGCGCTTACGCCCACCAGGACCTGCCCTTCGAGAAGCTGGTGGACGAACTCCAACCGGAGCGCAGCCTCAGCCACTCCCCCCTCTTTCAGGTGATGTTCATCTTCCAGAACGCGCCTGCCGGAACCCTGAACCTCGACGGTCTGCAGTGGGAAGCGCTTCGCACCGAGAGCGTCACCGCCAAGTACGATCTCTTGCTGATATGTTCCGAAGTCGGCGGCAAGCTGCGCGCGAGCCTGGAGTACAACACGGACCTCTTCGAGGGCGAGCGCATCGAGCGCCTGCTGGATCACTTCCATGCCCTCCTGGAGGGCATCGTTGCCGATCCGGAGCAGCAGACGTCGCGCCTGCCCCTGCTGAGCGAGGCGGAGAGCCACCAACTGCTGGTGGAGTTCAACGCCACACAGGCCCCGATTCCGCCCATCTGCCTCCACCATCTCATCGAGCAGCAGGTCCAGCGCACCCCCCAGGGCATTGCCGTGGTCTTCGAGCAGCAGTCTCTCACCTATGCCGAGCTCAACGCACGGGCGAACCAACTCGCACACTTCCTGCGCGCTCAGGGCGTCACTCCGGAGACCTGCGTGGGTGTCTGCGCCGAACGCTCCATCGAGATGGTGGTCGGGCTGCTGGGCATCCTCAAAGCGGGAGCCGCATACCTGCCTCTCGATCCTGCCTATCCCTACCAGCGGCTCGAACACATGGTCCAGGACGCCCGGCTCTCCCTCGTCCTCACCCAGCACGCTCTCAAAGAGAAGCTGCCGGACGCCCTGGAACACGTCTTCTGCCTCGATACCGAGTGGGACCACCTGCAGCAGCAACCCGGCCATAATCCCGATACCGAGGTCACCCCGGATAACCTGGCGTATGTTATCTACACCTCCGGGTCCACCGGCAAACCCAAGGGAGCCGGCAACACTCACCGGGGCATCGTCAACCGGCTGCTCTGGATGCAGCACGCGTATGCGCTCACCCCCCAGGACCGCGTCCTGCAGAAGACCCCTTATAGTTTCGACGTCTCCGTCTGGGAGTTCTTCTGGCCGCTGCTCACCGGCGCGCGCCTGGTGGTCGCGGCTCCGGAACTGCATAAGGATGCGGCGGGATTGGCGGAGTTGATAACCTCGGCCCGGATCACGACCCTGCACTTTGTTCCCTCGATGCTGGGAGTGTTTGTGGAGGAGGCCGGAGTCGAGCGCTGCGCGAGCGTGCGTCAGGTGTTCTGCAGCGGGGAAGCCCTGCCTGCGCCTCTGGTGCGGGCCTTCCATGCCCGCCTGGGCGCAAGACTGCACAATCTCTACGGCCCGACGGAAGCGGCGGTGGATGTCACCTACTGGGAGTGCCCGCGCGGAGTGGACCTGGAGCGGGTTCCTATAGGTCGCCCGGTGTGGAACACGCAGGGGTATGTGTTGGATGCGCGCATGCAGCCGGTCCCTCAGGGCGTCGCGGGCGAGTTGTACCTGGGCGGAGTGCAGGTGGCGCGCGGCTATCTGGAGCGCGCGGATCTGACCGCCGAGAAGTTTGTGCCGGACCCCTTCAGCGCCGACTCCGGAGCGCGCCTCTACCGGACAGGAGACCTGTGCCGCTGGCTGGCGGATGGGACCATCGAGTATCTGGGCCGCCTGGACCATCAGGTGAAGCTGCGCGGTTTCCGCATCGAACTAGGCGAGATCGAGAGTGCTCTGCGGGAGCATGCGGCAATCAAAGAGGGGCTGGTGCTGGCTCGGGAGGATGTGCCTGGTCAGAAGCGGCTGGTGGCGTATCTGGTAGCGCACGCAGAGCCGGTGGAAGCCTCGGCGCTGCGGGGTTATCTGTTGTCGCGGCTGCCGGAATATATGGTCCCGAGCGGTTATGTGTGGCTGGAGGCGTTCCCCCTCTCGGCGAATGGGAAGATAGACCGGAAGGCGCTTCCCGCCCCGGACGCTCCGGAGCGCACCGAGGAGTGGGTGGCGCCCAGGACACCCATCGAGGAGCGGCTCTCGGCGATCTTCCGCGAGGTGTTGCGCCTGGAGCAGGTGGGTATCCACGACAACTTCTTCGAGTTGGGCGGCGATTCCATCCTCAGCATCCAGATCATCTCCCGCGCGAATGCCGCCGGGCTCAAGCTCACCCCCCGGCAGGTCTTCCAACACCAGACGATTGCCGGGCTGGCCGCCGTGGCAGGCACGGAAGCGGCTGTGGTCGGGGAGCAGGGAACTATCTCCGGTCCCGTTCCGCTCACGCCCATCCAGCGCTGGTTCTTTGAGCAGGACCTGGCGGAGATGCATCACTTCAACCAGGCGAGGCTGCTCATGCTGGACCCGAGGGTGCGCCCCGAGCAGATCGAAGCAGTAGTCAAGGCTCTGGTCGCCCATCACGATGCCCTCCGCCTGCGCTTTGAACGCACAGCCAATGGCTGGCAGCAGACCAATGCGCCCGAGGAGAGCAATCCGGTCTTCGATGTAAGGGACCTCTCTTCGGTGGACGCGGCGGTACAGAGCGCGGCCATCAACGCCGTGTGTTCCGCGTTACAGGCCAGCCTGGATATGCAGAGCGGGCCTCTGCTGCGCGCGGGCTACATCCATCTGGGCGAGGGCGTGCCCGCACGCCTGATGCTGGCGATCCACCACCTGGGCGTGGACGGCGTCTCCTGGCGCGTTCTGCTGGAGGACCTGCGAACCGGGCTGGAGCAGTG
>DATGIG010000764.1:0-2559 GCA_035295825.1 Chthonomonadaceae bacterium | reverse complement strand
CACTGCTCCAGCCCGGTTCGCAGGTCCTCCAGCAGAACGCGCCAGGAGACGCCGTCCACGCCCAGGTGGTGGATCGCCAGCATCAGGCGTGCGGGCACGCCCTCGCCCAGATGGATGTAGCCCGCGCGCAGCAGAGGCCCGTTCTGAAGGTCGAGGCTGGCCTGGAGTTGCGAACAGAATTCGGTAATGGTCGCGCTCCGGTCCGCCTCCGCAACCGAGGAGAAGTCCACTTCGGTGAAGAAGGGGTTGAGCTCTTCGGGCGCATTGATCTGACGCCAGCCGTCACCGGTGCGCTCAAAGCGCAGGCGGAGGGCATCGTGGTGGGCGACCAGGGCCTCCATCACGACCTGCGCCTGTTCGGCACGGACACTGGGATCCAACTGGAGCAGCCGGGACTGGTTGTAGTGGTGCGGCTCCTCCGACTCCTGCTCCAGGAACCAGTGCTGGATCGGCGTGAGCGGAATCGCGCCGGAGATGCTGCCCTGATCCCCCTCCACCGAAATGCCGGTGCCCGCCACCGCCGCCAGTTCCGCAATGGTCTGGTGCTGGAAGACCTGCATGGGGGTGAGTTTTAGCCCGGCGGCGTTGGCGCGGGCGATGATCTGGATGCTTAGGATGGAATCGCCGCCCAACTCGAAGAAGTTGTCGCGAATCCCCACCCGCTTCAGGCGCAGAACCTCCCTCCAGATACGCGCCAGCGTCTCCTCCGTGGACGTCTGCGGAGCTTCGTAGGCGTCGTCGTTCTCTGTTTGAACGATCTCGGGAACCGGCAGCGCCTTGCGGTCGATCTTGCCGTTGGGAGTGAGCGGCATGGTCTCCAGCTTCATAAACACCGAGGGGACCATGTAGTCCGGCAACTGCTTCTGCAGCCAACTGCGGAGCGCCTCCCCGGTGAGCGCTGCGGGCGCACTCTGCCTGGCGATGCCCCCGCTCTCGGAGAACAGCCGCTGATAGAACGCGTTGTGACGGTAGACCCGCTGGTTATGCCACGAGCTATAGGCCACCTCGACGCTCTCGCCCGAGGCGCGGTAGAGCCGTCCCTCGATGTGGAAGTCCGGGTTCATGCCATTCTCGCACAGGCGACGCCGGATCACCGCTTCCAGACGGTCTCCCGCAGAGACCGATACCCCCGGATTGAAGACCGGCAGGTAGATCGGCAGCCAGCAGTGCTCATGTGACAGAATGTCGATAGACTCCGAACCCTCCGTGAACAGGGTCAACCACACGATCAGGCCATCCAGCCGACCGTCCTGCGTGATGTTCAGGGTGATCTCGTGGTCCGTCTCCAGCGGGATCGGGCGCGTGAAGTCCAGGTCCTCGAACACATCGGTCCCCGTGAGGAGGTCCGAATAGTCCAGCCCCTTCAGGCACACGCGCAGATCGAAGGGGTAGCCCACCTGCTCAAAGATCTGCTCCACATACGGCTCGGTCCCACGCAGGAAGGTGGGGTGGGAGAGTATATCGTCCGGCAGGCTCACGCCGGCAATCCGCGTAACGCTCCGCTCCGGGATCATTCGCCCGCCCGGTTTGAGCAGTCGCCGCACATCATTGATGAGCAGCGCCGCTCCCTCCGAGCCGCCGATCCCGCCAACGATTTCGGAGACGCACACGTCTCCCAACTCCGGAAGCTCGACCTGGCGCGCATCCCCATGGATGAGATGGATCCGATCCGTCAGGCCCAGCTCCTCCAGGCAGGCTTTCGCCTTGAGGTAGGTCTCCTCCAGCAACTCGATGGTGTAGACCTTGCGCGCGCCCGCCTCGATACAGAGGCGCGAGAGGATCGCATCCTTGCCCGGCCCGATCTCCACCACCACTCTATCCTTGACCGTCCGCTCCAGCGCGACCCGATAGGCCTGGTTGCGGCGCTCGTCGTGGGTCATGGCGTAGTAGAGGAGGTCATCGTAGATGTAGAACTCCGCCACCGACGGCCACAGCTCCAGGGAGCTCTTCTGCGCCGGGGTGACATACGCCACGATGCGCTTTTCGCCGGGGACCTCTTCCCGCACCATCACCACCGACTGGCCCACCTGCGGGTGCTGCGAGAGCAGGCGCTCGATCTCCTCCAGTTCGATACGGAAGCCACGGATCTTCACCTGCTCATCCACCCGCGCCACAAACTCGAGGTTCCCATCGGGCAGATAACGGCACAGGTCGCCCGTCCTATAGAGACGCGCTCCCGGCTCCTTACCGAAGGGATCGGGCACAAACTTTTCGGCGGTAAGATGGGGCTGGTTCAGGTAGCCACGGGTCACCCCCACGCCGCCGATGTACAACTCGCCCGCCGCACCCACCGGTACCGGCTGGAGGTGCGGGTCGAGGAGATACAACTGCGCATTGGCGTTGGCCTTCCCGATGGGCACGCTTCGGGCGTCTTCCGCCAGCCCATCCACACGATAGTAGGAGCCGGCAATCGTAGCTTCGGTCGGGCCATAACCATTGAGGAAGCGGCGGCCCTGGCTCCAGCGCTGGGCCAGATCTACCGGGCAGGCTTCCCCGGCGCAGCAGATGGTCTGCAGCGAGAGCTTCTGGTCCGCAGGCAAGAGGGCCAGATAGGTGGGC
>DATGIG010000763.1:0-11674 GCA_035295825.1 Chthonomonadaceae bacterium | reverse complement strand
CGGCGGGCACGCCCTCATTGGCATTGAAGGCGACCCCGCTCTCCACGGCCACGTTCTTGAATTTCCCCTGCCCCAGATTGAGGAACAGGTCCCCCTGGTACTCGTCGTTGGCGACGTATAAGTCCGGCTTGCCATCGTTGTTGTAGTCGCAGAACATACAACCCAGCGCGTTGCCGTGAACGTTGCCGAGGCCGGATTCGACGGTCACATCGCGGAAGTGGCCGTTGCCCAGGTTCCGATAGAGCGACCCCTTCTCCGGCGGATAGTTCAGGGGGCCGCACGCCATCTCCACATCGCTCCCATTCAGGCTGGAGTAGTGACAGAGCTGGAGGGATTGGCGGTTAAAGCGCACATAGCGGCAGACATACAGGGCGAGATGGCCGTTGCTCTCCACATCCGCCCAGGCGGCGCTGGTGACCCAGTCGTCCGATCCCCGTGCCTCCAGCCCGGAGCCTGCGGTGACGTCGCGGAATGTCCCGTTGCCCTCATTATGGTAGAGGATGGTGCGCCCATAGCCGGTAACGAAAATATCGGGGCGACCATCACCATCGTAGTCGGCGACCGCGCAGCCGAGAAGCTGCGGGCGGCGCGGAGCGCCCGGAAACGCCTGCTCCGTCACATCCTCGAATTTCCCGTCGCCCCGGTTGCGGTACAGGAGACAGTGATCGTTCCCGACCAGCAGGATATCGAGTTTGCCGTCGCCATCGTAATCCAGAAACGCGCACCCATGCCCGATGGTATCGAGGGCGGTTAGCCCTGTCAATTTCGGATGCCCCCAGCGGTAGGTGAGGCCGGCGGCCGGCGCGACGTCGTGGAACCGGATCGGGGAAGAGGGATCGTCGGGCGGCAGCGAGGAAGCGGCCTGTTGGATGCCCTGCCCCAGGCGTGCGGCGGCGTCAGGCGAAGCGGGGGGCACGGTGGATGCTGCTGGCGGATGGCAGCCTGCCAGCAGCGTCAGCAAGACCAGCGGCAGAGAGGAGCAGAGCCGAAGCGCATTCCGCGAGGGGGCATGGGTCACTTCATGACCTCGGATTGCCGCCCGGCAGCCCGGTCTCTGGCAAGCTGCCTGGCCCTCAGTTGGTCGAAGGCGTCGGATGCCTTACGCGCTAGATCGGGTTTGCCGGCCCTGGCATAGCACTGGGAGAGGAGCACGTAGGGCTCCCGAACGCGCGGGTCGAGCGAAATGCAGGCGTTGAAGTCCTCGATAGCCTCCTGCAGCCGGCCTCGCGTCATGCGGATCTGCCCGCGCGCCTTATGGGATTCCACAGAGGGCGCGACCTGCACCGCCAGGTCGGCCTGCTTCTCCGCCGCTGCCAATCCGGCAGGAGAAGGGTCCATCCGCATCATCACCCTGGCCAGCCCTGTGAGGGCCTGCGGATCGTTCGGCTCGCGGGCGAGCACGATGCGATAGGCCTGGTTGGCCTGATCCAGCCTGCCGGCCTGAAGCGCCATATTGCCCAGGGCGCCCTGGGTCAACAGGTCGTTCGGATCGAGGGATGCGGCGTGTGCGAGGGCATCCAGGCTGCGGTAGTTCTCTCCCGCGCCGATCAATAGCAGGCCCAGGCGCTGCCAGGCGTCGGCATCGTTCGGGAGCAACTGCGTCAGGCGCTCAAAGCCCTGAATAGCAGGCTGCAGATGCCGCTCCTGTGCATCCAGGTTGGCGAGCGCCCGGATGGCCGTCGTATTCGAGGGATCGCGCTGCAACGCCTCGTGAAGCAGGTTGCGCGCCTCATCGGGACGCTGCCCGGAGAGGGCCACGATGCCCAGCCATGCATAGGGGCGCGCGTCATTGGGAGCGATCTCCTGGGCATGGGTGAGGATGGGCACGGCCTCCGCCAGGCGCTTCGCCTTTACCAGGGTCTCCCCCCATTGGAGTTGGGCGCGCAGGTCATCCGGATGCTCGCGCGCCTGCTGCTCCATCTCCACTGGATCGGTGGCAGGGGCTGAAGAGGTCGCGCTCCACGCAGCCCAAATCTGCTCCCGCAGATTTCCCCCGCGCAACCCGATCCAGCCTACGAAGGCGACGGCAACCACCCCGACCGCAATCCCCCACGCACGCCTTTTGCGGACGGCATCGATTGTCCTTCCGGTTCTCTCTTGCATCTTTGCTTGTGCCCGGCAGGCTGCAATTTTGCCGGGCCGTGAACGACCCGGCTGGTGAGCCTTCGGCCAACCGCCCTGCGGGCGGAAACCGAATGCGTAGTTCTTTGCTGTTTCGCCTATGCTCTGTGGCCTGCAATACCCAAACGGCTACTTCCCGCCGCCCGGCATCTGGTTCATGTGCTGTTTGACGACATCGTCGGGGGACATCCCCTTGGTGGACACGGTTCCCTGCGTTCCCGAAGCCTGTCCTGCGGGCGCATTCGCTGATGTTGGCGCCGCCCCTGTTCCGGACTCGGATCGGCTGTTCAGGAAGAAGATCACCAGCCCGACCACGACGAGGACACCCACGATCGCTACGATCGCCATGATGGGATTTACCTGTTGTTTCATCGCTTTTGCTTCCGGGTGTTGAAAATCTCAAAGCTGAGATTTTCAACACCTGATCTCTCTAGGGGAGCTGCGCTTAGAAGCTCCCGGCGTCGTTCGGATAGGTATCCATCTGGTTGGGGGCGGTGTTGACCCAGTCCCAGCCGCCGATGGTCTGCGCCACTTTGTAGCTATAGCGCCAGTCGTTCTCGTTGTTGCGGCCCGGGTCGTCTATGAACGTCTCACGATCGTGCCGGTACTTCGCATGGCTGTCCAGGTAGACGATATTGGAACCCTTCTTCGCGTGCCCGCTGCTCCAGCTCGACGGGCCGGGGAAGGAGTTGGGGTCGCACGCCGGGCCGGAAGGTTCGCAATAGCTGAGGTACGGGCCGATATCGGGCCAGCCATAGTGGCTCTCGATGATGATCAGCTCTTGCGCCGGATACGTGAGACCGGCCAGCGTCTGGGGATAGCTGCCTCCATTGACGAAGATGGGGGCGGTGGTGAAGTTCGGCAGCCACATCTCATATCCGGCCGGGTAGGTGGGGCTCTCAACGGGGTTGCCCGACAGGGTATTCAAGCCGATGAGCGTGCCGTGCTGTGCGGCATTGTTGCTCGGGCACTTGTATACCTGCGTATTCTTGATATAGGGAACGAGCAATGTCTTCCATGTCACTCCGTACCCTACCCCGTTGACGAACTCCATTTCGAACTGGCAGGCGGCGACCGAAGTGGTGCAGCCATAGCGCTCCGGCAGGGTCTCGTCGTAGTCCTGTGCATACATATACAGGCCTAGGCCGATCTGCTTCATGTTCGAAAGGCAGGAAGTACGGCGCGCCTGCTCTCGCGCTCTGGCGAAGACGGGAAAGAGAATAGCGGCGAGTATGGCGATGATGGCGATAACGACGAGAAGCTCAATCAGGGTGAAGCCCGCACGAATCTTGAGAGTCTTGCGTGGGTTCATGGGTTTTCCTCCTCAGGATTTACACTACTGTGTGCCTTACTAGAAATGAGCCGTTCCATGCCGGCTCGGTGGAAACCGCTGCACAGGTTCGCCTGTCCTTCGCTCAGGGGACAGAGGGCGCAGCGGGCTGTGCGCCACAAGAGCGGCGGACAACGATCTCCGGGAGCGTGCGGATCTGCATCCGATCCGGCGTCTCCCCGTTGATGCGCTGGACGAGCAGTGTCAGCGCTTGCGCCGCCATGTCGTAGACCGGCTGGCGGACACTGGTTAGCGGGGGATCGGTATGGTCGCAGAGTGCGGTGGAATCGAATCCGATCATGGCGACGTCGCGCGGCACGCTCAGCCCCTTCCCCCGCAGCATCCGCATCCCCTGAATGGCGACATCGTCGCTCCAGGCAAAGACGGCCGTCGGGCGCTCTGCCGGGGAGGCCTCGAAGAGGTGGGCTGCCGGTGTGAAGTCCGCATCCGGATGGGTCAACTCCACGACCCAGTCCGCCCTCACCTCCAGGCCCGCGCCCTCCATTGCCTGACGATAGCCTTCACGCCGTTCGCGGCCCGCTCCGGAGAACGGGGTCCCGGCGAAGTGAGCGATCCGGGTATGTCCCAGCGAGAGCAGGTACTCCGTCGCCATTCGCGCGCCCGCGATATTGTCGCAATCCAAGAACCACTGGTCCGGGTCGGCGGCATGGGTGAACATCAGCACGGTCGGAAAGCAGCGCTGGCGCAGAGCGAGGGTGAGCGGGTCCTCCAGGTCGCGCAGCAGCAGCGCGCCGTCCACGCGCCCATCGGTCAGGTTGGCTACTTCCGCTTCCACGAGGCCCCCCTCCCGATGCGCCCAGCGCCCTTCCGGGTTGCGGGTGTGCAGCATCACATCGAACCCCTGCTCGATGGCGGCATCCGTGACGCCATGCATCAGTTCGTTGGTAAAGCCGGACCAACCGGAGAAGAGGGCCGGGTACTGCATCACGATGGCGATGGTGTGCGTGCGTTTATGGGCGAGGCTGCGGGCCAGTCCGTTGGGATGGTAACCGAGTTCACGAACCGCCGCAAGAATGCGGTCACGGGTCTCTTCCGGGATCCGCATGGACGCTTCGCGCCCGTTCAGTACATAGGAGACGGTCGCCTTGGAGACCCCGGCGCGCTGCGCAACTTCCCGCATGGTGATAGGCATTGTACTCTCCGCACTTCTTAACCGGTTAAGCTCGCTTCGCTTAACCGGTTAAGCCTTGAAAAGACTTTAACATAACCTCGGAATTTTGTCAAGAGAGAACTTGCAGGAAGGCGCGAAATTTATAAAAAAGAACCAGATCGGTAGGGTAATCCGACACATGGGCGCAAACAAGAGGCAGTTATAGTATTACAGCATCTGTCGCAGTGGCTTTTCCGTCCGATTGTCGCCTCATGGCTCTTGCAGAAGCTCCTGCCAGGTCTCGGTTTCGAGCAATCTGTCTGCCAGACGCTCCAACTCTTCCAGGGAGGTGATCGCCTCGATAGTTGCTTGAATCTGCGCCTCCGGCGCTCCGAAGCGTTTGCTACCGATCCGGAGCAGCAAAGCGCGCGCTTCTGCCGTTTTGCCTCTCTCGATTCCTTTCTCGATTCCTTTCGCCTCTCCTTCTTCCAGAATTTCCTGATAGGTCGTCGACTCTTTCATGCCTCTTACCCCTTTCAACAATCTATGTATCAGTCTGCGTTCGTATCGCAAGCCCATCAGCAAATAGGCTGCTGTCCAGAGTGAACCCCGCTCGCCCGGTTCTGTTTCGGTGTCAATGCGATACTCCATCCGCATAATCACTTCCGGCAACTGCTCAGGAGCGACGTCAGCAATTGGGGCCAGCGGCAGAGCAGCCAGTCTACCAGGCGGATCGGCTTCCAGCAGATGTTTGGTCGCAGTATCGAATGGCTTGTGCATTCAGGCTCCTATAGTAGGAATTTGTCTGCCAGGAAATTATAACGCAAACTTCCCGGATTGTAAAGGATATCGATTACTCTTCTTTGGGAGGGCGGAGCATGAGGGAGTGGATGACGTCGGAGGCGGTAAGGTCCTCGAAGAGGATGGCGTGGAGGGCGGTGCAGAGCGGCATCTCCACCTGGTGGCGGGCGGCCAGACCGCAGATCACCTGTGTGGTCGGGACACCCTCCGCCACCTGGCCGAGTTCCGCCAGGATGTCGGGGAGCGCCTGTCCCTTGCCCAGGGCGTGGCCGACGCGCCAGTTGCGGGAGAGGTGGCTGGCACCGGTCGCCATCAGGTCGCCGACCCCGGAGAGGCCCAGGAAGGTCTGCTGCTCCGCCCCCACCGCGACGCCGAGTCGGATGGTTTCGGAGAGGCCGCGCGTCATCAAGGCGGCCTTGGAGTTGTCGCCAAAACCCAGGCCATCCAAGACGCCCGCACCGATGGCGATCACATTCTTGATCGCCCCGCCGATCTCCACACCGATCACGTCTCGGCTGGTATAGATGCGAAAGGTGGGCGCCGCTTGGATGTGGAAGAGGCGCTGAACGGCATGGGCGGCGGTAGGGTTGAGCGAGGCGGCGACGCTGGCGGTGGGCAGGCCCCGCGCGGCTTCCAGAGCCAGGTTCGGCCCGGAGAGCACGACCGTGCGCGCCTCCGCCTCCGGAAAGACCTCGGCGAGCGCTTCGCTCATGCGCAGGCCCGTCCCGCCCTCCAGTCCCTTGGCGGCGGAGAGGAGCAGCGCATCGGCAGGAAGGAAGGGGACCGTTTCCTGCGCGACCTCACGCATGGCCCCGCTGGGCACGGCAAAGACGACCACCTCGGCGGAGGCCAGGGCGAGTTCGAGGCTATCGGTGGGCAGGATGGCATCGGCCAGGGCGATGCCGGGCAGGTAGCGTCTATTCTCACGGACGGCAAGGAGGGCCTCCACCAGCACGGGGTCCCGCGCCCAGAGGCAGACGGCGTGGCCGTTGGCGGCCAGCAGCGAGGCCAGCGCCGTGCCCCAACTCCCCGCGCCCAGCACGGATATGCGCGATTGAGGGCCGAGAGACGTGAAATCGGGCATTCCCGTCGTCCTTACCGTGCCTTGACCGTGAAGCGGTCCAGCGTGGAGCCGTCAAAGCGCAGCGCGGTGACCGTCGCGGTGTCCCCATTGACGTCGCACACCACGATATGGTGGACGCTCTCGTACTTGTCGCCGGGGATCACCCCCTTGTTGACGTTGCACGGGTAGAGGGGAGCCCCTCCTCCGCCCGTAACGATGTAGGTGATGCCATCGCGTACGGTGCGGTAGTAGTTGTGATCATGCCCGTTGAGAACCAGCGTGACGCCATACTGGACGAAGAGGGGGCAGAGAGTTTCGCGCACGTTCTCATCGGAGCCGTGGGAGCCGATAGAGTAGGGCGGCACATGAAAGTAGACGATGATAAACTTCCCTCGACCCCGCGCCGTTTTCAGATCTTCTACCAGCCATTTGTACTGGGCGCTCTTCTCGCTATAGTCGCTCACCTCATCTATCGCCAGGGCGATGAAATGCACATTCTCCTTGTCGAATGCGTAGTAGAGCTTGTTACCGGAGGTAAACGGCTGGGTGACGTGCGCTTCGTAGCCTTTGCCGCCGACATCATGGTTGCCGCGCGCCGGGTAGACCGGTATCTTCTTGCACATGTCGCCGGTGATGTCATCGTAAATCTTCCACAGGTCGTCTTTGCTGCCGGAATGCACGATGTCGCCGGTCTGTAAGACGAGCGCGGGGTCTTTGCTCATGATCAGCGCGACCAGCTTGCGGTGTATGTCGTGGCCGTCGCGAGTGTCGCCATAGACGGCGAAGCGAAAAGGCTTGGCCGCCCCGGGTTTGGGGGCGTCGTTGGCCTGTGCGGAAAAGATCGCGAGCAGGGCTACGCCCAGGACCAGCAGCGTCAGGCGCAGGGCCGCACGGACGGAGCAATACCGTGATAAGCGCATGGAGTTCTCCTTTTTCACATCGGGGATAACGAAAGTGTACCTCGAACGGGGCGATTTCGGCAAGAGGCAGGCGGACGTACAGAGTGTGGTCAGACAGACAAGAGAGAGGGCCTGTGGCGCGCTTGTCGCCACAGGCCGATATTTCAATATTTTGGCGGGAGTGTATGGGAATCGAACCCATCGGAGACGGAGTAGCCGCCTCCCTGACGGTTTTGAAGACCGCGCAGGACACCAGCCCCGATTCACCCCCTCAAAGCGGTACAGGATCACACAAAGCCGTTGTCGCCGTTGCTATCGGTGACGCCCGACTCGGTGTCCTGGCTATGCAGTTTTGCGCCCAGCAGCACGCCGCAGAAGGTCTCGCTGCCCAGGATGATCAGAAAGGCCAGCAGGTAGATCAGAGCGATCAGCGGCCCGGAGAAGAGCATTGCCATGCCCACAATGGCGAGCATCGGCCAGAGCGGAATAAAGATCAGGAGCAAACTCCACCAGAGCAGCGAACGGCGGGCGCGGCTGGGACCGACGATCAATCCGACGGTCAGGCCCCACGTGAATTGAATGGTCAGCACCATCCAGATCCAGACATGCCCCATCCATTCGGGGGTGTCATGCGTGAAGAACAGGCTGAGCAGCGCCACGCAGAGGAACAGGTGCATCCAGAGGAGCGGCTTGGTCAGACGGCGCGCGTTTTTCATGGAAAACTCCTTACCCAGGGAGACAGGAGGCTACAAAAAGCCCCACGAGGACGGTATATCGGTCAGACGAACGAACTCCCGGACTCGTTGCGTAAAGTTTGGACGAAAATGAATCTTTTTCCTGCCCTCTTTTTTCGCGGTGAATCCGGAAATTTAATACACATGGGCCGGGTACAGAACGTACCCGTCTGGAGGGCCTTCGGCCAACCGTCCTCACGGATGGGAAAAGCCAGCATGTGGCGAATCCGGAAATTTAATACACATACAGGGCAGGCTTTTCCGATGGGGCCACGCGCCCGATGACCGCCTGCACGGGCGTACGCTCCGCCTGCAACTCCGCTATCAATCGGGCGACCGCCTCCGGCGCAACGCAGATCGCCAGCCCGCCGGACGTCTGCGGGTCAAGCAACAGCGCGAGGCGCGTTTCGGACACATCCGGGGCGACGGTCAGCGCCTCTGTAAGATAGGCCCGGTTCTCCTTACCACCCCGCGTCACATTGCCCGCCGCTGCAAGCGCCTCCGCGTGCTCGAAAAGCGGGACCGCGCCGCTCTCGATCTCGATCCCGACGCCGCTCGCCTTCGCCAGGTGGTAGAGGTGGCCCAACAGGGCGAACCCGGTAATGTCCGTGGCGGCATGGATCGGCAGGTCCGGCCCGATGCCGACCCTCCGCATCGCTTCCGCCGCCCCCCCATTCAGCGTCGCCATGCTCTCATAAGCGGCCTGCAGGGTCGCCGCGTCGCACTCATCGAACTTAGCCGCCGTGGTAATCACGCCCGTGCCGATCCGCTTCGTCAGCACGATCATATCGCCCGGCTGCGCGCCCGCATTGGTGGTGATGTGGTCGGGATCGATCAGGCCGGTGACGCTCAGGCCGAACTTCGGCTCGGCGTCCTCCACGCTGTGCCCTCCGACGAGCGCCACGCCCGCCTCCGCCACCTTGTCCGCGCCGCCGCGCAGGATCTCGGCCAGCTCCTGCGGGTCCCGCTCTCGGATCGGATAGCAGAGAATGTTCATCGCCGTGATCGGCTTGCCGCCCATGGCATACACATCCGACAGCGAGTTCGCCGCCGCGATCTGCCCGAAGCGGTAGGGATCGTCTACGATAGGCGTGAAGAAGTCCACGGTCTGGACCAGGGCGAGGTTCGGCGCGACGCGGTAGACCCCCGCATCGTCGCCGGTCGCCAGTCCGACCAGCAAATTATGATCTGTCGGCAATTTCAAATCACGCAAGACCTGCGTGAGCTGGGCTGGCCCGATTTTAGACGCTCAACCCGCACAGCGTACGAGGTGCGTCAAACGGGGACGCTGATCTATCGGTTCGCTCACTGTCACTCACCTCCTCTCCCTCCAACTCAGGGCGCGGCGTACCGGGCCGAAGCAACTCCTCCGCCGGGACCTGGATCGGGTTCTGAACAGGCCGCAGCAGCGTGTCCGGCGGTGTTGCGTTCACCCCCGAAGCGCGCAGCAGCGTCTGGCTGGCCTGCTCCTGCGCAGCACGCAGTTCCAAAAACGGCAGGCACTCCTGCGCCGCCGCCCGAATGCTCTGCGCCGCCGCGCTCCGATCCGTCCTGTTCGCTAATTTTTGTACGACCGGGAGCGCCCTGGCGTCTCCCACCTGCTGCAGCGCCTTCAACGCAGCCAGCACGAAATCCGCATTGCGGCTCTGCTTGAGGAGCGCGCTATTCAGACGATTCCGTGCGTTGTCGTCCAGCAGCCCGGCGTCGCTGGCCTGCAGGCGAGGCAGCAGACGCGTCAGCACCATCGCCGCCATAGCCCCGCTCACTTCGGAACTGTCCGCCGCCTCCAGGAGCGGGCCGATCACCCGCAGATCGTCCGTATGGATCAGCGCATTGGTGAGATTACGCTGCGCATACACTCCACGGGCGGCAAAGATGCTGATGAGACCCCCACTGAGGAGCATCGTGGACAAGAGCAGCGAATGTGTCGCATGTCCCGCGTTCGCCAGGAACAGACTGGCGACGGAGGAGACGGTGCTGCCGATGGCTCCTGCCGCCGTGATAGTGACATTTCTCTGGCGCAGGCGCGCGATCCGCTTCAACCGGGCGGAGAGAGCTTCCACCTCCTCCGCAGACAATTGCGTCGCTTCCTGGAGACGCTCCTCTGGCAGGCTCGGTTGCATCGGTTCCTCACCTGCCACACGCGCCCGCAGAAGGGGAAGGCACATCTCCGCCGCCTGCCGAATACGCTCCTGTTCCGCCGTTTTTGTCTTTCGGCGTGCCAGCCGCTCCACCAGAACCAGGTCGTCGGCATCCCCGAACCGCTCCAGAGCGTGCAGGATGGCAATGGCAAGCGTCGGATTGTAGCGCCCCAGCCCCATGGGGCTGGCAGCGCGGCGCAACCCCTCGCGCAACGCTTTCCGCTGTGCCGGCGTAAGGAGCGCTGCATCCTCAGCGCGCATCTGCGGCAGGAGGCGGATCAGCACCGCGCCTGCAATGCTGTAGGTAGGATCCGCCACCTGGAGCGCTTCCGCCATCACCCCCACAACGCGCAGGTCGTCCGTGTTCGCCAACGCCTTGATGGCCTGATTTTGACGGGAAGCCCCGCGAAACAGGAGCGTGAAGAGCCAGACATAGTTCGCCGCCAGGAGAGCGAACAGAATCGAACGGCCGGAATCGGTAGCAAAGCTTGGATGGGATACGACTGCCATGAGCGTAAGGAGGATCCCCGCCAGGGGAGCGCCTCCCCAGCGCATGCTCCCCACACGCTGGCGTAGCGCCTTCCCCAGCTCTTCGACTTTCTGCGCCGTCTCCTCTGCTACGATGCTCTCCGTCTCAGCTACCGTTTCCGCCACCTCCTGCGTCACAAAGACAGGAAGCGTCGTCTTTTCCGTCTGTTCTTGTTGGTGTTCTTGTCTCATCCTGTTCATCCTGAAAATCCTGTTAATCCTGTCTAAAGTGTTTTGCCGCTTCTGTAATCCTGTCTATCTCGTCTAGTTCGAGGGTGCGGGGGTCGAAGAGCAGGGCGTCGGCTTTGATGCGGGCAAAGATGGGCGGCGTGTGCTGCCGCAAAATCTCCGCCATTCTGTCGGCGGAGGGCGTGCCGTGGACCGCGCGCAGGCAGACGCAGACGGTCGGTAGGTCCTCTCCGGGCAGCGATCCTCCACCCACCTGCGAGCGCTCCGGCAGGAGGGTGACCGTGAATTGGTCTGCGGGAAGAATGCCTGCCAGTCGTGTCTTAAGACGTGCGGCGAGGCGGCGGAGTTCGGGCAGAGGTCGGGTCAGGTAGCGAAGGGTGGGGATGGCTTTTTTCGCCTGTTCGGGATCCCGATAGAGGCGGAGGGTGGCTTCGAGAGCGGCCAGGGTGAACTTGTCCACGCGGAGGGCGCGGGCGAGGGGGTGCTTTGCGATGCGGGTGATGGCATCTCGGCTGCCGAGGAGCAGCCCGGCCTGCGGCCCGCACAGCAGCTTGTCTCCGCTGGCGGCGACGACGTCCGCCCCGGCGGCCACGCTCTCGCGCAGTGAGCCCTGATGCCCCGGCAGGCCCAGTTCAGCGGGGGAGAGCAGCCCACCGCTCCCCTGATCGTCCAGCACGGGAATGCCCCGTTCGCGTCCCAGCGCGACCAGGTCTTCTGTGAGAGTCTCCTCCGTGAAGCCCACCAGGGCGAAGTTGGA
>DATGIG010000762.1:0-5639 GCA_035295825.1 Chthonomonadaceae bacterium | reverse complement strand
GTTAGCGTGGTTGTCGCGATGTCGGGCGATCTTGATCCGATGGGACAAGAAAGCCGACAACTATATAGGCTTTCTGAAGCTGGCTTGCGCCCTCCTCTGGTTCAGACGGTTGCACAGGCTAACCGTTTTGAGATAGTTTCTTAGCATGGGATTTAGATACAGGCAAAGAGGGGGATGCAGAGGCGGCCTTACGTTTAGCGGGCGCGCTGGATAGGTTCTGGTATATTCGAGGTTACTGGAGAGAAGGACAGAACTACCTGAGTGCGGCTCTCTCACGACCCGATTCTATGGGTTCCACGCCAGCCTACGCGCGGGCTATGCATGCCCTCGGAATGTTGGCGAGGAATCAGGGAAACACTAAATTAGCGCGTACCTCCCTGGAGCAGGCACGGCAGGTATACAGCCAACTGGGAGATCGCTCAGGTGAGGCGTCTAGCTTCAGCAACCTGGGGAGTCTGGCGAGAGATCAAAGCGATTATGAGGATGCCCATGTTTGCTACGAGAAGGCGCTGGAGATACATCGTGAAATTGGCAACAAAAATGGAGAGTCTGCAGACCTTATCGGCCTGGGACTTGTAGCAATGGAGCAAGGCGACTTTATCGCGGCGCATGCTTACTACGAACGGTCTCTGGAGATAAGTCACGAAATCGGTAATCGGCACGGGGAAGCCATAGCCCTCAACAACCTGGGAACGGTGGCTAAAGAGCAAGGTGACAATGGCACGGCACGCTCTTATTATGGGCAGTCTCTGGAAATATGTCGTGAACTGGGCATCATGTTAGGGGAAGCGCTGAACCTGGGCAATCTGGGGGATGTAGCGAGAGAGCAAAGCGAGTATACGACAGCCAGAGATTACTATGAGCAGGCTTTGCTCATTAATCGCGAGATCGGCAATCGAGAAGGAGAAGCGTCAAATCTTAACACAATGGGGTTGGTGGCGCTCTCACAAGGGGACTATGCGTTGGCTCATTCTTACTTTGATCGCGCTTTAGCCATTACTCGTGAAATCGGCAACCAGGCATGGGGAGCCATCATCCTCAACAACCTGGGAGAAGTCGCCCTAGCGCGAAGCGATAGTGCGTCGGCTCGCTCTTACTATGAGCAGGCTCTGGCTATTCATCACGAATTGGGCAATCGATCCTGGGAAGCAATGGACCTTAACGGCCTGGGGCATGTGGCCTTACATCAGAGCGAGTATACGATGGCTCGCTCTCACTATGAGCGGGCCCTGGCAATTGCTCGCGAGATCGGCGACCGGTCGAAGCAAGCCGAAAGCCTGTGGGGGTTAGGTAGAACCATGGGGTATCAGAAGGAGTCGAGACAAGCTGGCTCTTGCCTTAAACAGGCTCTACACATCCAACAGAAACTGGGACAGAAAAAGGAGGCAGCCACCTCGCTGGAAGCTCTGGCAGAGTTGTGCGCCCGGCAAGGGCAGGCCGTGCGTGCGGCGCGTCTACTGGGCATGGCTCATGCATTGCGTATGCACATCCATGCTCCCCTGCCACCCAACGCACAAGCGGCGTACGAATGCGTCCTGACTACTTTACGCTCGGCGCTCTCGGAAGATTCTTTCAATTTCGCCTGGGAAAGGGCAGGCGATGACCCTGGAGCAGGCCATCGCCTACGCCCTGGAAGCGCCGGGCGAAACTTGATCTGCTAGTCGGAAGTTCTACAGCGTGCCGAGATCAGTGACCGTGCCGTTGGTGTACAGAACGGCGTGGTTGACGCTGGTAGAAACCGTGCTATAGCCGACGATAAGCCCGGAGTTACTGATGCCGAGAGCTTCGCTGATGGGAAGATAGGTCAATGTTCCGGCCGACAACGTCCAACCCTGGGGCGGATCGGGACTGAGCGGCGGGCTATAGTTCGTGTCCCATCCCACGACCTGGCCGGAGTCGTTCACGCCGGTCGCCAGGTAGAGCGCGTCCCATCCAACATTAACGATCGCGCTGACAGTCTTGCCGGTCCACTCGACCGCGGCATAGTCCAGGTAGGTGTAGGGTTGGCCCGCTTGCCAGAAACCGTCCGCGCCCACAATGACCGGCTTTGCGTTGTTATTGATCGCGAGGGCATCGCCTCCCTGACCATGCGCTAGCTTGCCAGATTTGATTTGAAGCTCGCTCAGCACCGAAATCCTTCCGCTGCTCCATGTCACCGCATTGGCGCCCATGAACACCGGGGAGGTCTCCATGATGCCGGACCATCCCACGGCCTCGCCCACCTCGTTGATGGCGGTCGCGCTGCTCACCGCGTCCGTTCCGTAGGTTCCCAGGTCGGTGACGGCGCCATTGGCCCATTGCGCCGCGTGCTTTTGTCCGGCAGAGTTAGTAGACCAACCGACAACCACCCCGGAACTGTTGACCCCGAGAGCCTGGCTGCTCGCGCCGCCGGATAGGGTGCCCAGGTCGATCATGGTGCCGCTGGACCACGCGACCGCGTGTTGCGCCCCGGACTCGTTGTTTGCATAGCCGACGATCAGGGCGGGGCTGGCATTGTTGATGGCGGTTGCGACGCTGTTCGTCCAGCCAGAGAGCATGGGGAGTGCCGCAGGCGTGTTGGTCCCGCTCGCCCACTGGACCGCGTGGGTATAGCCGTCAGACGCGGTGGACCAGCCGACGATGACGCCCGCGTTGTTGATGGCCAGCGCCTCGCTGCTGTTCTGCGCCCGTGCGGCTCTGGTGAGCAGCACGCTGAGGGCCATGAGCAGCAGCGGCAAGCACCGGCTGCAAAAGGCGTAACTGCGCTTCATTTGGATTTGCTCCTTACTTTGGGGTCAGCAGGAACGCGCTGAAGCTGCCATGCAGCAGGCCAAAGCCGAATATCTGCCCGCGTTCGTTGATCGTCTTGGCATTCTGGAGCAGCCAGCCGGAACCGGACGGAATCAGGTCATTCAGATCGTGAACCCCCTCGCTGTCCCACAGAACGGCATGCACATCGCCGGGATCGAGGCCGGACCGGCCGACGATCAGCCCGTTGTCGTTGATGCTATAGGCCAGGCTGTAGGTCGCGCCGGGCAGGCCGGGCAATAGGCTGAGCGTACCCGCTTGCCATAAGACGGCATACTCATTGCCATCTGAGGAGAGGCTGGTGCCCACGATCTGTCCTTGGTTATTGATTCCTATGGGCAACGTGTTGCCGCCGCCCAGCCCGGCAAGCTCGTTCCCCACGCCCTCGATCCACGTCTCTCCCCGCGATTGCCCGAAAAACCCGGAAATGCCGACGACCTGGCCCCGATTATTGATGGCGGTGGCGAAGCTAGAGGTATCCCCCGATAAAGGCGCCAGGTCCACAATGGCGCCGTGGTCCCAGAGGGTCGCCTCGGTCGTTACATAGAGGGGGTCGTTGGTACAAGGACCGGCGGCCTGGCCGTTGTCGTTGAGGGCGTCTGCCGCGCCATACAGATAGCCGGGCTGCAGGCCCAGCGGGTTAATGGCGCCCTGATACCACAGGACAGGCTGGTCGGTCAACGCCGAGTACGATTCCCCGACGATCTGTCCCCGACTGTTGATGCTGTACGCCCCGGAGAAAGAGTCGCCCGGTAGGTGGCCGAGGGAGGACAATTGCCCTTTGTACCAGGCATAAGCGTTATAGTCGCCGGTCGGAGTGTAGATTTCCCCGGCGACCATGCTCCGCTCATTCACGCCGACCCGTCCGGAGCTCTGAATGCCCTGGACTTGCGTGACGGTGTAGATTTTCTGAGCGAGGGCGGGAAGGGGCGCCGCCAGCCCAGGAAAGACCGAGGCGGCCAGCAGCAAAGCGATTCTGTGTGTCATGACGGTGTCCTCTCCTAACAAAATGGTGTCTTTGTTTCCCATAAATCCGTTCCTGGAGATGTTCATTTCTTGAAGGTGAAGGTAGCTTACCAGGGACGTGTGGGAACTCTCCTGAGCAGAGTATCGGGCAAGAGTGTGATCCAAATCGTGATCCGATCGGCAGAAAAAGTGTGATCGAACGAGAATTTCGCTTTGAAAATGCAGGATCCCGTAAAAAGCAGGACCGTTTTTTGTTGAAAATGCGCCCAACGGCTCATAGAGACAGGAGCCTTCTTCCGCTATGATACAGCGATGGCGCAAAGATCGGTTCGCGCCAACGGAAAGGAGGCGGTCTCCATGCGAAGCCTATTGGCAGCATGCTGGGCCCTTTTCATCCTGGCAGTTGCCGGCCTGGCGGTCTGGCTGCTGGGCCTCGGTCCGTGGATTCATCAGAGCCTTGCATCCGGGCATCTGCTGGACTGGGTAATGGGCGCGCTCTGTTTTCTCTGGCTTCTGGTGATCCTGAAAGCGCCCTGGGACCTCTATTTCCAGGCGCTGCAGGTCTCTTTCGAGATGCAGCGTTCGCAGGAGCGCCAGATCGCCCTGCCGCCCGGTCGCGAAGCCTATCTCAAGACGCTGCGGCGGCGTCTGGGCGGACTTGCCGTCGGGGCGCACCTGCTCTCGGCGGCGCTGGTGGCCGCCGTCACCTATTCCTCCGGGGGGCGCGCCGGCTACTACTTCGCCGCCTTCTATCTGGTCTCCACCCTCTTCCGCCCGGTCCTCGCCGGCTACGTCTACCTGATGCGCAAGCTGAACGCCATTGGGGAGGAGGCGCGCTATCCGCGCGAAGACATTGTGGAGGTGCGCCAGAAATTGAAGTGGCAGGAAGCTACCCTGCGCGACCTCCAGGACCGGATGCGCGACACTCGGGAAGACCTGGAGCGCGAGCGGCGGACACGGGAGGGAGAGGAGTACGAGATGCGGCAGAATATCCAGGCTATCAGCCGGGAGTTCGAAAGCACCGTCAGCCGCCTGACCGATAACCAGGACGTCATCAAGGGCATTCAGGCGTTCGTGCGGCTCATCGGCCAGGCGTCCCCATAATCAGACTTCTCCCTCCCCGGTTGGATAGGGCCGGATCGGGCTGTGTTGCAGGGCGAGAGCGATGGCTCTTTTGGAGTGCGGGAGCTTGCTCCCGCTTTGGATGGGGGCGGCAAGCCGCCCCTTCAGTGCTTACGGCAGCAAGCCGCCGCACTCCAAAATTGAGAACGGGAGGCCCTGCTTTTGACGTAAGGAATCAGGCGGGAAGAAGATAAAAATAGGAGCATGGATATTCTCAAACGGATAGTTGCGCGCCGCCCGGCCGTCTGGCGAAGCCTAGCCGCGGCGCTTCTGATGCTGCTGGCCTCTGCCGGACCGGCGGCGGCGGAGCTGCGGGCCGGGGCGGCGAAGGTGGACATCACGCCGGACGTGCAGGCCAGGAAAGTCCCGCTCGGCGGCTATGCGGCGCGCCGGGCCGCTCCGGCGACGGGCGTGCATGATCCGGTCTTCGCGCGGGCGCTGGTCCTCTCGGAAGGCGCGGTAAAGGCCGGGATCGTCTCGGTGGACCTGTGCTTCGTGCCTTCCAGCCTCACGGCGGAGGTCGTCCGCCGCGTCCAGGCGACCGGGGTGACGGGCCTGGACGCGGGCCATCTGCTTCTGGCGGCCACGCATGCGCATACCGCGCCCGATCCGCTTGCCATGCACCGCGGCAACACCTTCACCTATGCCGGCTGGACGCGCTTCGACCCGGCCCTGCTCGCCTTCACGGCAGAGCGGGTCGCGCAGGCCATCGTCCAGGCGGACCGGCGGCAGGCGCCGGCGCAGGCCGGCTGGGCAACGCAGCA
>DATGIG010000761.1:0-11420 GCA_035295825.1 Chthonomonadaceae bacterium | reverse complement strand
TACTTCACCTGGCACGCCGACGACTCCCCGCCGGTCAACCCCCTTGGCGATCTCTATAAAACCCAGGTCTGGGCGATTGCCCGCCATATCGGCGTTCCTGACGTCATCGTCAATAAGCCCGCCTCCGCCGATCTGATTGTCGGTCAGACGGACGAGAGCGACTTCGGGATCTCCTATCCGAAAGCCGACCGTATTCTGTTCTATCTATTGCGGGGCTTTACGGCGCAGCGCCTGGTGGAGATGGGATTTCCCGCCGCCGAGGTGACGCTCGTGAAGCGCAAGCTGGATTCGACCCACTGGAAGCGCCACCTGCCGACGACCGCGATGCTCTCCTCCACGTCCATCAACGACTACTACCTGCGCCCCGTGGACTACTGAGCTTCCTGAACCGGATGCGCGAAGGTCCACTTCTTGTTGGCGATGAAGTTCCAGAGGGAGACAAGGACGATGGCGACGGCCAGGCCGGAGTACATATGCAGTTTGTCCGGCTCGTCTGTGCGGAGAAAATGCCCGGTAAAGAGGAAGAAGACCCCTTGCATGATTCCCAGATTGAGGCCCATCCCCACGACGTTGATGGCCAGAAACTTCATGAACTTCTCATGCTCTTTGCCCTTTCCCATGCCGCGAAACGTCCACAGGCTGTTCCAGGTGTAGCCGTTGATGACCGCGACGAATACCGAGAGGGTTCGAGCGAGAATAGGGTGCAGATGCAAGTGGGTCAATACCGTGAAGAGCCCCACGTCTATGATGGCGCTGGTAGCGCCGATGAGGCAGAATTTGATGAATTGGCGTAATCCGGTATGTTGCCATAGGGGCTGCGAGGCTGTCTGGATCAAAGTGAACTCCTGGCGAATGATGCGCGGCGAATATAATGTCAGATTAGGGGAATTATACCATACCTTCCCGGAAAGGGCTCCTGGTATTCTTGACTTTGAGGCCATTCTACAGTATAATAGCCCCGTCGTATTCACCATAGCGAGGAAGTTTCTTGCGCTCGTAGCTCAGCGGATAGAGCGACAGGTTGCGGACCTGTAGGCCGGGGGTTCAAGTCCCTCCGAGCGCATAATCTGTTTTGACCACAACGCCCTTGGCCTGCTCCGGCAGCAGGGCGTTTGTTGTATCGTAGGGGTGTCTGCTCAGCATTTTTGATGCTCTCGTGAGCCGGAATGCTTTATACGGGGTCGTAGCTCAGGGGATAGAGCAAAGGTTTCCTAAACCTTGTGTCGGCGGTTCGATTCCGCCCGACCCCCTTGTTACATCTTTTAGGTTCTTTTGGCGCGGATTTTTCATATGCTCATCTGTCGCAAATGCCAAAAGGAGTTTCCATCATGGGCAACTATCGATGGAAAGCCGCGCAACCTGTGCAATCGTCATTTTTGTCTGGAGTGTTCTCCATTCGGAAAGCACAATACGCGTGATATACTGATTCCCAAGCGAGATATCACGCACTGCCTCGGTTGCGGCGTTGAGCTTTCCGATGCGAATTGTTATCGCAAACCGAAGAGCAAGACATTTCAACTGCACTGCAAATCTTGCTTTAATGCCAACGCCCACGAACGCCAGAAGCGTATCAAACGACAGTGTGTCGCGTATAAAGGTGGCTGCTGTTCCCGGTGTGGCTATAACCGATGTTTGCAGGCGTTGGAATTTCATCATCAGGAGTCCGAAACAAAAGAGCGAGAGATTTCCGGCATGAAAAGCCGTTCTTTCGAGAGGTTAAAGCCGGAACTGGATAAATGCATCCTGGTATGCTCCAACTGTCACCGTGAAATTCATGCTGGGATTGCTGGAAGCAGTGTTTGAGATGGGATTGTTCGTAGGGAGAGGTGTCCGAGTGGTCTATGGTGCGGCTCTCGAAAAGCCGTGAGGCGGCAACGTCTCCGTGGGTTCGACTCCCACCCTCTCCGTTTTTTGTGCACAACTCGGCAAACGAGGGCGGCTCTGTTATCCACAGAGCCGCCCTCGAATTTATGCGCCGTTACAATATTTTTATGGTCAGGGTTGGTCGTAACCCTTGAGCGGGCGCACCCAGATATTGCGGAAGCGGACGAGGTCGCCATGGTCCTGAAGGCGGATCGGGCCATCGCCATGGGGCGCGTATTCGGGAATGTTGCGGTGCCCGGTCGGGCCTCGCAGGGCTTTATGGTGATGCACCACCAGGCCGTTCTGCACAACGGTGACGTATGCGGGGCTGACGAGCGTATCGCCCTCGAAGCGGGGTGCGACCCAGAAGATGTCGTAGGTCTGCCACTCGCCGGGTTTGCGGCAGGCATTGACAAGGGGCGGGTATTGCCCGTAGATCGCGGCGGTGGTCCCGTCGGCGTAGGTCGGGTTGTCGTAGCAGTCCAGCACCTGGATCTCGTAGCGATCCATCAGAAACACGCCGCTGTTCCCCCGTCCCTGGCTGTCGCCCTTGACGAACTCCGGCGCGGCCCACTCGATGTGGAGTTGGATGTCGCCGAAGGCCTCCCGCGTGCCGATGTCGCCCGTCCCCGGAACGACCTCCATGTAGCCGTTCTCAACCTTCCACTGGGCGTCGCCCTGGCGTCCTTGCCAGTGCGAAAGGCTGGAGCCGTCGAAGAGGATAAAAGCGTCCGAAGGGGGACGCCCCGCTTCCTGCGGGGTGCTGGCGGTTCCGGGATCCACGATCCGGGGCTGAGGGCGGTCGCCGTCATGGACATGATAGCCGGAATCCGGCAGTATCGGGGTATCGCTGTAACCGAGTGACATATTGCCTCTCCTGATCTCGGCGGGAATGGGCTGTGGGGCGTCGGTACGCAACGGGTCTTCGCAAGGCGCGCCCACGGCGGCGCTGTCGGGCGGGCGGCCAGGCCGGTCCGACGGGCGGCGTCCGAGCCCGCCGCTGTTTGCGCTTTCAGTATGGCACAAGTCGCCGCGCAGAGGAAGTCACGGCGCAAGATAGGCGCTCAATTGTTCGATATGGTAGAGGTCATGGCCCAGGAGCAGATTGGCCTGGTCCTCCACGGAGAGCGTGCCGCGTTCGGGGTGCTGCACGGTTTTCGACCAGTCCGTGGGGGCCAGCTCCCGCAACATCCGCGCGGTCTCATGGCGCTCCCGTAGAAAGAGGGCGCATTGGGCTTCCGGATCGCTCGTATCGTAGTGGTTTTGGCGCGCCATCTCCGCCTCATCATAGGCTTCAATGGGCGCGCCCGGTGCGCGGAGCGCCGTCAGAATACGCTCCCGCAGGATCGGCTCCCAATCGGCCAGATGCGCGACCACTTCACGCGGCGTAAACCGATCTGTTTCCAGCGGCTCGTCCCAACGCGCGGTAGGGATCAGGCGGATCTGGCGTTGAACGACAACAGGGCCGAACTCCAGGCTCGGCTTGAGGTAGGGGTTCATGATCGTCTCCCATAACAACACATGAGGATACTCCTTCCTACGCTCGGGGAGGGCCGGATTGCTTACCTTACGGGCGTTTTTTTGAAAGGGGTGGGCTCCTGGCGGTGGGATGGAACGGGCAACCCTTTTGGGGTCGTGGGCGCACAAACGCCAGAGGCAGCATCAGGCTGCCTCTGGCGTATTTCATGCGGGTTCCCAGGGGCTCCGAGACCCTGCGCAGGGCGAGGCGAACGGAGCCGGGGCGCTACTTGGTCTGCAGCCCCTGGCCCATGCCTCGCGCCGGGGCGGAGGGACCTTGATCCGCCTGCAAGGTCCCGACCGCGCCTCCGCCCGTAGCGGGAGGGGCAGCCTTCGGGGCAGTTGCGGCGTCTTTGCCGTTCGAATCGGAAGAATCGCTGCTGCTACAGCCCACAAAGGCGAAGAGGGCGAGAGCGAGACTGCTCAGGGCCATCAGACGGATAAGTCTGTTCGATTTCAAGCGGGTACATCTCCTTTGTCGTGTCGTATGGATCGTATCGAGGGAAGAGCGGCGATCCACTTTCGTACATAGAGGGAGCCTCTCCCCGGCAAAGGTTCTGCCAGGGAGAGGCGTTCCAGGTACGAAGCAGGGGTTAGCCGTTCGGGAAGTCGTAGTCGGGCCGGAAGAGGTAGAGATGGCAGCCATCCGTCCAGGCGGATTGCGGTGTGCCATCCGGGGCATAATAGACCCAGAACTCATAGTTACCATTGGTGGTCGCCGGGGCCAGGATATTCAGCGAGAGGTTGCGGAACTTGGCATGTCCGTCCGAAAAACCGATGTTCTCGCCCCGTCCATGGACGCCTGCGGTAGCAACGAAGCCGAACCAGATGCTTGTGGATCCGTTGACGTTCCCAGAGCAGCCCGCCTGTGCGGGTTTATAGACGCAGGAGTGATCCGCGTCGTTGGAGCAGTTGAGGAGCGGGTTGGAGGCGTCGTAGTTCCGATAGTAGCCCTTCCCGATCCCTTCCGTGAGCATCGGCAGGCTGGCAGGAGCCGTGATCCCGGCCAGGGTATAGGATTGCAGCAAGCCGTTATAGGAGAGAGAGAGCCGGACCTCCGGAAGGAAGGAGTAGGGATTGAAGGAGGCAAGCGTGGCCGCCGACGGGCAGTCGAAGACCTGCATGTTCTTGATGTACGGCTGGATCGCGTTGGAATACGTCGAGCGCAGCGAATCGGAATTTACGAACAGGTCCGCAGGGACCGGCAAGGCGACGCCCTTGGGCGCCGTCCAGCCGATGCCGGGATACCACACATAGGCTTCCGGAAAGGTCTCGTCGTAGTCCTGCACATACATCAGAGTTGCCGTAGACATCTGCTTCTCGTTAGAGAGGCAAGAGGTCTGCCGGGCTTTCTCTCGGGCCTGGGCGAATACGGGGAAGAGAATGGCTGCCAGGATCGCAATGATAGCGATGACGACAAGCAATTCGATGAGGGTAAAGCCACGTTGACGTGAAGATCGAAACATTGGTGCCTCCCGACTGCCTGGGAGCAGGCAGTCATTTTACGTAGTATAAGGGCGGATCGGCGCCTGGGGCGCCTGAGCTTGGAAGCATATTCGAAAGTTGTAGATCCAGCCTGTTCATATCATAGCAGGATTTAAGAAGGCGTACTTCTCGAAAAATCTGAATTCTCCATATATCGCACAATAGGAGGCGGAGCATCGTGTTTTGTCGGGGCGAAGCCATGCCTTCCGGAGTGCACGGCGCCGCCCCGCTCAGGACCGAGGAGACCGGGGGCAGTTCGCAAGGGAACCGGTGTTTCCAAGCCTGCGGGGCCGGCTATTGGTTGGTGGAACTTATCATCTGGGTGCCTCCTGCTTTGTTGGGGTTGGCATCCGAAGGCGGTGTCGGTTGCCCCGGTATAACGCCGGACTGCGATACGGGTGATATGGGGGCTCCATTAGCCCCCACGTTGGTGGCCGTTGGCTCTCGATTGATCCATTGCCATCCGACGAAGACAACGATTGCCACGACGACAACGGCAATAATGGCAACGATAGGGGGGGATATTTCCCGCTTCATAAGGAAGTGGCTCCTCTTCTTCCGGTACGGTTACCGGGATGTGGCAGTATCTGCATGTCCCTGGCTCTCGCGATACGCATGATAGCGCCCTGCCTGCCCGAAGGCGGGCAGGGCGTTGGGGAGGAGAGGCTTAGCCGGGATTGTCGAAATCCGGGCGGAAGAGCCAGGCGTGGCAGCCATCCCACCAGTAGTTGTGGGCGACGCCGGCCGTGTCGTAGTTCGTTTCGGGATCCACGTTCCCATTGGTACTGGCGGGAGCGAGCTGTGCGCCCAGGCGGCGCCACTTGGCATGCCCGTCGGCCATCACAAAGTTAGCGCCCTGGCTGTGGATCCAGAGCGTGGCATCCGGGGTGAACATGACGCTGGTTTCGCCGTTGTTCGCGCCGCAGCCGACTTTGTGCGGGATGTAGACGCAGGGCTGGTTAGGGTTGGGGCAGATCAAGGTTGGGTTGGGTAGTTCAAAGCCCTCGATGGCGATCTTACCGCGCCCTTCCCATACCATCGGCAGCATCGCAGGGGATGCCTCGCCCGCAATGGTGTACGAGGAGAGCAACCCGTTGAAGTTGTACGACACGTTGGAGACCGGTTTCAGCGCTGCCGCATACTCCGCGCTCAAGCCTCCCAACTGCGTCGGCGTTCCAGAGGGGCAGGCGTAGATCTGGTAGTTCTTGATATAGGGCTGAACGGCGTTGGCCCAGACGACTGCCGCGGCCGTATAGCGGTCGGTGCCGGGTTGCGAGTTGGCGTTGGGACGCCAGCCGAGCGGAACCATCAGATTGGTCTGCCACAACCAGCTATGGGACTGAGCGCCCTGCGCGATGCCGATGGCGTTGGTCTCATCGTAGTCCTGTACATACATCATGAGCCCAAGGCCGAGTTGCTTCTGGTTGGAGAGGCAGGACGTTTGGCGCGCCTTCTCACGGGCTTGAGCGAATACAGGGAAGAGGATGGCTGCCAGAATTGCGATAATAGCGATTACCACTAGCAGCTCGATGAGGGTGAAACCATGTCGATGCGGAGTTCGAACCATGAGAACCTCCCTGACCGTCTCTTTGCGACGGCCCTAAAAGATAGTGATGATAACTTATGCGCCTGCGCGCATACCGACCCCTTTGCGGCGCCGCCGCTGGGGTGATCTATATAATAGCAGGAATAAAGAAGCCCGTTTTCTCTAAAATTGCGATTATCCCAAACCAACCAAAAAATTTGGGGCCGTGTTCACGGCCCCAGGGAGGGTTGATTACTCACGTTCTCTAGCGGAACGCACATCGGCACATAGGAAGCGTCCTTTGTGTGACGCCCGTATTCTGTAAAGCGGGTATCCTGTGCTCTTCTGAGGACAGTCCTCGCCTGTTTTTGAGCCTGGTCGGACGCCCTTTCGCTGTATCGCGAACTACGACAGTCCGGTTTGCGGATTACTCTATCGTCATCATGGGCGCTATCTGGGGCTGCCCGATAGGGAGCTGATGGGTCTCCACGAAGGCGCCTCTCCAGGAGACGTTCTTTTTGATACCGCCGATAGGCATATTGTCCGGCAAGTGATATTCGGAGGTGAGGAGGTGCAGAAACTGTCTCTGGTCCTCCGGATTCATCTGCTCCATATGCTGAAAGATGCGATCCCAATTCGCGTTAATGCCGGCCTTATCGGCAAACCAGGCTCTGCGCGCCACATCATGCTCCAGAGCGGCGGCGTTGAGGCGGGCATAGACTTCCGCCTTCGTGGCAGTGATAGGCATTCCCAGCGCGAGGGATACCGATTCGAGCGTGCTCTTCTCTGCGGCAACGCTCTCCGCACGCGTATGCTGGTCTACCATGTACAGGAAAACGCCCAGCGCAATCAGGACCGGAAGGAACGGCAGAAAGCGCAGATACCGGTGATACGTCGCCTGTGCAGCGAGTGCTTGCATGCTTCTTCTCCTAACGGGAACGTACTGCATGATCTATGGCGGGATCCGCGCTGGGAGTCATATTCACATACGGGTATCCAGCCTGGAGCCGAAATGCCTCCGGCGATACCCCGACTTTGCGTCGGAACAGCCAGCTAAACGATCCCAAACTCTCGAAACCGATGGCAAAACAGATGTCCGTAACGGAACGGTCCGTCCTGCGCAGCAGATGCTGCGCCAACTCCAGGCGGCGGCGCGTCAGATACTGATGGGGCGTCGCCTGGAAAACCTGCTTAAACAGCCGCAAAAAATGGTGCGGCGAGAAGCATGCGATGTCCGCGATTTGAGCGATGGAGAGCGAACGATGCAGGTTCGCTTCCATAAAGTCTCTGGCTTGATGCAGGCGACGGTAGAGCTCTTCACGGGTCGAGGCACGGGCGGCGGGGACGTTCTCAACCTCATGGAGAACGTTGCGGTGCGTCTGCAACATCGCCACCAGCACCGAATGGAACTGCTCTTCAAACCAGCCATGTGTGGCAAGATCGCTCTCTCGATGCGCCTGAAGCCGCCGCAGTATCGGGGAGACGAAGCCGTCATGCGGATACGCTTTCTCCAGAAAATACAGCGGCATTCCCTCACGATGCCCCTGCGGGGCATCCAGCAGTTGGTCGGCCGGCGTGATAAGCGAGCGCAATACGTCTTCTGCGATATGCGGCTGGAAACAGAGCGTATAGCTCTGAACCGGCGTATCGGAATTGATCTCACTGGAGAACTCGCTTCCCCAGTTGAAAATACGGTAGGAACCGTCGTCCACCAGGTACCGTCGTCGGCCTGTCTCGAAGAAACGTTGCCCATCCGTGGCCCATCGGATCGAGAGCGTGCTGGTTGCCAATGGGTTATAGAGCCGTCGGGTCTTCCAGGTCAAAAAAAGATTGACCGGTTCGTGTGGTTCTACCCGTCCTCCGGGGAAGAACCGATACTGCGTAGGCCGATCCGAATAGACCTGCGTAATACAACTCGGTCTCTCCGCGTCCGCCCGTGCCGTGATGGCATCGATATAGGTGTACCCCTCGCCGGGGTTGGAATGGATGCGGATCGGCGCGGTATCCAACTTTTTGATCATGCTGGGCCTCGTGTACCCGGCAAGGAATAGACCGAGGGGGAGCGGTTTGCCTTACCTTCTCTGTTCTGAACTATTCTGTATCGTCCCAATGGTTCGGTGAAAGGAAGGAAGCAAGAACTCCGATTGCTCTTGTCCGATGCTTTCACTTACTATACGAGACAGGGAACCATGTACGCTTCTCGAAAATTGCACATTTGTGGGTAGTCACATGTCTTCTGTTTTTGTTTCTTTATCGAAGGATCTTTCGCTGCTGATAAAGAGCCTGATAAAGAGAGCAGGTTTTCTCCACATTGAGCGCGAATCGTTCTTCGGATGGTCGCCTTGGTGGGTCTCCACGACACCCCACTGCATAGTAGAGACCCGGAAGTGCGATCCGGATAGGCGAATATTCGGCATAGTGTGAACAATTTCACACCGAGGAAGTGCGTACACAATGGAGTTTGATGAAGCCCTCCACTACATGGAGGGGCTGCTGCGTTTCGGTTGGAAACTGGGTAATGAGCGCTTTGAAGCGCTGTGCGAACGGCTGGGCAACCCGCAGGATCGCTATCGCATCATTCATATTGCGGGCACCAAGGGCAAAGGTTCCACGACCGCTCTGACCGCCGCGATCCTCCACGCCGCGGGCTATCGCGTCGGAGCGTACTTCTCGCCCTATGTGTATGATGTGCGCGAGCGGGTCCAGGTGAACGGCGGCCTGATCCCACGGGAGGATTTTGCCCGCCTGATTACTCTGGCCCGCCCGCATATCGAGGCGCTGGCGCTGACCGAACTGGGCCAGACCACGGAATTTGAACTGAAGACCCTGCTGGGCTTTCTCTACTTTGCTGAACAGGAAGTGGACTTCGCCTGCATCGAAGTCGGGATCGGCGGACGCCTGGATGCGACCAATGTGGTGAAGCCGGCGGTTACCGTCATCACCAATATCGGCCTCGACCACACCAACATCCTGGGCGAGACCCACGCGCTGATCGCGGCGGAGAAGGCGGGCATCCTCAAGCCCGGCACTCCCTGCTTTACCGCAGCGGAGCATCCGGAGGCGCTGGAGGTCATCACCCGCATCGCCGCAGAGCGCCGGGCGCCTCTGGTACGGGTCCGGCGCGGCCAGGCTTCCGGCCAGACCGGCGCGGCCGGGGACGTGCTCTGGAGCGTGGGTGGGGAGGAGCAGACAGGCCCGGTCACGGTCGCCACGGCGGCGCATCTCTACCAGGAGATGCCGCTGCGGATGGGGGGCCTGTACCAGCGGGCCAACGCGGCCTGCGCGGTCGCCGCGGCGGAGCGTGCGCTGGCCGCGCAGGGGCAGGCTCTGCCGGAGGAGGCGGTCCGCGCCGGGTTGGCGACGACGACCCTTCCCGGCAGGCTGACCGTGATCCGGCGGCTGGATGGCCCGCTGGTCGTGCTGGATGGAGCGCACAACGCTCTGGCGGCGGAGGCGCTGGCGGGCCCGCTCGCCATCCTGCGCCAACAGTACGACATCCGTCGCATGTTCCTGGTGATCGGGATGGTCGGAGGCCACGCCCCGGAGGGCGTCCTGGCCGCGCTGGCGCAGGGGGTCGAACGGATCTATGTCTGTCAGCCCGACTGGAAACGCGCCCTGCCCGCCGAAGAGATCGCTCAGGTCGCTCGAAACTATACGCCGCATGTCGTCGTGATTCCCTCTGTGCTCAAGGCTGCCCGCGCGGCGCTGGATGCCGCCGGGTCGGACACTCTCGTGCTGATTACCGGCTCCTTCTATACCGTCGGAGAGGCGCCGCCCAGCAGCTTATTTACCTCGGGGTAGGGGATGGTCTGGGCCATAAAGCTGCCATAGACGCCCTCCTCGCGCAGCTCCTGGGCGATCCGCCGTACCAGCGCCAGCGTGGAGCGGTGGGGGCCGGAACCCACGCTGACCCGCTTTACGCCCAGGCGCTCCAGCTCCGCCACCGGCGGCGTTCCCGGCATCGCCAGAACATTGAGAGGCCCCTCGATGGCCGCTGCCAGCCGGGCGATGGTCGGTCCGTCCGTCACAAACGGCACAAACAGACAATCCGCGCCTGCCTGACGGTAGGCATTGGCTCGTTGAACCGCCCATTCCCACTGCATTTCGGCGTCCAGCGACCCCAGATGAAAAGCATCGGTACGGGCATTGATGACCAGCGGGACCCCGACGCTGTTTGCCAGCGCGCGAATCGCCTGGATCTTCTCTCTCTGCAGGCCGATATCCACCAGCGCATTCGCCTCCGCCGCATCCTCCAGGTTGATGCCGACGGCGCCCGCCGCCAGCACGCCCTGCACCGTCTTGAGGACCTCCTCGATGGAGTGCACTCCGTAGCCCCCCTCGATGTCCGCTGTGACCGGAGCCTGGACGGTCCGCGCGATACGCTGTACGATAAACAGCACCTCGTCGCGGGGCGCAACCTGCCCATCCGGATAGCCCAGGGTATTGGCGAGGCCCGCGCTGGTCGTGCCCACCGCGGGAAAGCCTGTCTCCTCATACAGCCGTGCACTGATGGCATCCCACGCGTTGGGCAGCACCAGGATCTGCTCTCCGGTATGCAGCGCGCGCAACCGCTCCGCTTTCTCCCGTTGTGTTCCCGACATACACTCCCTCCCGGATCTCTGCGTTCTCCTCTACCGTACTCCCAACAAAACGCTCTCTCCGGAAAGGAGAGGGCCTGGGTGAGGGTTGAACTTTTCGGCCGAGTTCTGTTAGGCACTCTTATTGTACGGCCAGGAGTGCATGTCTGAAAAGAGGCAATTCCGCCCCTCTCCCGGCAGTACAGTTGCCGCGAAGGCGTCATTTGTCGGATTTTGTAGACAAACTATTTGACGTGATTTGTAGTCGGAGGTTTCGACCCGTTTGAAAATAGTTTTCAAATGGGGGTGCTGCCTAAATTTCGCCCAAACAGACCCTTGTTCGTTGTCTAACGAGCAGTTGTTGTAGTGCCTGCTGCATCTTGGACGCCAGCGGATGCTTGCGCCACAGGATCAACATCGAAATGCCTCCCTTGGCATCCAGGCACAAGCGT
>DATGIG010000760.1:0-8238 GCA_035295825.1 Chthonomonadaceae bacterium | reverse complement strand
TACACACGCCAATATTCCCCTGTTGCTGCGCTGGATCGACTCCGAGCAACTGCTGCGGGAGTGGGCGGCCAATAGCCTCGTTTATCCGCTGACCGCCGAGCAGATAGGGCATCTCCTGACGCTGACACGCGCCGAGCCGCGCCTTTATCTCTATACCGCCGTCTCCCTGCCCACACAAGAGCCGGTGGGGCATATCGAAATCAGCGTCAACAGCCTCAACCGCGCCGGAAGGCTGTGCCGGGTCCTCATCGGACCAGCGCATCTTCGCGGCAAGGGCCTGGGCACGCAGATGGTGCAGGCTATGCTTCGAATCGGTTTCGGGGAATTAAAGCTCCACCGTATTGACCTGGCTGTCTTCGACTTCAACGCCCGCGCCATCGCCTGCTACAAGCGCGCCGGCTTCACGCAAGAGGGGTTGCTGCGCGACGCCTACCGGATGGGTGATTCGTATTGGAGCGGCGTCATTATGAGTATGCTGGAGGAGGAGTGGAGAAGAAAGGGAAGAGGGAGCAGGGAAGAGGGAAAAGAGACAGAGACCTCATCACCTGCCTCTAGCTCGCCTCCTTCGCAAGGATTGGGCACATAAGGCAAGCAGCCTTCCGCATGGCCGAAGCCAGTGCGGAAGGCCGCAGGAATAAACGGAGATCGTCAATCTGGGATCTGGGATGCGGCGCCCTCTGCCTCGTCGTTATGTTTGCGTGAGGCCTGCTAAGGATCAGGTTAAAACAGGCTGGATCGAGGAGCGTGGGCAGAGAAGCGCCATGTATCTGGATGCTTAACAAGCACCATGATTCGATCTCCGTTCCTGCCGGCTGGCCGAAGCCTGCCGGCAAGCCGGGAAACTAGGCGAAAACGCCTGGATCGATTTCGATTTCAATCTCCGTGGCGTTACCGGAGCGAATGACCTGCTTAAGCGCCGTCACCCGCTTGGAGGCGACCTCGGACAACTGCAAACACTCTGCAATGCTCACCATACGCTCGGCGTACTCCGAATCCTTATCCCGCGTGTGGATATTGTGCATGTACCGGTTGCTGGGCGTTTCCTGAGCCGCCGTCCTCCAGGCGTTCTTGACATGGCTCAGGCTGCCGATCAGCTTGACAGCCCGCTGCAGCGTCATGGCTTCTCCCTGCACGCTCACGGTGACCTGCAGGTTATAGGCCGCCTGTGCCTCCTGCAGCCGGGCGATCTTCTCCTCGCAGGCCAGATAGGCGTGCATCAGGGCGCGAGGATCCAGCTTGTCCCCTGCCTCCGTCTTGAACTGAAACAGCGCGGACTTGAACTGGCCGTCCAGTGTCTTCGCCTGCTCCTGCAGCTCTTCCAGACGATCCATCAATCGGTAACCGGTGATCCGCATTCTCTTGCCTCCTTTCCGACGCCATTGCCGCAGAACCCCTCTCCGGAGAACCACTCTAATGAAAAGATCGGTCCCGGAAAAGTTGCGGACTGGATCAACCAATTTGCGGTGGAGTGGGCGTCTCCTCTTTCTTGCGCGGCGTGATGCGCAGCCCCAGCTCATCGAGTTGCGCCGTGTCCACCGGAGAGGGAGCGCCCATCATCGGGTCGTAGCCCAGACCCATTTTCGGGAAGGCCATCACTTCGCGGATGTTGGGCTCGTCCAGCAGGAACATCACCAGCCGGTCAATACCCGGCGCGATGCCTCCATGCGGCGGCGCGCCGTAAGAAAACGCCTCCAGGATATGGCCGAACCGCTCCTCCTGCTTCTCCCTTGATATGCCGAGTAGTCCGAATACTTTCGCCTGGATGTCCGGGCGGTGGATTCGGATGCTGCCCGATGCCCACTCCGTGCCGTTGCAGACGATGTCGTAGCATTGGGCGCGGATCCGGCCGGGGTCCGTGTCGAGGTAATGCAGATCGCTCTCCTTCGGCATGGTGAACGGGTGATGCGTCGCATCCCAGCGGTTTTCGTCTTTGTTCCACTCGACCAGTGGGAAGTCCACGATCCAGCAGAAGGCCAGCTTATTCGGATCGCGCAGGTCCAGCCGCCGCCCGATCTCGACGCGCAGGCGAGAGAGCACATTCGCCACGACGGCAGGGTCGGCATCGGCTACGATGCCGATCAGGTCGCCGGCCTGCGCCTCGCAGGCGGTCAACAGCGCCTGCATCTGCGCCTTGGATAAGAATTTGGCAACGGCCGATTTCACGCCGGAGGGGGTCGGCTCCGTCACGGCGAGCGTCGCCAGCCCTTTCGCGCCGAACTCCTTGCAGAACTGGCCCAGCTCCTCCACTTCCCGGCGCGAGAGCGCCGCCCCGCCCGGATAGCGCACGGCTTTGACCTGCCCGCCGCTCTCCAGGGCGCTCTGGAAGACCGTGAACTCCGACTCCGCGGCGATCGGACTCAGGTCTACCAACTCCAGGCCGAAGCGGATGTCCGGCTTGTCAGTCCCGTACCGGCGCATGGCTTCGTCGTAAGTGAAGCGGGGAAAAGGCACCGGCATCTCTTTCTCGCTCAACTGCTGCACGACGAAGATGGTCAACGCCTCGATCAGCTCCAGGATCTCCTCCTGGTCCACGAAGGACATCTCCAGGTCGAGCTGGGTGAACTCCGGCTGGCGGTCGGCGCGCTGGGCCTCATCGCGGAAGCAGCGGGCGATCTGGAAGTAGCGCTCGCAGCCGGCCACCATGAGGAGCTGCTTATATTGTTGGGGCGATTGCGGCAGCGCGTAGAAGAGTCCCGGCTCCAGGCGATAGGGCACCAGGTAGTCGCGCGCGCCCTCCGGCGTGCTTTTGGTCATGATGGGCGTTTCGATCTCCAGGAAGCCGCGCTCGTCCAGGAAATCGCGCATCAGCTTCACGGCGCGGTGGCGCAGCTCGAGCATCGCCTGCATCTTCGGGCGGCGCAGGTCCAGGTAGCGGTACTTGACGCGCAGGCTCTCGTCCACCTGGGTCATGCTCTCCTCGTCGGAAATCTGGAACGGCAGCGTTTTGGAGGTGTTGAGAATGGAAATCGCCTGGGCGGCGACCTCGATCTCGCCGGTGGTCAGATTGGGATTGGCCGTTCCCGGCCGGCGGGCGCGCACCGTGCCCCGAATGCCCAGCACGTACTCGCTGCGGATGCCGTTGGCTATCTCGACCAGCTCGGGCGACATCGTGGCATCCACCACGACCTGCACCAGGCCGGTGCGGTCTCTGAGGTCAATGAACACCAGATCGCCGAAGTCGCGCTGACGATTCACCCACCCGTTCAAAACCACTTCCTGGCCGATAGCGTCGGCGGTGAGCGTTCCGCAGGGGACCGTGCGTTTCCAGCCGTTCATGAACCTTTTGCCTCCTCGTTTTTGTCTGCGCCGCGCCGGCGAAGCGAATGTACGTATTTTGATAGTCTTCGCACGGTGGGAGTTGCGTGGGCTTTCATTCTAGCCGATTTACGCCCGGATTGTCCACCCGGTCGCGGGGAGAGGAAACCCGAGCGGTGTTCGCAACGTCACTAAGAGTACGGAAAAGACGTGGATAACGATGCCCGGAAGGGGGTGAGGACAATGTCGATCATGCCGGCCGATCGCTGGCGGCGCTGGGACATGATTTTCCGCCGCAGCCTTCCAACCGAATCAAAGGAAACAACGTCCGAGAAAGCGAAGGAAGGGCCGCTTGCACGCAGCCTGAAGGAGGCATTCCTTCCTGAGGACCCGCTTCCCTTCCTGCCTTCGCGGCAATCCCGCTCTGGTCGAGAAAAATAGCTTCCTGATCAGGGCGCAGCAAGCAGTTGCTGCGCTGCGCGGGCTGCGCCTGTTGGATAGTCCAGGGCCGCGTCGGCGCTCGCGGCGTAGCGGACCGCCCATTGCAGACGGGGAAGGTCGCCCTGAGATCTGGCGATCTGAGCGAGGCGAAGATAGACGAAGGGGAGGTAATCGGCAGGACGGACAGGGCAGGTAAGCGCCTGCTCGTATTCATGCTTTGCCTCGTCTAATTGTCCCGCAGCTTGATGCACTCTGCCTATGCCCATGCGCAGCAGGAACTCTGCTCCGTAGGGATCTGCGGTCGGCAGATGCTGCAGGGCCTCCTGAAAAACCTTGAGCGCGTCCTCGTTTTTGCCCTCCTGTCTGAGCGAAGTGCCCAGCGTCCAGGAGCGTAACGCTTCTGCTTGCGCTTGCGCCGTCATGTGCGGAACTTCAGAGTAGGGGTCCAGGCGAACCACCTGCACACGGCGACGTTCCGGAAGAACCTGATCGGCCTTTGCGCCTTCTAACGGTATTTGCTGCATGACCGCTTCGCCATTGTCGAATTCGATTTGAACGGGCAGGGTCAGCCGATAGTAAGGAGCTGCCTGGGTAAGCGTGATACGCAGGCGGCCGGCTTGCTGAGCCCACTGCAGCGAAAGGAAGGGCACGCCCTTGCGCTCAAACCATTGTTTATAAAACCAGGAAAGGTCCTGGCCGGCGGCGCGCTGGATTTCCTGGAGGAAAGCGTCCCAGGTGATGGACCGGAACGCATAGGCGCTGGCGATGCGCATCAAAGCCTTACGGAACCGGTCCGGGCCGATGGTGCGGGCGAGCAGGGAGTAGACCAGGAATCCCTTGCAGTCGGCCATGTAGTGGCCGATCCCCCCGCCAGGGAGTGATCCCAGCGGTTGGTCCAGCCCGGCGGCGGCGAACAGCAGTGCCCCCTGGCCGCACTGCGATGGGTCGTAGCCGGGATAGCCGATGCTGCGATACCGCGCGGCCAATTGAGGGCCATCCATCTCTTCGACACAGCGCAGAGAGCCGTACTGGGCCATGGCCTCGTCCATCATGTCGTTGCCCCTGTAGCCCTCTTGCGTGACCAGGTTGCCCCACCACTGATGGCTCATCTCATGCCCGAAGAAGGCCAGATCGAATCCTGCATCGAGAGTGTCGGTATCGGCGAGCATAAACCCGGCCAGGGAGGCGCCGCTAAATCCGGACTGTGTAGATTGCGGAGACGGCGTCTCCACGACGGCGTATTCGCCAAACGGGTAGGGGCCGAACTCGTTGACAAGAACGCGATGCGCCTTGAGCATCCCGTCCACGAACTCCTCCGCGAACGGCCGGTCCTTGAGCAGATAGAGCGTGATGGGCACGCTGCCTTCCCGACGATGAATTAAATAATGCCCCGCCGCGAAGCTGAAGCGGGTCGGCTTGTCGGCGCGGAACGTGAAGAGCGATTCCGATTCGGTGTCTTTCTCAGAAACGAATTGTCCGGTCGCCTTGACGAGTATTCCTTTGGGCACCGCGAGGCGCAGTGTACCCGTTTCGTTGCCCTCATCGAAGCGGGGATACCAGTAGCTGCCATAGGCGGAGGCGAACGAGCCTTCCGGCCCCAGATAGAACTGAAAGGCCGGTCTCTGGCCGCCGGAGTACTGGATCTGCAGAGAGAGGGGTGTATTCCTGGGCAGTGGATGCGGCGGCGTTAGCTCCCAGTGGCGATTTTTGGAAAAGTCGGAATCTGTTCTGGTTTCCCGCACCGTTGCCGGACCGGCGCAGCTTTGGGGTGACAGGACGGTGGCGCGAACGTCGTTCATGTCCGAATAGAGCGCAAAAGGAAGGGTTTGTCGTTCTGTAGTCGCCGGAGGAAGCTGCACGACGGCGGTCGCCTCCAGGTGATGCGCGTCCGGCTGGAGGTTGACCGTGAGATCGTACTGGACCGTCGCCGGCGCGGAGCGCTGGCCAGCTCCCTGTGCCGCCGTGGTGACCGAAGCGGCAAAGAACAGAATAAGTAAGAGGATGGCCGTCTGCATGGCAACCAGAACTCCTTTTTCACGAGTGATAGACTTTCCAATCTAGCACGTCAGCTTTACGGTGTCTTGTGCTGGACAAACATCTTGGTCATGTATTAACATAAATCACGGGGTTAACCCCCCATTTCACCGGATTTTAACCCGGTGCTGAAGCACAAAGCCCGCCTTCCTCCGCGAGACTCGCGCAAGCGCGGCTCGCTTCGTCGCGGGCTAAACCTGTATTAAATCGCCCTCTCTTCTTGCGAAGGAGGTGAGGTAGAGTCAGGGGCGTGAGGTCTATGAGGGGAAGACCTTATTTCGCGCGGGCCTGCGCGATGAGGCTAAGAAGGTCTGGTTTGGAGGCATCGCGCTCCAGGTGCGGATAGCGTTCGCCGCCGTGATAGTCGAGCTTGTAGGTGTGGAAATACTCACCGTCTTGGACAAGTAGTTCGATGGGGGCTGTGTTGGATCTGGACGCTTTGACGGCGGCGTGGAGGAGGTCCGCGCTGTATTTGCGGCCACTCACGGCCGTGATAAGCTGGCCGGGCGACATGCCGGCTTTGTCCGCCGGGCGGCCGGCGATGATGTCGGATATCGCGCCATTGCCGCCGATGAGCAGACCGAGCGTGTCGGTGAAGTCCGCACCTCGGCCGCTCTGCTCGTTCGCCTGGATCAGCGCGTTCGGTGTCTCAGTGTAGACCATCTTCCAGCCGCTCCCCTCAATGCCGCCGAGGGGAGCGTGTGGGTTGATTTTGTAGATGCGGGAATCGAAAAAGCCGCGCCAGTCGTAGGGGGCGACGGTGTTCAGCGCGGAGACCACGTCATCTTCGGTGTAGGGCTTGACCATAGGCGGCGTGCTTTCGCCGCCGTGGAACAGGCGGCAGAAGTCGTCGAGTGAGCGTTGGCCGTTGGTCTGCCTGCGAATGATCGTATCCGCTTCCAGCCAGATGAGGTCCATTTCGGGATAGAAGTCTGTGCCGCGCCGGGCCGTACCCCACTCCTGCGGAGCGGCATAGAGGACCGGGGCGGCGATGGCCGTATCCGCAAGGGGGCGCCAGTTGCGACCGGTGGTCGCCTCCATCTGCGAGACGATGGAGGCCAGGTAGTCGCGGAAGTCCTCCGGAGAGAAGAGGCCGATGCGTGCGGCGAGCACGGCGCCGTAGTAGTCGGTCAGCCCCTCGTAGACCCAGAGCAATTCATCTTTCATGGGCTCGTCATAATCCGGGGTCGCCAGTCCGGCCGGGCGGCGGTACTTGCCGTTCCAGGAATGGAAAAACTCGTGCGGCAGCACGATAGCGCCGCCCTTGCGCAGCGAATCGTCGAGCAGCGTCCGCTCCGGCTGGCGGTCGTCGCTGGATTCGTGGTGCTCCTCACCGAAGAAGCCGGTGTGGTCGCTGAGGGTGAGCAGAAACCGGTACTGGCGGTAGTGGCGCACGCCGAAGATCACTCCCGTCTCCGGAACGAGACGCTTGTAGGAATCCAGAACGGACGCGGGAGCCTCCAGGGCGGCGTCGCTGTCCGCGACGATGTCGAGCTCGTGCGGGCGGCCCCTGTCTGTGCCCAGGGGCACGGCGCGGAAGTGCTTGCCCGTGATGAGTGGCGAATCGACCAGGGTGGTGAGGGAGGCCGGCTTGAAGGTGATCTCGTTATTCGATGTGGACGCGACGGGCAGGCTCGTGGCCCACTTCCAGCCGGCCGGAAGCTTCAGACGCGCCTCGTAGCTCAAGTCGTCCGAGCGATAACCGGCGGGATAGAGCGTCACCAGATTCCAGTTGAGGACGGCCAGTTCCGTTGTCGCGGAAGGGCCCTGGGCGAAAGGACCCTGCGACGGAGGGATGAGGAAATCGTAGGACGCCTCCAGCGTGCTCGCTCCGTGCGGCACGCTGCAGCGTATAGCGTACATGTTCACGTCGTCCCGGCGCCAGGCGAGCGGATGCCCACCAGTCGTAAGCCGGACATTCACCAGATTGGCGATGGGACCGTCCGGGGAGTGCTCGCCGGGGATCCACTTCGGATAGAGCAAGGTCAGCGGGCCGGGCGCGACCGGAAGGCTCAGACGCGCGTGGAGGATTTTGCGCGGCGCCTCCGTGGCGTCCACGCTGAGATGGATCGGACCGGTCTGCCCTAAGACCGGGCGGGTCACCGAGACAAGAACAAGAGCTGTGGCGATAAGAGAGAGCGATCGGTTCAAGGGGTTATACTCCTGGCCGGTAGGGTATCAGCGCGCGAGAGCCGTCTGCCGGAATTGCAAGGGCGTCAGGCCGGTGTGGCGCTTGAACGTCTTGCAGAACTGGCTCTGGTCCGAAAATCCTGCCGCGCCAGGGCGATCTCGACCAGAGAGGCGTCTGAGGAGGCCAGCTCCCGGCAGGCATAATCTACGCGCAGTTGCCGCACGTAGTCTCCAAGCGTGCAGCGGCAGTGTTGCCGGAAGAGGCGGGCGAGATGCATGGGATGCACGCCCACCGTTTCGGCCATCTGCGAGAGCGTCAGGTTCTCAGCGAACTGCGTGTGCAGCAGTGCCTGCGCTTGCCGCAGCGGGCGCGAGGGC
>DATGIG010000759.1:0-6986 GCA_035295825.1 Chthonomonadaceae bacterium | reverse complement strand
CTGTCGGAAGACAATCCCGGCGATGTGGAACTGACGCGCGTGCGCCTGCAGTCGGCGGAACAGGTTGTCTTTACACTGGAAGCGGTGGATGAGTTTGCAGCAACCATGCAGCGACTGGAAGCAGCGCATTTCGATATCCTCTTGTTGGACTTATCCGTTCTGGAAGGTCGCGACCTGCGCGCAAGCATCGAAGGGTTCAAGCGCATCGCAAACCTGCCTGTGGTCGTCTTGACCGGCCAGGATAATGAGCAGCTTGGTGTCGAGGCTGTCAAAGCGGGCGCAGAGGACTATCTCGTTAAGGGCCGCGTGGATAGCGATCTGCTGATGCGCTCCCTTCGCTTTGCCGTGGAGCGCCATCGCCGGAAGCATTTGCAGGACCGCCTGCACCAATCGCAACGCCTTGAAGAGATAGGCCGACTGGCGGGGGGTGTCGCGCATGACTTCAACAATATCCTGACCGCCATCATGGGGTTTACCGAACTGGCGTGCGAAGCCGAGCCCGGTGGGGACGATCTGCCGAACTATCTGGGGAGTATCGGCAAAGCCGCCCAACGCGCCGCTGACCTGACGCAACAACTGCTTGCCTTCGCCCGTAAGCAGACGATCCAACCGAGGGTGCTGGACCTGAACGAATGCGTTTACGATATGGAGAAGATGTTGCGCCGTCTGATTTCGCCCAATATCGTACTCACAACACAACTTGCCCCGCACCTCTGGCAAGTCAAAGCGGATCCGGGGCAGATGGAACAGGTGATCGTCAATTTGATCGTCAATGCGCGGGATGCCATGCCGAATGGGGGCAGAATCGAAATGGAGACGGCCAATGTCTCCTTGGATGAGCGAGGCGCACGCCTGCAGAGAGCTATTCCGGGCGATTATGTGCTGCTCTCTGTGCGTGATACCGGCGAGGGGATGAGCGCAGAAGTCCAATCCCATATCTTCGAACCCTTCTTTACGACCAAAGAGAAGGGAAAAGGAACAGGTCTGGGGCTGGCGACGTGCTATGGGATCATCCAGCAGAATGGCGGTATCATCGCAGTGGAGAGCGTGCCTGGAGAGGGCACACGGTTTCGCATCTATTTGCCCTGCTTCCAGGAGGCGGTTATTCCCACGCGTCGTCTGAGTGAATCAACCGTAGTTCCTTCCGGCGGAGAGACGATCCTTCTGATTGAAGATGAACCGATGGTCCGTCAGATGGCAGCGCAAACGCTACGCAAGCTCGGTTATGTCATAGAGGAAGCCGCTGATGGCGCAGAGGCGATACGTCTTGCGAAGGCGCGCAACGACCATTTCGATCTGGTTGTTACCGATGTACTCATGCCGGGAATGAGTGGGAAAGAGGTAGCCGATCATCTGCTTGCCATGCACCCTCAGACCCGATTTCTATTCATATCGGGCTATACCGATAATACCATTGATCAGCAAGGACACCTGGAGGAAGGCATCGCCTTCTTGCAGAAGCCCTTTACGCCGACAACGCTGGCACAAAAAGTACGCCGGATGCTCAACGCCGATAACAATGCCGTGGAGGGGATGCGCTGATCGGCGCTTCGACCTTGAAAGAGACCCTCGTGCCAACGAAGACAACCCATATTCTGCTCGTGGAAGATAATCCCGGTGATGCCGTCCTGATTCAAGATACATTAAGACAGGCAACGCCATCGGAATTCGACGTTACCTGGGTAGATCAGTTGAGCGAGGCAGTGAAGAGACTGGTAGGGACGCGTTTCGATCTGGTTCTTTTGGATCTGTCTCTGCCGGACAGTTATGGCCTGGAGACTGTGATCCGCGCCTGTGAGGAGATCCCCAATCTCCCCGTCGTGGTGCTTACGGGGACCGATGATGAGACGCTCGGTCTGGAGGCGCTGCAGGCGGGTGCGCAGGACTATCTCATCAAGGGGCGGATAGATTACGATCATCTTCCCCGCGCACTCAAGTATGCGCTCACCCGGTATGCGATGAATGAGGCGCTGAACACGCAGGCGACCCTGTTGGAGATGGCGCACGATGCCATCTTAATTCGCGATGTGCGGAGCCGGATCACCTTCTGGAACCGGGGCGCCGAGACGTTATACGGCTGGACGAAGACGGAGGCGCTCGACAGCGTCACCCACTCCCTGTTGCAGACCCGCTTTCCGGAACCTCTGGAGGTGATAGAGGCCAGGCTATTCTCCTTTGGGCAGTGGGAGGGGGAGTTGCGCCATCGGCGACGCGATGGGAGGGAGATCATTGTCGAAAGCCGCCAGGTGCTGATGCGCGATGCGACCGGTAGGGCGTATGCGATCCTGGAGATCAATCGCGATGTGACGGCGCGTAAGGAGGCCGAACGGCAGCTTCAGACAGCCAATGCGGAGCTGAACGAGGTCAATACCCAGTTGGAGCATCACATTACCCGGGTCCATGACCAGGCGGTGGAGTTAGAGCTGCAGAAGCTGGAGTTGGAAGAGACCAATGCGCGCCTGCGAGACCTGGCGACGATGGATGGCCTGACAGGACTGAAGAACCATCGGGCGTTTCAAGAGCGGCTCAGAGAAGAAGTGGATCGTGCGACCCGCTACAACATACCCCTCTCCGTGGTGCTGATGGATGTGGACCATTTCAAGGACTATAATGACGCCTTCGGCCATCCTGCCGGAGATGCCGTCCTGCGGAGGATTGCCGAGGTCCTGCTGTCCACTGCGCGATCCACCGACCTGGTGGCGCGTTATGGAGGCGAGGAGTTCGTCGTGATGTTGCCGGAGGCGGACGCCGAGAGCGCGCGGTACGCTGCGGAGCGGTTCCGGGTGGCGATTGAAGCCATTCCCTGGCGGGAGCGGAAGGTGACCGCCTCCTTCGGTGTGGCGACCCTCTCGTTGGCGATCCTCTCCCCTGCCGCCCTGATCGGTCAGGCGGATGCGGCGCTCTATCGCGCGAAACGACACGGACGCAACTGTGTGACCCATATCCTGGACCCGGCGGATAAACGCCCGCTGACAGAGGAGGAGCGGCTTCGGCCCCATTTCGATATGATACGGCCCAAGCTCAACCTCCACGAGGATACGTTCGTCGCCGCACTGGAGACCATGGCCGAGGATATGCGCCGCTCCTACGATGCGATGGTGGAGGGTTGGGCGCGCCTGCTCGTCCTTCAGAACAGGGAGCCGGAGAATCATAATAGGCGCGTCGCGGAGTTGGCAGTGCGACTGGCGCGTGCCGTTGGGATGAACGAGGAGGAGGCCCGCACTATGCGGTGGGGTGCGCTGCTGCATGACATCGGCAAGCTGGGCGTGCCTGACAGCATTCTGCATAAGCCGGAGGCGCTTACCGATGCGGAGTGGGAAGTGATGCGGCGCCATCCGATCCATGCCTACGAGTTGCTCGCTCCCCTTGCGTTCCTGAGGCCCGCACTGGATATTCCTCGCTACCATCATGAGAAGTGGGACGGAACCGGCTATCCGGAGGGCTTAAAGGGGGATGATATTCCCCTGTCGGCCAGGCTATTTGCCGTTATTGATGTCTATGACGCCTTATGCTCCGACCGGCCGTATCGCAAGGCGTGGTCAGAGACGGAAGCGCTGGCTTATCTGCGCGCTCAGGCCGGCGTCCATTTTGATCCCCGTGCCGTTCGTGCCTTTTTGCAGATGCTCGGTGCGCCCCCTCACCCCAACCCCTCTCCCGCGCAAATAAGTCGCGCTTCGCGCAGTCCAAATCCGCTATCCTAACGCGGATTTCCTTCGTCGCTGGGGAGAGGGGAGATGCTGAATTGGTCCCTCTCCCCTCGGCGGGAGAGGGGTTGGGGATAGGCGGAGCCACGGGGGGGAATGCGGCGGAGTTCGGCGAAGAAGAGATACTGCTGCGCCCAGCCCGCATAGGGGCCGAAGCGGTCGCGATAGGCATCGGCGAACGCAGCATAGTTACGTGGGGTGAGGGACTTGTCAGCCAGTTCGGGCAGAAACAGGCGCGCGCCAATCTTCCGGATATGGGTGTCTATGGGGACGGCAGCATCTTTATCCAGTGCGAACAGGCAGATACAGTCCGCCAGTTTCGCCCCGATGCCGTGGAGGGTGGAGAGTTCGGCATGCGCCTCCGCATAAGACGCCTGGCGCAGCGAAGGCAGCCAATCGGGTGGCAGGGTCTGCAGATGCCGGGCCAACCTGAGAACAAGCGGGGCGCGATAGCCCCATAGGTCGGCACGTAGCGCATCCTCATCGGCATCGGCAAGGGCGGCGATAGTGGGAAAAGCCGAGAGAGAGAAGGGGAGCCCTGTTAAAGCGATCTCCTCTCCATAGCGTTCTGCAAGGCGGCGCACGCTCCGTTCGATCTTGATGACCGTGTTGCAGGTAGCACAGAGAAAGCCGAAGAAGCACTCCAGCGGCGGCTGGCGCAGGATACGCAGGCCCCGAAAGGCTGCCAGGGCGTCAGTAATTCGCGGCTCGCGCCGCGTCCAATCCGCATAAAGCCCCTCCAGGTCCACGTCCAGCCGGAAGTAGTCGGCAACGACATCCTCTCGGTTCGGCTCCGGAAAGGTCTGCCAGTAGAGCGGGCTGTCAGGCTGTCCCTCCTCCTGCCAGACTGCCATCCCGATACGCTCTACTACGCCCCACCAGATGCCCGCTGCATCCTGCCTCCATCGAAAGCTCTGCCCGCTGGCCAGCGTCGCCGCCAGGTTGAAAGGCCTCCCGACGCAAGCGAGGTGGTTCCAATTCAAAAAAGTAAGGGGGGAATCCGGCGCTCTTGATAATAATTGAGGGGAATAATCTAGCACGTTCATATCCCATTGTACCCCAGGATTTTGAGGCGTTAATAACGGAGGTACCAGGGGCCAGTATGGTGTATTTTCAATGACCCCAGCGTAAAACTATACCCTTGAAACGCACAGATGATAGCCCCGGTTTTTGTAGATATGGTCTGGCTTCCAGGGGAATACACATAGTTTAATCCCCATAGTTTAATCCCCATTGTTGTCGGGGTAGGAATTCCACCTTAAAATATCCCGTCGCCAGAGATAGGATCCATAGCCCAAGCAGTCCTATGCAGCAATAGAGAACAAAACGATCGCTTCGTTTCCAGTTCCGCATTTCCTTTGTACCTTCCGTGCTGTACTTTACCTAACCCCCGTCTCCCTTCCCTACGAGGGAAGGGGTGTCGGGATCATCTACGTTTTATTAAAGGCATCGCGTCAACGAGCCACTTTCTCTCTTATCGGGGTGTTGACGTGATGCCTTCCTAATGAAGCACATGTTTGTGTCACCCCCTTCCCTGCGAACGGAGTGAGCGCAGTAGGGAAGGGGGCGGGGGGTTAGGTACTAACGCACAGTCACCCGCGATTCGGCGGATTCGGCGCGCGTTTCTGGTGCGTACATCCCCTGAAGGAGCGTCGGCAGGACGTGGTAACTGCCGTGGGTCATGGCCCGCAGGTTGTACTCGATGACATGCTGCCCCGCCGAGAGGCGACGGACGAAGAACGCGATCTTATCGTCCCGGATGTCTACGCTGTCCCACCAGTAGCCCCACTCGACGACCTCCTCGGCGGCGCCCCGCTCCGTGACTTCGCAGCCGGACGGGAACGGGTCTTCGATGAGGACATAGGCCATCTCACGAGGCACATTGAGCGTCAGGCGGACGCGGACGCGGTCGCCCTCCTGGAGCTGGTTGTTGGTCGGCTCGGTCTGCAGCGACCACGCATCGCTGCCCACCTTTCTGGGCAGCACGCGCAGATACTCGCGTTTGATCTCCAGTTTGGCATTCGGGTCCTCTTTGTTCGGCTGATGTAGCTCCGGCCCAGGCGATAGGCCATGCTGCGGAGAGAGGCCGAGGTCGGCGACCGTGCGGGTGAGCGCCGGGATGTCCTCCTGCCCGACCGTCTGGCGCAGCTCGACCGAGACAAAGACCAGGTTACTTCCGCCCGTGCGCTGGAACACCAGGGTATTCGCGCCGGGCCGCACGTTCGCTGCGGGGATCTTGTAGAGGATCTCCCGCTCCTTCGTGATGTCCGGGGTGAGCGTCGCAACGGGCCAGTCCTTGCCGTTGAGGGTGATGTGGACTTCGCCGCCGCTGTTCTCTTCGTGCTGCCCGGTCAGGAAGTCGCAGAAGGCTGCCAGCACCCAGGAGGTATCGCGGGTACTGGTCCAGTAGTCGCCGGTGCGCTGGAGCATCAGCCAGCGGAGGACCTCCGGAATACGCGGGTCCTGCCGGTTCAGCGCCAACAGCGCCCGAAGCACGGTGGCGTTGGTGGTCTGGTCGTCCCAATCCCACGAGGCCCAACGTCCGGTCTTCCAGTGGAGCGTCCCGTCGGCGGTCACGGCTCGTTTGCCCAACTCCGTGAGCGCCTCGTCCGAGGGTTCGCCCAGCAGGTGATCGAGCAGAATGAGGTAGCCGAGCGCCTGGGAGCTCAGCCCGCTGATCTTCAGTTTGCTGCACCCGGCGCGGGCGTCGTCCGCATCTCCCGTCAGTGCCAGTGCATAGAGCAGGAAGGGTCGGTCGTTGTTCGCGATGGTCCCTGTCGAATCTGTTGACGGAAGTGAACTCTCCACGCGATCCGGCTCCTGCAAGAACTTCAGCGCCGCCTTACGGCCCTTCTGCAGGGCATTTGCGCTGACCGGATACCCCTCCGCCTGGGCCACCGAGAGGCCATACAGGACATAGGCGGTCATCCAGGGATCGTCCTTGTCGTGCTCCCACCAGCCCCAGCCGCCCGTGTCGGCGTGCTGGAAGCGGTAGAGGCGCTGCAGGCCATTCCGCACCATCTTGGGCAGCTCCTCTGCGTGCTTCACATCGTGGAGGCTGTTGAGGCGCATCGCCCGCTGCACCAGCAGGTCGGGCAGGAAGCGGCTCATAGTCTGTTCGGTGCAGCCGTAGGGGAAGCCGATCAGGTAGTCGGTGGCATTGAACAGCGCGCCGGAGACGGAGGGCGTGATCCGAACCGTGAGACGCGTGCTTTCGGGAAGGGCGTTCGTATCGAGCGGCAGGGTCTGGGTGAGCGACTGGCTCCCCTCCAGCACGCCGGA
>DATGIG010000758.1:0-9102 GCA_035295825.1 Chthonomonadaceae bacterium | reverse complement strand
GCCATGGGCCGCGACCACGGTGCAGAGCTCCGCGAGTTCGTCCGTATCCGCATAGGAGGAGGGGGGATACTCCAGCCCGGAGGTGAGGCCCCACACGCCGGCGTCCAGCGCCGCCTCCAACTCGCGCTGCATCGCCGCCATGTCCTCGCGGCTCGGCGGGCGTTCGCCCATGCCCATCACCCGCTTGCGCAGCGTCCCATGCCCCGCCAGCGGCACAAAGTTGGTGGAGACGCCCTTCGTCTCGATCTGCTCCAGATGCTCGGCGAAGGTATTCCAGCGGATACGCGCGCCATGGGGAGCCAGCCAGCGCTTCTCGAAGGCGAAGACATCGCTATTGTTGACGAAGCCCAGCGAGAGGCCGCAGTTCCCCACCACCTGCGTCGTCACCCCCATGGCGACCGCGCTGGCCTGCCCAGGATCGAAGACGACCGAGATGTCCGAGTGGGTGTGAATATCGATGAAGCCGGGGGCGACATGCAGCCCGGTCGCGTCCAGCGTACGCCCGGCAGTCGCCTGCGTGAGGTCGCCTACGGCGGCGATTCGGTCGTCTACGATCCCCACATCGGCCCGGACGCCCTCCGCGCCCGTCCCATCCAGCACCGTGCCGCCGCGCACGATCAAGTCATATGCAGCCTGCCTCTCGGAGGCATCCGATAGTGTCACTGTGGCCTAGCTCCCCTCTCTATCCCCTGGTATCACGCATCCGATGGCCCCGGCTGCCAGGATGTGGCGGTCGCCCAGACTTCCGCAGGGAAGTAGATGAGATCCACCGCAGGGTCCTTTACATCAGGATACGTTTCGGGGTCGGCCAGATGTTGCGCTAGGCGACGCTTGAGCTCCGCATAGGCGGCGGCGGTAGCGGGATGGGCGCGCAGATAGTCCCGGAACAGGAGGGCGTAGCGCTGGTTGGCGCGGCCCATCACCCGCATATGCGTATTGGTGCGCCGCTGATCTTGCGGGGCGCGGAAGTACCACTTCTCCCAATCCGTCGCGGAGCCTTCGATATGAGGCGGGCAGTGATCCCGCGAAATACTTATATGCGTATAGCCGAGCGCTGTCATCGCATCCACGGCGCGCGGATCGAGCGCCGCCACCGTGATCTGCACATCGATCACATCCTTGGCAGCCAGGCCGGGTACGGAGGTCGAGCCGATATGATCTATCCGCAGGGCCAGCGCGCCCAGCGCCTGCCGCAGTGTCGAGGCGATTTGCTGAAACTCCACCGGCCACTCGGCGCGGTAGGGGACGATTTCCACCATGTTCTCTCTCCACTTTGCACCCGGCGTTGAAACGCCGTTCTGAGATACGACTAAAGGTCGCACCTACGGTGCAGCCCAAATTCGCGAAGCGAATTTCCTGCGCGGGTTCCATAAGCCCCTCTCCCAGAATGGGGGAGGGGTTTGGGGTGGGGGCCAGTCCGCGCAGGCGGACTTTGCGTTTCAGAACGGGGATGAATCCCCGAGATTAAGGTTTTCCTTACAAACTGTCCATAAGGTCGGCGAATTCGTCCTCGGTGAGGACAGGGACGCCCAGCTCCTGCGCCTTGGCGAGTTTGCTGCCTGCGCTCTCCCCGGCGACCACATAGGAGGTCTGTTTGCTGACGCTGCCGCTGGCCCGCCCGCCCAGACGCTTGACCATCGCCTCGGCCTCGTCGCGCTTGAAGCGGGTGAGCGTCCCGGTAAAGACGAAGGTCTTCCCGGCGAGTTGGTCGGATTGGGGCGCGGAGGCGTCGGCGGGCGGCTCGACCCCGGCGGCTTTGAGCTTCGCCAGAACCTCTCTATTACGCTCCTCGGCGAACCAGGCGAAGATGCTCTCTGCCGTCCGCTGCCCGATCTCGAACACCTTCGCCAACTCCTCGACGGGGGCCTCCGCGAGCTTGTCCAGCGTGCCGAAGTGTGCGGCCAGGATTTCGGAGGCGTGTTCGCCGATATGGCGGATGCCCAGCGCGAAGATCAGGTTGGCGAGCGGACGCGTCTTGCTGTTGGCGATGTTGGCGAGGATCTTGGTCGCCAGCTTCTCTCCCATCCGCTCGAAGGGGAGCAGTTGTTCGAGGGTGAGGGCGTAGAGGTCGGCGGGATCTTTCACCAGGCCGGACTGGGTGAGCTGCTCGCACTGCTTCTCGCCCAGCCCCTCGATGTCCATCGCGCCGCGCGAGGCGAAGTGCTGGATCTGCTCCTTGACCTTTTTGGGGCAGATGGGATTGAGGCAGCGCAGGACCGCCTCTCCCTCCGGCTTGAACAGGTCGGAGCCGCAGGAGGGGCACTGCGTCGGCATAAAGAACTCGACTTCGTCGCCTTTGCGCTCGCCCGTCACCACCTCCACGATCTCGGGGATCACCTCCCCGGCCCGCTGAATGATGACCGTATCGCCGATCCGCACATCCTTACGCCGGATCTCGTCCTCGTTGTGCAGGGTGGCGCGGGAGACAATCACGCCCGCGACGGCGACCGGGGCCAGGTTTGCGACCGGGGTGATCGCCCCCGTGCGCCCCACCTGGACCTCGATGCTCTCCACCTTCGTGCGCACCTGCAGGGCCGGATACTTGTAGGCGATGGCCCAGCGGGGCGAGCGGCTCACCTGCCCCAATTCGCGCTGCAGGGCAAACGAATTTACTTTGACCACCACCCCGTCTATATCGTAGGGAAGGTCCCCCTTCTTTGCGCCCCAGTCGTCGCAGAACGCGATCACCTCGTCCAGGTTGGCGCAGATACGCACATTGGGGTTGGTCTGCAGCCCCCAGGCAGAGTAGGTCTGAAGCAGGTCGTGCTGGCTGGTAAAGGTGTACCCTTCGCACGCGCCGAGGGTATAGAGGAACATATCCAGGCGGCGCTTTGCGGTCTCTGTGGGATCTTTCTGGCGCAGCGAGCCGGCAGCGGCGTTACGGGGATTGGCGAAGATCCGTCCGCCCTGCTCCTCGGCCTCGGCGTTGATCCGCGCGAACTCCCGGTGCGACATGAAGACCTCGCCCCGTATCTCGATAAGTTTCGGAGGCCGGTCCGCCTTCAGCAGGCGGGGCAGGGCCGGGAGGGTGCGCAGGTTCAGGGTGATGTCCTCGCCCACCTCGCCGTTGCCTCGGGTGCCTCCGTTGAGAAAGCGGCCCTCCTCGTAGGTGAGGGAGATGGAGAGGCCGTCGATCTTCAGTTCGCAGACGTACTCGATGGGGGTGTCCGGGCCGAGTCCCAGCAGGCGGCGAGCCTTCTCCTCCCAGGCGCGCAGATCCTCCGCACCGAAAGCGTTGTCCAGGGAGAGCATTGGGATGCGATGGGGAAAGGGCGCGAAGGTGGTGACGGCCTCCTCGACCCCCGCCCGCTGCGTGGGGGAATCGGCGGTGATCAGCTCCGGATAGGTCTCCTCCAGCGCGCGCAGTTCGCGCATCAGGGCGTCGTAGGCGGCGTCGGAGATCTCCGGGGCGTCCTGTAAGTAGTACATCACGTTGGCGCGGCGTATCTGTGCGGCCAGCTCTTCGGCGCGCTGGCGCTCCTTCGCACCGGCGAGGGCCACCTCCGTGTTCGGAGGGGCAAAATCGAGTTGTGGCTGTGGATTCTGTTGTTGTTCGTCCATGGGTGTATTTTCGTCGGATACGTGGGATATGTCGATAGATAGGGCTTCCTTATAAGGATACTGTGAGAGCGGGAGACGAACCGGAAAAGGAGAGCGAAGCTCCGCACGGTCTGTTTCCGCAGGAGCGCGCGCTTTTCCTCTCTAAATAGAGACGACTTTAGCAGAGACCAACCTACTTTTGGTGAACCCAAACCACCTGTTTTGCAACCAAATAGATGACGGTAGGGGCGTAAAACAGGGAAACCGTTCCAGACGGGCAGAAAAAGTGTTGACAGGGAGCGGTAAAACTGATACAATGCGAAGGCTGTGTGCCGGGAACCCGCACAATTGACAGGTGGATTGCCCCGGAAACGGGGCGCCGAAAGTCAAAGGCGCCGGGGGGACAGGCGCAGCAGAGCACTCCCTGAAAGTCAATTCGCCGTTGCGGTCAGCCCGCAGACGGCTTCAATCGAGGTAGAGACTAGCATGGCGGGATCATTCGTCGGTCTGGACATCGGCTCCAATCAGATCAAAGTGGCGGAAGTGCGCCGCAATGGCAATCAGGTGCAGGTTGTTGCGCTCGGCATCGCGCCGACGCCGCCGGAAGCCTACGAAAACAACGTTGTCGTGGATGTGCAACTGTTGGGCCAGGCGGTCAAAAACCTCCTGAAACAGTCGGGTATCACGACAAAAGACTGTGTCAGCTCGGTCGCCGGACCCTCCTCTGTGGTGGTACGCGTGATCGAAGTGCCGCAGATGAACACGGCGGAACTGGCCGAAACGATGAAGTGGGAAGTGGAGCGCCACGTACCCTTCGCCGCCAGCGAAGTGATCATGGACTATACGCCCATCGATCGGCCGGAGGGTTATGCCGAGGGCCAGAATATGGATGTCCTCCTGGCCGTCGCCCAGCAGGATATGGTGGATCGCCATGTGGAGATGCTGATGGCGGCGGGGCTGAAGCCGAAGTACATCGACGTGGAGCCGCTGGCGCTGGGCCGAACGCTGTTGGACCTGGAGGGCTCGCCCTCCCCGGCAGGACACACGGTGGCGATCGTCAATCTGGGCGCGACCAACACCGACATCGACATCTATCGCGACAAACTGCTGGCCTTTCCGCGTTCGCTGCCCCTCGCCGGGGATAGCTTCACCCGCGCCATCGCGGAGACCCTGCATGTAGACCTGAACACTGCCGAACAGTATAAGAAGGATTACGGCGAGGTTATTCTGGATCAGTTCGGACAGCAGCAGCAGCAGGCGGGGTTCGGCGGCGCGGTCGGAAGCGGCTTTGTGGACTTCTCCGGACAGCCGCCCGCAAATCCCTTCGATACTTCGCCGTCCGGCCAGGTGTCTCCCTTCCCGCCGCCCGTGACCGGGCCGCAGTCTTCGCCCTCGGGTCGCATGCCCTTCGACTTCTCGACGCCCGGGGATGCGCCCGCACCGAGCCCCTTCGATACCAGCGGGCAGCCGGCGCCGCCGAACCCCTTCGGCGCCCCGCAGGATCAGGCGCCCTCCGGCGACTTTATGCAGCCCGGAGCGCCGCAGGATGGCGGCATGCAGCCGGCAGAGCCAGGGTTTATGACGCCCGTGGGAGCGCCTCCGCCTCCGCCCGCGCAGAACCTGCCTGCGCCCTCCGGCGGCTCCGGCGATCCCCAGCGGGACGCCATGCGGTTACAGGTCTTCTCCGCCATCGCCCCTGTCCTGGCAGAACTGGCGCAGGAGCTGCGGCGCTCGATAGACTACTATCGCGGACGGACCTCCGATGCCCAGATCCATGAGCTCCGGCTGACCGGCGGGACGTCGCGCCTGAGAAACCTCGCTCCCTTCCTGGAGATGGAACTGGGTATCCCGACGCGGGTCGCGGATACGCTGCAGAACGTACAGGTGACGGCCAAAAGCTTCTCGGATACGTACATGCAGGAAGTGTCGTCGCAGTTCCCAATCAGCATCGGCCTGGGCGTTCGCGATCTGATCGGCGGACCCGCTCCGGCCAAGAAACGCAAATAGACCAACGAGATCGGCGCGGCGCTCATTGGGAACGCCGCACCGGCTTTTTTTCGGGGAGAAACTCAAGATGCTACGCATCAACCTGCTTCCGCCCTATATCAACGAGAGAGGCCAGAAGAGAAACTATGTGATCCTCTGGGTCCTTATCGTCGGCGTCCTGATCGCGGGTTTCTTTGTGGGCTTCAATACCCTCGTCAATAGCCTGAATGACGAGAAAGCCCATCTGGCGAGCGCCAACGACTATCTGGATAAGAAAAAGAAAGCCGACCAGGATATCGCCGACGAAAAGCAACGGCGCGCTGCTATCGAAGCCAAGCAGGTTTTCGTCGCCAATGCCAAGAAGTACAACGATGGCTGGTCGGATGTCTACGATCTGATGGTCGATGTGACGACTCAGGACATCCTGCTCCACTCGATGTCGCTCGACGGAACGCGCAAAACGGTCAACCTGACCGGTTTCGCCAAGGACGAACCCACGGTCGTGCGCTGGTGGATGGAGCTGCGCAATAAGACGCAACTGTTCGATCTGGTCTCGTTCAGCATTCCTCCCGCAGGCTATAACCCCGAAAAGGCGCAGGGAGCGACCGGCGGCAGAGGGATGAACCCCTTTGGCGGAATGCCCGGCGGCATGGGTGGTATGCCCGGTAGCGGCAGTCCGTCGGCAGCCGGTCCAACGGCAGCCGGCCCGATGGGGATGGGACCGTCCAGCGCCGGCGGCGGGCCCGGCATGATGGGATTCGGTGGTCGCGGCGGCGGCATGGGCGGCAATAATGCCTCTATCGGGCCGACGGAGATCGAGGGCAAACAGGGCATCAACTTCGCTGCGGCGTGCGTCCTGAAAAAGGCTCTGGCAGATGGTATTCCGACGCCATCCTGGCCTCCGGGCGGCGGAGCGACGGGCGGTCCCATGGGCGGTATGGGCATGGGGGGTATGGGAGGCCCGCCCTCCGGGATGAGCGGCCCGCCCGCCGGGCTAAATATGGGCCCTGGCGGCGGTGGCCCGCCGGCCACGGCTGGCAGCGGCGGATCTGGGCCTGGCAAAGCGGACTAAGGAGGAGCCCCAATGAATGTTTCCAGACTGACGGTTATGCATATCAACATCATAGGCGCTGTCGCGGCCTTGATCCTGGGTGTGGCTCTCTTCTTTATCCTGATCAAGCCCAAGAATGATGATATCGCCAAGACAAAAGCGGATTGGGCGGCCTCCGAGAGCCAGGGCGGTACGGATTCGGCCGTGAAGACAGCGCAGAGCGGCCTGGTCACGGCGAAGAAGGATACGGAGAGGATCAAAAAACAGTGGGCCGTGGATGAGAAGTACTATATGCCGGAGTTGAAGTTCGATAAGGACCTCCTGGCGATGTACGAGTCCCGAGGCTATCAGCCCCCAAGAGGCCCGCAGATCGGCTTTAAGGACCTGCCCGCCTACTGGGGCAAGTGGATTACCGGGTGGTACGATAGCCAGGTCAATCAGGGCGTTGTCCGCACGCCGGATACCGTATTCCCCATCGAGGGATTTCCGGCGGATCCCAACTACCTGGCGACGCTGACCTCCATCACCTTCCCGAGAGGCAAGCCCTGGAACGTGACGTTGGAGTGTAAGAGCTTCGCCGACGCCATGAACCACCTGCGACGGTTCAACAGAATGCAGAATATGGGCGTTCCGGTAATCAACAATGTGGCGCTCAGCGGCCAGAGCCCGCAACTGACGCTGAGCTATGAGCTGGCGCTCTATATCATCCCATCCGAGGCTCCGCCTGCGAAAGATCCGCGGATTGGAGCGGGAGCCGGCGGTGGGGCCGGTGGCGGTATGGGCGGAATGATGGGTGGTCCCGGCGGTATGGGCGGTAAATTCAGCGGCATGAGCATGGGCGGCCCTGGTTCGGGAGGCAAGTAAACCCTGGCCCTTCTCGCCCGGCTCTCCCATCGGGGAGCCGGGCGTCTGGCGGACCTGCGCGCCGTATTTGCGTATGAGGAACCCAATGAACAAGACGAAACAATTCCTGCTTTGTGCGGCTGGAGCCATGCTCAGCCTGGGGATAGGCGCCTGCCATAGCGATAATCCCCCAGAGGATAATACGCCCCCGGTTTCGCAGAGGCCGAAGCCGGCCCAGGTCGCGAATGGGGGCGCGCCGGGCGGCCCCGGCGCGCCAGGCGCCATGAAACAGGCCGGTCAACCGTCGCCGACCGCAGGCAAACCGCCCGCTCAGGCAGGTAAGCCGCCCGTTGCAGGCGCTCCCGGCGCTCAGAAGGGCAACAAGCCGACGCTGGCGCAACAGGGGGCAAAGACCCCAGGGCAGCCTCCAACCCCCGGAGCGCCCGGGAAACCCACGGACCCATTTGCGGGGAAGGCGCTTCCCAGCGCGAAGCCTGGCGCCGAAACCGCCGCGATAGGACGCCCGGTGCGAACCAACAAAGATCCGTTCTATGTCACCTGGCATGTCCAGCCGCCGCCGCCCTATGTGTTCCTGGAGATCGAACCCGTGCGGGTAGCCGATGATGATGTGGAGCTGCCGCCGGTGAAGCCGGTCACCGTTCGGGAAGAGCCGATGTTGCGCGTCTCCGGCATCATGACGGGCGATGGCGTGTTCGCGATCCTGGAGCAGTCCGGCGGTCAGGTGGACATCGTCAAGCCCGGCAGCACGGTGAACATCAATACGGGGCAAACCAATCGCTCTTATAAGGTCGTCTCTATTAATGACGACAAGGTTACCCTGGAGAGCAAGGAAGGCAACTTTATCTTCACGCAAGTCGTGCCGTTGAGCGATGCCCCCGCAGGGACCGGCGCGCAACCGAGAGGCTTCCCCGGCGGACCCGGCGGAATGGGAATGCCCGGTAATGGCGGGTTTCCGGGCAGCGGAGGTCGCCCCGGCGTGCCGCGTTCCGGTGGCCCCGTCGGAGGGGCTGGCCCTGCCGGCACTGTCGGTAAGTAGGATGGGCGACCGCTGCCTATCGCTTTCCTGGAACCATACCGATAACAGTAACATTGGACTATGCGGCGAGGGACGAAAATATTTCGTCCCCGTCGCATGAGTCCTATGTTACTTTTTTCGAGCGAGAACCGTCTAATGCAAAATCCTGTAGATTGCAGGGACATTAGCAGGTATAATGCCCGTTAATGTCGAATGATCGGCCTGAAAGCACGATGAACGGGAGGAGAGATATGCGTTCTCTACCGTCGATCCCCTCAAGAGGAGAAAAGATATGTTAGCACGTTCCGGCATGCTGAGTCTGGCGGCGCTGTCACTTACCGCCCTGAGCTTGACCGCTCTACCTGTTGTGGCCAATGCTCAAAACCAGGACAACGATCCGACCGCCAGCGGCGCCAAGGAGGATGCTGCCAACAAAAAGGTCAACCTGGAACTGGAGTCCACCAACCTCTACTATGCTTTGAAACTGCTGTTCGCACAGATCAAAGCCAACTTCGTCATCGATGAATCGCTGCGGAGCCTGACGGTGACAGCGCATCTGACGCAGGTGCCTTTCCGCGTGGCGTTGGAGACGCTGCTCAAGTCCACCAATACCCCGCTCACCTACACGGTGGACAATGGCATCTAC
>DATGIG010000757.1:0-4166 GCA_035295825.1 Chthonomonadaceae bacterium | reverse complement strand
CCGCTGCTATCCCGACGAAAGCACGGAGATCCCCGTAGAGATCGCGGCAGGGGGCGTGATCTTCTTCGCCTATGGCACGCCTCATGCTACCGGAGCAAACACCACGGACTACGAACGCGCCGGGATCGCGTTTCATTTTCTCAATGGCGATCAGAACGGATCTGCCCGCGCCGGGTTCGAGGTCGAGAAACGCCCCTGGCTTACCGGGCCGCTCGCGACGGGCGGAATACGCGAATATGGGGTACAGGTGGCGGGAACCTGGCATGCGGAAGTGGAAGCGATCACAGCGGGCGCATAAATCCACCGACATCACTCATGCCGCTTTTCCGCCATGTAAACATAGGACGACCCGTTCGATGGATAGATCGTCAATACGTGGTCGGGTTCACTGACGCTCCAGGTCGCGAAGTAGCCGCGTTGATCGCCCACGGAAATGAGAGGTGGGGAGTGCCGTGGTGGAACCTTCGCTTTCTCATAGGCGATTTCCAGACGCGCCCCACGGGCTTTCCAATGAAAGGGGTATTTTGCGCCGGTATTCGCTTCTGTCGTCAATCCGGATCCATCGCGATTGAACGCCTGATGCCAGCCGGGGTCATCTCGCAACTCCCAGCGCCCCACTAACCAGGGGGTACGCCAGGACAGATAGCCCAGATAGGCCACGGTGAGGATCAGAACGAGTAAGGGAGTAGCGAGCAGCATGATGCCTGCACAGCCCCAGGACGCAGGGGCGCTGGGAAGGGGCGGAGATACGTCAGGCGCTATCTCCGGTTCCATGGGAGCGGGTTCCAGAGGGGAAGATACAAATGGGGTGCTGATATCATAGATGTGACCACATTGCGTACAGTTTGCTGTCTCCAGATTAGCGGACGTATTGCACACCGGACAATATTTCATTTCTGACACGATCGAACCTTTCCAGATGAAACGCACCCAGTTACGACGCGCCGCCTGCATGTCCCGTTTCCGTTGCGGACCGATGGTGAGCGGCAAGGACTTCGTCTGCCGGGTGTCGAACTCTCCCCCGACCGCAATCTATTCGGATCCTGAGAGGAGGATGGCATGGCGACACATCATTTTACCCCGGAACGCTACTACACGGCGATAGGTACTTACGAACCGGTGCTGCGAATTGCAGACGGTGATACGGTCATCACGACGACGGTGGATGCCGGCGGAGCGGACGCGACCAACACCAGCGTGACACCGGGCGGCAATCCCCAGACCGGCCCCTTCTATGTGGAGGGTGCGGAACCCGGAGATACCCTCGCCGTCCATTTTGATCGCCTCTGGCCCAACCGTACCTACGGCTTTACGGGGCTCTATCTCGCGCCGAATGTCGTGGACCCCTGGTACGTCACCGAGATCCCGCATACCGAAGAGTGGCCGCGCGCGGAGTGGGAACTCGATCTGGAGCGCGGGACGGCGACCCTGGTTAGTCCGGAAACGAAGCTGGGTAAATTCACCCTCCCGCTCCGCCCCATGCTGGGCTGTTTCGGCGTTGCGCCGGGACGCGGGCAGGCCATCTCTACGGCGACTTCCGGACCGCACGGCGGCAACATGGACTACAAAGGCTTCGAGCAGGGCACCACCGTCTATTTTCCCGTTGCTGTCGAGGGCGCACTGCTTTTTGTGGGAGACGGGCATGCGGTGCAGGGCGACGGAGAGATTGTCGGTACCGGGATCGAAGTCTCCTTTGACGTCCAGTTCACCGTGTCCCTCCGGAAGGGCCGCCGCATCCACTGGCCCCGTGCCGAAAACGCCACCCACATCATCACCGTGGGCAACGCCCGCCCGCTCGATCAGGCCCTGCAGCACGCCACCACCGAAATGAGCCGCTGGCTGATGACGGATTATGGCCTGGACATGGCCGGGGCGCACACGCTGCTCGGCCAGTGTATCGAATACGAGATCGGCAACGTGTTCGATCCGGCCTATACCGTCGCCTGCAAAGTCAAGAAGTCCCTGTTGGATATTCTCGGCTAAATTAATCAAAAAATAACATTTTCTTAAAGTTGTCTTAATATCGGAACGTCATACTGTATCTCGTATGCTCACTCTCCGAGCGACGATCACCCTTTTCTCGTTTTTGGGCGTCTTGCAAAAACCAGGCCGCTCCAGCCGGACACGATGAAGTGTCCGGCATTTTTTTGTCCCTTTGTACGCAATTCGGTATAATAAGTTCATGAAATATCTCACACAGCTTCTGGATAAACGCCTGATCTCTCCTGAAGGCACTCGGGTGGGAAAGATCGTGGATGCCGTCGCCACGTTGGGGGGACGGCTTCCCGCGTTGAGCGCTGTGATTGTCAAGACGGGCGAAGGGGAGACCTGCGTGCCCTATGAGATGCTGGAGTTCGATCCCGACCCGGATGGACCCACCGGCAGCGGGCAGATCCCGGGGGATGTGCGCCTCCGCTCGCCGCTTGCCGACATCACGCCCTATCAGCCCGGAGATGAAGACTTGCGTCTGCGCCGCGATGTGCTGGATAAGCAGATCGTGGATGTACAGGACTATCGTGTGGTGCGGGTGAGCGATGTACGCCTGGCCGAATGCGGGCCGCAGTACTGCGTCGTCGGCGTGGATGCCAGCCTCAGAGCGACGCTGCGCCGGTTAGGAACGATCAGCAGACCGATCGAGGCGGCGGCACGGCTCTTCCATAAGCCCCTGCGCTCCAATCTGATCGCCTGGGACGATGTGCAGACCCTGGAGCCGGGAACGGCGGGCGGACGCATCCGGCTGAAGGTATCGCACGATAAGATCGCTCGTCTGCATCCTGCGGATATCGCCGATATCGTGGAGCAACTCAGCCCGCAACAGGGCGCCGAGGTCATCGTTTCGCTCGATACGGAGACCGCCGCCGACGCCATCGCGGAGGCCGAGCCGGAGACCCAGGCGGAGTTGATGCGGCAATTGGATGAGGAGACGCGCGCAGACATCATCGAGGAGATGGAGCCGGACGATGCCGCCGACCTGCTCGACAATCTGCCCGATGCCATCAGCGATGTCATTCTGGATCAGATGGAGCCGGATGACGCCGAAGAGGTCAAGGAGTTGATGGCCTATGATAGCGACACGGCGGGCGGCCTCATGACCACGGAACTCGTTGCCATCGAAGCGAACCTCACCTGCGATCAGACCATCAATCGCCTGAGAGATCTCGCTCCAAAGGCCGAAACGATCTACTATGTCTATGTCGTGGACGATGAAGAGCGGCTTGTCGGCGTCCTCAGTCTGCGCGACCTGGTGGTGGCGTCGCCCGAAACGAATATCAGCGACATCATGGTGCGGAATGTCATCCATGTCTATGTCGAGGACCATGCCGATGAGGTCGCGCAGATCATCGGGCGCTACAATTTGCTGGCGGTCCCCGTCGTCAGTGAAGATGAGAAGCTGATGGGGATCATCACCGTAGACGACACGCTGGAGCGGTTGTTGCCGCCGGAACGCCGGCGCCGCCTTCCGATGCCGGCTCTGACGACCGACGACGAATAGAGAGGGAGACATCGATGCAGAGACGTGATGGAGAGAGGGCTCAGAGACTGAAACGCGTTTGGAGCCGCTGGTGTGTGCTGGGTTGGTCCGTGTTATTGCTCCTGCTGCCCCTGGCTTTGTGGGCGCAGCGGGATGAAGACGAAAAGCCTGTTCCGCTCGATCCCCAGACCAAGGCCATGCAACTGACGGCGTTCACCGTGGTCGGAGCGCTCGTTGTTGCTGTGGTGATCTTCTACTATGTCCGGCGCTGGCAACTGATGCGCTCCGATAAGGTGCAGGAGGGCTTTGAACGCGACGAAGATTAACCGCATGGCGTTTCACGCCGCGTCCCGATTTGAGGAGAACCGGCAATTTCACCGGGCCAGTCCAGGTAGTTACCACGTGTAGAACCCCCAATCCTCAGCCGATAATCGCAGGTGTGCAGACCGCTTCCCCTGACGTAAGGGAGGTCTGCCAATCTCATTACGGAATGATTGACCGCGTTCCGGACGCTTGCAAGCCGGAGTGCGGTGGCTTATAAGAGAGGAAGGGTCGGATGGAGAGGGAATGGGAACCGGACTGGGTTCCGCTGCCTATCGAGGTGGAACAGGGATCGGCGGGTGAAAGCTTTCATGGCGTACAGCGGCTGGATGCCTTGCTGCCGGCGGACGCAGAGACCGGCGTCGTTCAGGAG
>DATGIG010000756.1:0-6528 GCA_035295825.1 Chthonomonadaceae bacterium | reverse complement strand
TTCTTCTCCAGAGCCGCCTGCGTGCTCTGCTGCAGCTTCTCTACATTCTGCTGCGCCTGGTCGGCTTTGAGGGAAGTGTCGTCCACCTTCTGGCTCAGACTGCCCACCCGGCTATCCAGATCGCTCACCTGTGCTTGCAGGCTGGCTAAATCCTTCTTGACCGTCTGCATGTCCGTGCCGATGACCGTCATCTCCGTCTTGAAGCTGTCCACCAGCTCTCTTATCTCGGCCTGACTGCTGGCGAGCTTGTCCAGATCCTCCTTGCTGGCGGAGTGGCTCACGAGATCGTCCATGCGGGCGACCACTCTTTGCAGGATGGTAGCCATCTCATAGCGGGTGAGGGTGCGTTTTCCCAGGAAGTCGGCGTCCGGGGGATAGCCCTTAATCAATCCCTTGCTGGCTAAGTCCTGCACCGCCTGGTAAGCCCAGTGGCCGGGCGGTACGTCCTTGCCGACCTCCTGGGAGGCGGCAGGGTAGGGCACAAGCGCGAGGGCGGCCAGCCCTGTGGAAACAGTTCCGAGGAGGATGCGCCAGACCGTTGAGTCGCCACGGCTGGCGTTCCGGACCCGGTATTCGGAGCGGTCTCTATGCAAAGCGTGTTCCTTCCTGCGTTAGGATAGTCCCATGACCAGGACTCAATTCCCGGTCATGCTGCCGGTCCGGCGCGGTTTCGAGGGTTTTGTGGCTGCGCCCGTTTTGCCCGTTCGGGAGGCGCGCCTGTGGACCGTGGCGATCTGAATGCGCACGGCCATCTTATTCCCGTCGGTATCGGATTTGAGATGAACGTGGACAGGCAATCCGGGCCGGAGGTGGTCGAAAGGCAGCGTTTTCGTTCCATCCTGCAGCAGAACCGTCGCCGCGCAGGTCAGGGTCCGAAGCGCGCCCGCCTGCGTCTGGAGGGTGAGACTGTGGCCGGCGGGGTCCACGCTCTGCACGATGCCGCTGACGGTCCGGGACAGCATCTCTTTGGCCTGCTCGGCAGCGGAGACGCTATCGGCGATCACGCGCGCGCCGATACCTCCCCCCGGCAGGGCGCGGGGCACGACGGCAACGGTATCCCCTGTCTTGAACCGGTCCGGCCCGACCTCCTGGCCCCCTTTGCTCCAGTGGGTCTTGTCGCTGAAGGTATAGGTCAGCGGAATGGCCTCCGTGCCGACCGTCACTGTGACCGACTGCTCGCCGATCTCACGCAGCGTCCCTACGGTCGTCTCCCGCTGCATCTTACGCAGCCAGTTCCAGGTCGTCGGATCGGCCATCTCCGTAACTTTCGGAAGGTCGCCTGTGCTGGAGCTGCGGATATGCAGCACGACCGCCTCGCCGGCCTTGAAATCGGTCGCCTCTGCGGCGCGCTTGTTGCGCCAGCAATGGGTCTTTTGTGTCAGCGCATAAGTGGCAGAGTCGCCGGAGTTCAGTGTTTTCAGCGTAATGGTCTGGGCATCCGCATCGAGCGCAGCTATCTGGCCCATCTTGACGTTCCTACCAGCAGGGCTTTTACTATGCCTGGCCGCTCCCGGCGGATGGGAGGGCGGCGCGGCACTCTGCGCGCGGACTACACCTCCGTAAGAGAGGAATAGTATCGAGGCCGATAGTGCTGACCAGGCCAACCTGCCTACATTTTTCTGTGGATGAGACATTGTTATACCTTAACATTCCTGGCTCTGATGAAGATCCGCTTGAAAGCCCCCGCGGCTGCGCCTATCCCCGACCTCTCCCACAATAACAGGGGAGGGGTACTGATACGGCGCTTGGGCCTCTGCCACAAGCCAATCTTGTCTGTAGGTAGAAGCAGAGGGCATGGCTTTAGCTCCTCCTCGACCTTTGTGTGAGAGGAGAAAATTAAAGCGTGGAGTCCGCGCAGGCGGACTTTGTTATGGCAGAACGGCACAGAGAGTGCCGGGGATAGAAGCTTTGCTGGAAGAAAGTTCGTTCGACAGGTGTCGAATTCCTGCGGACTCTGCAAGAATTTTGCAGGCAAGGGGAGAGCGAGACGCAAAAAGGCCAGGTTTGCCAGGAGGCAGACCGGGCCTGAACGGCAGGCTTTATAGAGAGGGGGCGTCGGGGGGCGGTCACTCCTCCTCCATCAAGGCGATATAGGCGGCGCGAATGCGGCGGACATGATAGGCGATGTTGGCCGAGCTACAGCCGACCAGCGCCCCGGCCTCGCGCCAGGTATAGCCTTCCAGCAGGGCGCGCAGGATGCGCTGCTGGGTGGTGGTGAGGCGCGCCTGCAGCAGGCTCAGATCCACGCCGCCGCCCGGCTCCTGCGAGGGAACGGGCAGCGATTCGATCTCCGAGAGCGCCAGATGCTGCCGGCGCCGCTGCCAGCGGATAGTATCCAGGACGCGCCACCGGGCGCGCTTGAGCAGATGCTGCTCCGGCGTGCCGATGGTGCGGTCCAGGCGCGGCAGCATTTCCAGCACCGCGACCCAGGCTTCCTGGCACAGGTCTTCCGCATCCACCCCATACTGCCGTCCAAAATAGGCCGCCATCTTTTCGATGCGCGACTCCAGCGATTCCAAAATCTGGGCTTCGGACAGCGTCGGGCTATCCGGCGCCCGTTCAAGCACTTGCATTGCTGAGCTTCTCCTCCTAACGGCAAGAGTCGGTATAAGAGCCGCAGGCGCTGTCCACCTGCGGCTCTCTGAAAGACGACAATAGCCGTGCGCGAGCGTTCGCGTCGCACGGCCCTTACACGTCTGAGAAGAAGCGCTTTTACGAGAAATCAGCCTCTAGCACGCGGAGGTCACGCCGCCGTCATGCCGAGGCAAAACTTCCCGGTGGACAGGGCCAGGGTCTGAGCTTCGTTCGGTTTTCGTGTGGGCTTTCGAATAGCAATTGTCCACCTCCGTCACGTTGATTGGGCGCAGGCATGTTTGCCGCGCCAGCGAGTAGTTTCGCCGTTTGCCCGCAAATTCCTGCTTACGGCATCCGACGACGCTACCCATCACCCTATCGGCTGATCGGCACGCTTTGCTAAAGGCGCGCAGAAAGTTTTTGAAAAAATATTTCCCGATGCGGTTGCGGGCGCCGTCAGCGCCTGCTGCGGCGCAAGGACAGGCCATGATACCGTATAATACACTCGATACGCAACTAATCCGCCCGCCGTTCGATCCGGCGGTCTAAGCGGACGAAGGAAATCTGATGTTCTCTCTGGAACCGATCTCTCGCGAGCAGCAGACGGCGCTGCTGGAAGTCTTCGACAATCCCTGCCCGGAGCGTGACTACCGGATCGTGCATACCTGCCCGGAGTTCACCTCGGTCTGTCCGAAGACCGGCCAGCCCGATTTTGCCACCATAACTATTGACTATATTCCCGATGAAAAGTGTCTGGAGTTGAAAGCTCTCAAGCTCTACTTCTTCGCTTACCGGCAGCAGGGCATCTTTTATGAAGCGGTCATCAACCAGATACTCGACGATCTTGTCGCCGCGTGCCAGCCCCGCGCGATGACCGTACGCGGCGAGTTCAACGTGCGCGGCGGCTTCTCCTCGGTGGTCACGGCGGAGCACCAGAAGGCAAATGAAGAATGAAGAAAGGAGAATGAAAAATTAGCTTCCGTCAAGGAGTTGCCTCTGTTCTTAACGAATAGAGTGCGCGGCTCGTTTTCTTCATTCTTCATTCTTCATTCTCCATTCCCCGAAGGGGCTAGGCAATAAGCTGGCGGATGCGGTCATCGAAGGCGTTCTGATCCGTCGTGAAAGATTGGAGCGCAGACTCGGTCATCAAGGCGTCGAGGGAGACGCGGCCCTGCCAGCGTGCGGTCTCCGGAATCTTGCCTTTCTGGCGGATCGCTGCAGTCTCTTCCGGGGTGAAGTTCGCAAACAGCCGGGTGCCGTGGTCCTTATCCGCCTGGCGCAGATCGTCGCCGGTCAGGTTCACGCCGCCCCGGCTTGTCAGCTCCTGCGCAAGCGCGCGGAAGCGGTCCTCGATGGTCCAGAGGATCTCTACGCTGCTCTTATCGGTGGTGGGTTCCAGCTCGACCGCGTAGGTCTCCTGGAGGCGCGAGGCGATGTTTTCGGGCCGAGGGCGCTGCACAAATAATTCCTCGACTGCCTTCGGTGGGGCTGTGAAGACGTCCACTCCGGCCAGGGCGAGCATCTGCTCGGCGTTTCGCATGGAGGCGGCGATCTGATGCGTGGGAATCTCGGGATTCGCTTCACGCAGTTGCCGGACGGCCTGCTGCGAGGCCAGCGTGGTCTTTTCCCCGACGAATTTGCCGTCTCCCAGCTTGTTCTCGGCGACCACCTGGTTCAGGCGGCCCAGGAAGACGTTGACGTAGTTGGGCCGGGAGAGCAGAGTGGCCAGGTAGTTCTGGCGCGCGGAGAAGCCGAGCGTGTAGTTGATGGGAATGCCGTCGGCGCGGGCGCGCGCCACAGCGCAGTAGCCTTCCGGGGTCAGCGGGATCTTGACGATGAATCGGTCCGGGTTGACGGCATAATAGCGCTGCGCGTAGCGCACGGTCTTCTCGATGTCCTGAGAAATGCCGGGATGTAGCTCCACGCTCACCAGCGCGTCGAACGCCCTGACCAGCCGCAGCGCGATGTGGGAATTGACCACGAACACGACATCCATCACCAGGTCGTCCAGGCTGATGCCCGGCTCGACATCACGGATTTGACGCGCGGTGTTCTTGATAACGTCGTCCATGATGCCCGTCTGCACCACCTGATTGGCCAGGGTGTTGTTGGTGGTCAGGGCGCTCATCTCGCGCCGCCACAGCTTGCGGGCCTCGTCCAGATTGCCGGTATCGAGCCACAACTGGGTTCCAAGGGCATTGAACTTTGCCAGGGCCGGATCGCTCTCTGGCGCCGGAATGCGCTCCGGCGCATGGGTGACGTTGCGGGCCAGCTCTTCCAAAAGCGTCTCCCGCCGCGTCATGCCCGATGTGGTAATGGTCATGATCTCTCTCCTTCCGGTGTTCTGACTATAGTGTACCCAAATGGCCCCCACCCCCAGCCCCTCCCCAATGTTAGGAGAGGGGGGACGAAACAGTCCTCTTGTGCTGCTACTATAAGCCTGTATGGCCTGTAAGCAGAGGTAGAAGCTATGAGATCAGCTCCCCTTCGCCCCTTCCGAAGGTTCTAGGAGAGAGGATAGGCGCAGCCGCGGGGGGTGAGGGGTTAAAAATAGCCGAACCAGGCTTTTGTCTCCCGGCGAAACCAGAGGAAGGCGAGCGCAGTGGTGAGAATCAGAAAGAAGATGGATTTGAAGGTAAGCAGCGAGAGCAGGCAGCAGACGGCGCATATCCCGAGGATGAGCGCGTCCACCAGCCAGGTCCAGCTCGCCTGGCTCCAGGTCGCCCAGGCGATATAGAAGAGGGCCAGCGCGATGGGGATCAGCACAAAGGTGGTAAGCACCGGCACGATCGAGCTTACCGCCGAAACGATATAGTTGGTCCCGGAGGCGTTGGTCGGAATGAACGTGTGATAGAGATGCACCAGGCCGAGGATCGGCCAGAAGAGGGCGAACAGGATCAGGAACAGCGACATGGCCGTCACGGCCACTGGACGGGTGTTAAGCAGGGCTGCCTGCTGAGCCAGCTTGCCCTCGTAGACCTCGCCGTCCAACTGGCCGGAATAGGCTGTGAAGGGCGTATTGCAGTTGATGCAGTAGGCGTTATCGCTATCATTGATCTCCCCACAATGCGGGCATTGCCGGGTGGGGGACGAAGTCGGGCTCATCCTTACTTCCTCTAAATTATCTCGCAGCCATGCACAGTACTGCCGCTTTTAAGACGAACGACGCGCCCGCAGGGTTCGCCATTCCTGCGCACCGGTAGGCTCCCTCGCTTTACCAGCGCATCTTACTGCATGATCTTCGCGACGGCGGCAAAATCGTCTCTCAGGTGAGCGTAGAGGTCCTGATAGACCGCATGGTAGCGGTTATAGAGAGCGTGGTTGGCGGCGTCCGGCTCGGTGGCGTTCTGGACCTGGATGGTGGCGCGGCAGGCTTCGGCGACGGAGGGATAGACGCCCGTGCCCACGCCCGCCAGGAGCGCCACGCCGAGCGCCGGGCCTTCGTCCACGTTGATGGTCACGTGAGTGTGGCCGGTTACGTCGGCCTGGATCTGCCGCCAGAGCGGGCTGCGCGCGCCGCCGCCGGAGGCGCGCACCTGGCGGATGGGCAGCTGCATGGCCTCCATGATGGCGAACGAGTCGCGCAGGCCATAGGCGACACCTTCCAGGATGGCACGGGCCACGGCGCTGCGGTCGCTGCGGCGGGTCAGGCCGAACAGGACGCCGCGCGCGTTGGCGTCGGGGTAGGGGGTGCGCTCCCCGGTGAGGTAGGGCAGGAAGATCAGCCCCTCGCTGCCGGCGGGCGCGGTTTCGGCCTCGGCACAGATCAGCTCGTAGGGATCGCGGCCCAGGGCCGTCGCGACCACCTTCTCCGGCTGGCCGAAGGCGTCTCGATACCACTGCAGCGAACCGCCCGCCGAGAGCATCACGCCCATGAGGTGCCACCTGTCCGGCACGGCATGGCAGAAGGTGTGCAGGCGCAACTGCGGATCGACGATCGGCGCGTCGCTGAAG
>DATGIG010000755.1:0-6653 GCA_035295825.1 Chthonomonadaceae bacterium | reverse complement strand
CTCTGCATCATCTCTTGCGCAAACGCCGGGTTCGTGCCCCCATACGTTGCATGTTCGTGCTGCGCAGTAGCAGACGGACAAAAACCCATCGAAAGAGCCAGAATCGGGAGCAAAATCCCTCTTCGGAAAATCGTTGTCATCCAGCGAACTCCTTCCTCCCATCGCGATGGCGCCGATGCATCCTCTGGCGGGTGGGGACTGGGATGTACCGCGCTCGAAGCTGTCGTACTCATTGGGTGTTCCTTCGCTTTTCAAGACTTCGACGGCGTCGTTCTCTCACTCAGGCCATCGAGGGCCATCTTCGGAACGATCAGGCCGAAGCTCATTGCCAGAATGATCGTGATAGCGGTCATACCGTTGGCGAGGGTCGCGCCGATAAGCTCTAATGTCGTATGCGTGCCGCTCGCAAGTTGCAGCAGGCCGCTCGCCATTCGGAAGAGGAAGACGCCCGGTATCATCGAGACTACCGAGGCGAAGCCGATGGCCGCAAACGGCATATGCCGGCGACGGGCGACGGGCGTGAGGACCAGCCCGACGAGGAGACAGGCGACCAGGGCGCCGGTCGCGGCGCTGCATCCGAGCAAGGTGAGCGCTCCCCACCGGAGTGCATGGGCCAGCATCCCGACCGCTACCGGCCAGGGGAGCATATACCGTGGCGTCGAATAGAAGATGCTATAGCAGGCGACCGCGACGCCTGCGAAGAGGAGGTCTTGCCACAGGGGAATGGCCCTGCCGGCCGGGTCTATCGGCAAGGGGACGCCAAGCAGGGCGAGGCCAAGCAGCAGTCCCGACGAGATCGCCACGATGACGAGCCCCGCAAAGATCAGGCGGGCGACGCCAAGAGGGATACGGCCTCTCATGAGATCCATCGCGCCATTGAGCACATGCGGTCCCGGTACCAGGACCATGCAGGGACAGACCGCAACAAGGCGCAGGGACGAGCTCAGTTGGTACCGCACCGCCAGTGCGCCGAGGATGCCGGCGAGCAGCGCCGCGCAGAAAGGCTGCAGCAAAACATTTGCGCTGTACCGCGCCAGATTGCGACGCAGAAGCGCACCGGCCGCTGCGCTTACGAATATGAGGGCCGCTGCAGACGGATGTTGAACCCCGAAGAGCGCCGCCAGTGCCACCGCGCCCATCGCCGCTGCAAGCGTGAACAGCCATGTCCGCGCGGGCGGGGCCTGCGAGATCTTCCCTATCGCCTCCCTCGCGGCGGTGGGCGCAAGCCGGCCTGCGCCAAGTGCGTCTATTGCCCGCATGGCGGAGACCACGCGATCCATGTCCACGCCGGTAGGATCGGCCGCTGTCGTGTAGAGGAGGCTGGCGTCCCCGTCCTCGGCCTGAAGCTGCAGCTCACCCCAACGCACCAGGATCCTGGCGCGTAGACCGAGAATGTCGCCCAGCCGCTCGGCTGCGATCAACGTCTGATCCGTCGTCTGGCCATTGACGTAGAGCACTCGGGCGAAGGCGAGGACAAGATTGGAACGCTCCGTCAGGTTCATAATCCCTTCTCCTGATCCATGCATTCGAAAGCGACGATCCGGCTGTAGATCCGGCCCGAACCAGGCGAGCCTGATCCAACCTCGGAAAGGTCGCTGCTCCCTACCGCCCTATGCTTTAGGCGCCGGTCGCCACATAGGGCCGCACCATTTTGCTCGGATCTACGACGCGGTCGAATTCAGCCTCCGTAACAAAACCCAGTTGCAGCGCGGCCGCCTTGAGCGTGAGATCGTTGTCCATGGCATGGTGGGCGATCTGGGACGCCCTGTCATAGCCGATGACAGGCGCAAGCGCCGTCACCAGCATCAGGGAGCGCTCGACGTATTCGTTGATCTTCTTCAGGTTGGGCTTCGTGCCCTCGACCAGGAACTTGCGGAAGTTGGTGCAGCCATCGGTCAGGATCGTGATGGCATGGGTGATGTTGAAGAGGATCAGCGGCTTGTAGACGTTCATTTCCAGATAGCCGCCGGCGCCGCCAAAGCCCACCGCGACGTCATCGGCCATCACCTGCACTGCGATCATGGTGAGCGCTTCGCACTGGGTCGGATTGACCTTGCCCGGCATGATCGAGGAGCCAGGCTCATTCTCCGGGATCTGCAGTTCCGCGAACCCGGCGCGGGGTCCGCAGGACATCAGGCGAATGTCATTGGCAATCTTGTACAGCGACACCGCCAGGGTGCGCAGCGTGCCGGACAGTTGGACCAGCGCATCGTGGGCGCCCTGCACCGTGAATTTGTTGGGCGCGGTGACAAAAGGCAGGCCCGTGAGCCTGGCTATCTCGGCAGCAGCCGCCTCGGCAAAACCCGGCGCCGAGTTGATGCCGGTTCCCACCGCCGTACCTCCCAGCGCCAGGCGATACACCCCTTTCAGTGCGTCTTCTAAACGCTCGATGTTGTCGCTGAGCATCCCCGCATAGCCGGACCACTCCTGCCCCAGCGTGATCGGCGTCGCATCCTGCATGTGGGTACGGCCGATCTTGACGATGTCCTTCCATTCTACGGCCTTCACTGCGATAGCGTCGTGCAGGGCGGTTACTGCCGGCAACAACCGGCCCGTCACGTTCACGGCGGCAGCGATACACATCGCCGAGGGAAAGGAATCGTTGGACGACTGGGACATGTTGACATGGTCGTTGGGATGCACCGGCGCTTTGCTTCCAAGCGGCGTGCCTGCAAGTTGGCAGCAGCGGTTGGAGATCACCTCATTGACATTCATATTGAACTGAGTGCCGCTGCCGGTCATCCACACATGCAAGGGGAACATGTCATGATGCCGGCCGGCGAGGATTTCGTCGCAGGTCTGAACGACCAACTGGTAACGCGGATCGTCGAGCCGCTTGTCGGCATGGTTGGCGGTGGCGGCGGCTCTCTTCAAGGTGGCATAGGCCGTGATCAGTTCGCGGGGGATCAGATCGTTACCGATGCTGAAATGTTCGAGCGAGCGCTGGGTTTGAGGCCCCCACAGCTTGTCGGCAGGCACTTCCACCACGCCGAGGCTGTCGCTCTCTTTTCTCATGCTTTCCATATCACTTCTCCTTGGTTCCATCCTCCGAATCTGAGCGATCCGTTCTTTATCACGCGTATTATCTCAGGGCTGCATTGTCGTTACCGCTCCCCTTTAGAAGGAAAAACGTTCCCGACCCCGAATAATTCCCAGGCGGAATAAGAGAGCGCCTGTTAGCCCGTTCCTAATCTCCTTCTTCCCGCGTTTTCAGACGAATGCGCTCCAGGTCGAGGTCGCGCTCAATGACGTGGAGTACCTCATCCTCGATCACCCCTTCATCGCGCAGACGGACGACCGTCTTGTGCTCCGCAGCCAGCAAGGCTTGCTGCAGCCGGGAGTAGGCTGCCGTCTTCTCCTCAAAAGCGGAATCCGCGGAGCCATCTTCCCGCCCCTCCAGAAGCCGGAGCTTTTCCATATAGTGCTCCCGTAGATGGCCCGCTACCCCGGAAGGCACCCAGTCTTCCCCAGAGAGAGCTTCCAAGCGACTCAGCGCGGCTTTCGTCGCCGTCAGCCGGGCCGTATTCTCTTCCTGGGCGCGCGATCCATCGCGCTTCACCCGCAGATAACGGATCAGAAAGGGCAGGGTAAGCCCCTGCAGCACCAGCGTCGTCAGGATGACGGTGTAGGTCAGGAAGATGATCTGCTCCCGCTGCGGAAACGGCGTTCCGCTCCCAAGGGTCAATGGGATCGCCAGAGCCGCCGCCAGGGACAGCCCCCCACGAATTCCCGTCCAGGCGATAATCATGACATTCTGCCAGGAAGGCGCCGGATCGTGCTTGCGAAGTTTCCGGCTCAGGGCGCGGGGAGCGTAGACCGACGCGAAAACCCAGGCGATGCGGACGAGCACGCAGGTGAGGCTGATCAGCAGCGCGTTGCCGACCTGCACCCACAGAGGGATGCTGGAGAGGGTGTCCAGAACGGAGCGCAACTGCAGGCCGACCAGGAGGAAGAGCAAGCCGTTGAGCAGGAACACCAGCGTCTGCCAGAAAGCGCGCGCCTCCACACGGGTCTGGGGCGTGCGTACAAGCGAGCCTTGCCTTCCCATGTAGATACCCAGCGCCACCACCGCGAGCACGCCTGAGGCGCCGAGTTTCTCTGCGGCAAGGTAGGTCACAAAGGGGATGAGCAGCGAGACGGTGATCTCCACCGGCGGATCATCGATCTTTCTCATCAAGCGAGCGATCAACCATCCGAAGGCCAGCCCGATAGCCACTCCGCCTGCGCTGACCAGGAGGAACTGCGATCCCGCCTGCATGAGAGAGAAGGAGCCGCTGACCACCGCTGCCGCCGCCATCCGATAGATCACCAGGGAGACGGCGTCGTTGACCAGGCTCTCGTCGGAGATGATCGTGGCAACGCGCCGTGGCACTCCCAGCCGTTCGATCACCGGCATCACGGCAGCCTCGTCCGTCGGTGCGACCACCGCCCCGAGTACAAACGCGACCGGCCAGGAGAGCGCGGGAATCGCCCAGTGAGCCACAACGCCCACCAGCGCCGTCGTGACCAGGACCAGTCCGAAGGCGAGCAGAGAGATCGGGCGCAAGTTGGCGCGAAGGTCGCGCCAGGAGGTGAAGTAGGACTCTTCATAGAGGAGCGGCGGCAGGAAGAGCAGAAAAACGATCTCCGGCGCCAAATGGATACGGGGCAGGTTCGGCATAAGACTGAGGGCCAGTCCCCCCACCACCAGCAGGATCGGATACGGCAGTTCCAGGCGGCGTGCCAGCGTGACCAGCACCACCATGATTGCCAGCAAACCCAGAACGAGTTCCGTTTGATACTCCAGGCCGTTCATCCTTCACCTCCATTCCGAGCCGTTCCGGGCGCCCTCGCAGATGCGAAAGCACCGACTGTAAAACGCTACATATCGTAATAGAAGTTCCCGTGGAGGCCGAGGGGAAAGTGTTGCCCTGTCCAGACCCGTGCGGCGCGCTCCAAAGTAACGGCATCGCGAATATCGAGATAGGTTTCATTACGGACGGCGCTATAGCCCTGATGGAGCAGCCATCCGTCCTCCTCCGCCGATGCGCCGGGGCGTGGGACGAACACCACCTCTTCCAGCGCATGCCCCTTGCCGGCATCCACGCGCTGTGTTGTCCCCGCCGTAAAGTCGTGGCGAAGGAGCGCCTGCATCGTAAACGGCTCTCCATTGGCGAGCGTGTAGAGGAAACGGGCGCTGACCATCGCCTTGCCCTCGCGCCGCCGGTATCGGACCAGAAAGGCGTCGCCGTCGAAGAAGTGGCGCAGCGGTACGCCATAATTGCTCTTTTGTCCTGGAGCGACGCGATAGAGCGTGCCGTTGAGGTCGGCGGGAATCGCGCCCTCTATCTTCAGATCGGTGCTGGTCCCTTCCAGCCGGAACCGTCCGCCCAGGCGCCATGCACCAGAACGATATTCCGAATGCGCTGTCCTTCGTTCTGCGCGGAGGTCGCGCAGCAGGTCAACAGCAAGAATAGAACACAGAGATACTGTTTCATATTCAACTCCTCGATATAGAAGTTGCCGTGGAGGGCGATCATTGGAAAACAAGCAGACTCTCGTTTACAAATCCTTGCTCGCATGATAGCCTGTCCGCTTCGGGCAACAGCGTTGCCACGTCATACGCCAGAGTAAACGAGGCCTGTGAACGCATCCGGGGTAATCACGAAACCGCCCCACTTGGAATCATATGCGGCGGTAGGCTTGGCGGCAACGACTTCGTCAAGGGACCGGCCTTGCTTCTTGAGTGTCGCCACTCTGTCATGAATGGTGACAAGCATGTCGCGGTATTCGGCGAGATGAGATTTGTTGCCGACCGGGCCGTGCCCTGGAATAATGATGGTCTTCTCGGTGACCCGGGTGAGATTTGCTTCCGTGGCACGGATCATACCGAGGATATTGCCTCCGGTCGAATAGTCAATGAACGGGTAATAGCCGTTCCACCAGGTGTCTCCGACGTGGAGGATATCGACATCGGCAAAGTGGACGGAGATGTCGGAGTCGGTATGGGCGGGATTGTAGTATTTGAGCGCGAGCGTGGTGTGATTCAGTTGAAGGCTGAGATCCGCCTTGAGGATAATCGTGGGAAGCGCTCCGGCAGGCGAGGGTGGAAAAGTGAAGTTCCAGCCTTCGACCCGTTGACTGGTGGATAGGCGCTTGAGAGTGTTCTCATGGGCGAAGATAGTCGCCCCTGCGGCATGGAGCCATTCGTTACCGTCGGTGTGATCGAAGTGCCAGTGCGTATTGATGAGGTACTTGATCGGGTCTGGACTGATACGGGCAAGGGCAGCCGTGATCCTGGGTCGCGAAGCCGTGATGCCGGCGTCGACGAGGATTTTGCCATCGTTACCGGTAAGCAAGCCGATATTTCCGCCAGAGCCCATAAGGACGCTCACGTTTCCGCGCAATGACTGTACCGTGATCTTCGCAGTGGCAGCTTCTTTTCGAATCAAGTTGACGATGCCGCCGCTTGCATCCTGCGCGTAGAGACGGAGCGGGGTGAGCCATCCCGCAGCGGCGACAAGGCCGGTGGCGGCGAGAAAGCGGCGGCGGGAGAGCGCAGATTCGTTTGTGACGTTGTCGGTGTGTGTACTCATGTGAATTCCCTCCTTAGCTGTTGGACCGTTTGCATTCGGGCTGGCACTCCCGATGGGTGGGTCAGGTTCTGTCCTCTT
>DATGIG010000754.1:0-6347 GCA_035295825.1 Chthonomonadaceae bacterium | reverse complement strand
CGGCTCTGGAACATCCGGACCGGCGAGACGCTACGGACCTTCCCCGGCCACCCCGCGCCGGTGCTGGCGCTGGCCCTCACCGCGACCGGGAACCGGCTTGCCACGGTCGGCGCGGACAACACCATTCGGCTCTGGGATCTGGAGAGCGGGCAGGTGCTGGCGACCCTGGTCCCTCTGCCCGCCGAGACTCTGCTGCGCGACCCCTCCGACTGGCTGGCGGTAACACCGGAGGGTTACTACGACGGCTCTGCAAACGCGGGGCGCCATATCCACTGGCGCATCGGCACGCACCTGTACTCTGTCGAAGCGTTCGAGCAGAAGATGCACCGCCCGGAGCAGTTGCGGAAGGCGCTGGATCCTCTCGCCCAGCCCGCCGGAGCGGGAGCGGGCAACAATCTCCCGCCACCCGCCCCGGCACTTCCCCTCATGATGGGCGTGCCGCCCGAGATCACGTTCAATACGCCCCAGGAGAACGAAACGGTGATGGGCAGCCGCGTCAGCGTCAAACTGACGGTGACGGCGACCAGCAAAGTCAATCAGGTGGAGATCCTGGCAAACGGGCGTCCCCTCGGGGCCAAGCCGATTGAGATCGGCGCAAAACCCATCGAGATCGGAGCCAAGCCGATTGAGATCGGGGCCAAGCCGCTCCCCTCCGGGCATAAGAGCCTGCAGCAGTTCCAGATGGAGGTGACACTGCCGCCCGGAGACCCACAGGTCGTCCTGACCGCCCGCGTCACGGACGTCGATGGACTGCTGGCGCGCGAGGAGCTGCGCCTGAACCGCGCCGGAACGGGGGCTGCAAACGGCAATCTGTATGTGCTGGCGGTCGGCATCAGCCACTACAAGAACCCCAAATACAATCTGAAGTTCGCAGCAGCGGATGCCGCCGCCTTCGGCGCACTCTGGAAAGGGCAGGGCGGGGGGCTCTACCAGAAGGTGGAGGTGACGCAACTGACGGATGCCCAGGCGACCAGCGCCAGTATCCGCGCCGCCTTTGAGCAACTCCAGAACGCCGCGACGTCCGCCGATAGCGTGGCCATCTTCCTCAGCGGGCATGGCGTACAGGCCAACGCCAACGACTACTACTTCGCCGCCCAGGATATTGATGCCTCCTCATTGGAGAGCGTCAAACAGACCGGGCTGCCCTGGACCGTGCTGCAGACCACCCTCTCGGCGCTCAAGGCGCGGCGGGTCTTTATGTTCCTGGACGCCTGCCACTCCGGCAACGCGCTCGGCGGCCAGCAGTCCTCCAATGAGCGGATGGCGGAACTGCTGGTCAAGCAGGGCGGGGTGATGGTCTTCTCCAGCAGTCGGGGCAGCGAATACTCCTACGAGTTGGAGGACCTGCAGCATGGGGCGTTTACCGCTGCCATTCTGGAGGGGATCGGGCAGGGCAAGGCGGATTTCGACATCGGCGGACAGCGCGATGGCACGATCACGGCGGAGGAGTTGCTGGCCTATCTGCGCGCTCGGGTCCCGCAACTGACGGGCAACATGCAGACCCCCACCTGCCCGCTGCTGCGCGATTTCGGCGAGGCGTCCCCACTGGCCAAAACGAAGTAACCCTGTGCGCCCCAGAGGTCGGCGTGTCTCTGCGCCGACCTCTCTCCCTCCCAAGAGCAGAGCGTTTAAGAATCTCCTAAGTTTTTCTTAACAGGAATTTAACATTCGCTTAATGCCACGTTAACCTTTCTCCCTCATGATTAGCATGCAGTCCCATGCAGTCTTACGTTTTCTATTCCAAATTTTCCGCCAACGCGCCCTCTCCCTCAGTCCTGCGGAGGAGCGCGGTAAGTTGTGTCTCGGGGCGGACATGTCGGCGACCCTCTACCCTTCGGGACTGAAAGGAGAAATCATGAAACGCAGAGCATTTACACTGATCGAACTGCTCGTCGTGATCGCCATTATCGCGATCCTGGCCGCCATCCTGTTCCCGGTCTTCGCGCAGGCCCGTGAGAAAGCGCGCGGCATCTCCTGCCTGAGCAACCTCAAACAGGCCGGCCTGGCCTATGCGATGTACACTCAGGACTACGACGAGACCACCCCGCTACAGAACTCCCCCTGCTCTCAGAAAGATGCAAACGGCTATTGTATTGCCGGCGGCTACTGGTACAACCTGATCCAGCCGTACGTCAAAAACTGGCAACTGATGCTCTGCCCGGATCGCACCGGCCAGACCTCCTCCAAGAAAAATCCGCCTTCCGTGAACGGCCGCCTCCTCGGGTATGGCTATAACGACGGCTGGGTCAGCGACAGCGGCTATGGCCTGACATTGCAGTTGCCGGATGGAAGCCGTCCGGGCAAAGCCATCGCGGCCATCGTCGCGCCTGCCGACTGCGTAGCCTTCGGGGATACCTACGATACCCCCGGCTACTCGATCGCCATGGACAACATCTTCAGCGGCCCCGATGGCCCCGCCTTAACCCGCCAGATCCGCCATATGGCGAACCTGAACTACTGCTTTGTGGATGGACATGCCAAAATCATCCATATGCAGTGTGGCACCTATGGCGGGTCCTTCACTTCGATTGCCCGCCCGGCGAGCATGACCGACGCGCTCAAGTGGTGCTATGACCCCAACGCGGTTTCGGATTATGCCGCCTTCGGCGGTGGCCCTCCCGGCTATCCCGTCATCTCTGCCACCGCGACCTGCCAGCAGGCCGTTCAAGACTACTACTCCGGCTCCTGGGTGGAGAACCCCTGATCTCTCTTCACACTGCAGAGAAGCCTCTCTTAGAAGGCTTCTCTGCGGTATCTTGCTCCAGGTATATCCCTTTTGAGGAGAAGAGAAATGAAGCGTACTCTTCGTAACGCCCTATTTCTGGGTCTGGCTGCTCTCTGCCTGTTTTTCGTTGTCGGGTGCGGATCTCAGCAACCCAGCAGCAACTCGGCTGATCAGGTAAATAGTCATATGTCGCAGCAACAAAAAAACCTTATCCTGGATCGGAAAAAGAGGGACGGGGAGTAAAGCATGAGTCCTCCCGAATTTTGACCGGGGATTGAAAATCCCCGTCTGATGTGGCCTGCGGCCAACCGTCCTTCGGACGGAAAAGCTCCCAACGTTGGGATGCGTCCGAATGGACGCTCAGCCGAAGGCTACGTAGACGGGTACGTTCTGTACCCGGCCTCTCAAAATTCGGGAGGAATCATGAATTTCATCCCGCTTTTGGCAACGGGCGCTACGCCCAAAATACCCGCTGTACAAACCAGAACCCTCCCGCCAGAATAACGACCACCGAAGCCGCCAGCACAAACTTCTGCGCAATGCGCTCGCTGTGCTTGTGCAGGGCGGCAAGCAACGGCAGGACCGTCAATACGATACACATCTGGCCGAACTCCACGCCGACGTTGAAGGAGAACAGGGACCACCCCAGCGCCTGACGCGGCAGATCCAGTTCCCGCAACACGCTTGCAAACCCGAACCCGTGAATAAACCCGAAGCAGAATGCGAACAGCATGCGCAGGTCACGCTTCTCCTTGCCGCAAATGAGGCTGTGGACGCCAACAAAGACGATGCTGAGCGCAATCGTCGGCTCGATGATCCGCGCCGAGGGGCTGAGAATATTCAGGGTCGCCAGGGCCAGAGTGATGCTATGGGCGACGGTGAATGCCGTCACGATTTTGAGCAACTGGCGCAGCGTGCCGCCGAGCAACAACAGCCCGACGATGAACAGAATATGGTCCGGACCGATAAAGATGTGATGCACGCCCTCCACAAAGAACTGCTTCACCACCTCAAGAACCATCTGCCGGCTTCCCGGCGCATAGGTAATCTGCGTGCGCTTTGCATCGAAGATCGCCTGTCGCTCCAGATGGCTGCCCTCATAGATGTTCAGATAGGTCGTGTGGCGCGGGTCGTAGGGAAACAGCCGGCTCTCCGCTTCGAGCGTTTTCGGCACGCCCTCCCAGGCAAAAAACGCCGCAAACCGCACGTTCTTGCGCTCCGGCGCCGGGGCCACCCCACGCCACTCCACGGGCAGCGGCCTGGTATCCGCCAACAGATGGAACCGTTCGCTGAGCAGCGCGCACATGGCGGCCTTGTGGGCCTCCGCTCCCGCCGAGGTGAGAAGCATATCCGGCTCGACGGCGGGAAGGTAGTGCGCGAAATCGGCGGCGGGCGCTTCGATGGTCGCCTCGATGCCCGCGCTCTTCAAGTGGAGGTCCACATAACTGAACGGCGTATCGTGGGCGAAGGCGGGGAGCATGAGGGCGAACAGCGCGACCGCAATCGCCACCCGGAGCGCCAGGCGCATCATTGTACGGCCTCCTTTGCCGCCCGGTTGTTGCGCGCCACGGCATGCGTCTCTCCCAACTCCTTCACCGCCGCGACGGCGCGGGGCGCATCCAGCGGCGAGAACTGCGGGTTGAGGCTGAGCGCCTGATAGAGGTAGGTGCGTGCTGTGCCGACCTCACCCAGCTTGGCATAGATCATTCCGGCGTGATAGAGAAATTTGGCTTCGGGCGTGCGGCGGCTCAGGGCGCGGGTGATCGCCTCCTTCGCCTCGTTGTACTGCCCGTTCTGATAGTAGCACCAGGCGAGGATGTCCGCCTCGAACACATTCTTGCTGTTCTTATGCTCCTCCGCGAGGCGCACGGCCTCCACCGGGTTGCGGGCGTGATCGGAGTAGAACTGCGCAATCTGCATATGGTCGTGGATGCCGTTCACCTGGTTCCTGGTATGCAGCTCCTCCAGCGCCTCCTCCTGCTTCTCCGCTTCGGCATTGTTCCCCGTCAGGCGATAGAGGTCCGCAAGCGCAGCCAGAGTATTATGGTCAGGAGCCACGGCATTGGCCTTCCGGTAGAATTCGATGGCCGCCGGATAGTCGTGCATCGCCGTCTTCACGCGGCCCATCATCGCCAGCAGATGCATGTTGTTCGGCGCGGCTTTCAACCCCGTGTTCAATACCTGCTGGGCCGCCAGCATATTGCCGTCGCTGAACAGCATCAGCGCGAGGCGCGAGCGGCACCAGGCCGTATTCTCCGCGAACGGCCCGCCCGCCTCGATCGCCTTCCCCATCAGCCAGCGCCCCTTGCGTAGATCCCCAGTCACATAGAGCAGATACGCGCCGCGACTGTAGGAGGCGAGGTCCGGGCGCAAATTGAGCATCTTCTGGTAGTGGTCGAAGGCGGCATCATAGTCGCCCAACTCCACCTCGGCGTCGCCGATAATGCCGTAAGCGATATTGTTGGCGCCATCCAGAGCGAGGGCTCTGTTGGCCCACTCCACACTCTTATCGAAGCTATGCCGCCCGCCATAGACCCAGGCGAGGCCGGCCATGGCGTCGGTGTTGTTCGGATTGCAGACCAGCGCCTGATGGTAGGCGGCTTCGGCGTGGCTATAGTAGGCGAAATCGGAGGTCTCGCGCACCTTCTGCATCAGGGCGTCGCCCAGGTTGACCCACGCCGGCGCGCTATTCGCATCCGTCCGCGCCTTCTCCATCCACTTCGCGATGAGCTGGTCCGTAACGCTGATTCCGGTCGGCTTCGGGATCGCGCTCAGTGGATCGGCGACAGCCGTCACAGCCTTGGGAGCGCCGGCAGAGCGATGGCGGGAGGCGTATAGAAGCGCCCCCACACCCGCCGTCAACAAGAGGCAGGCGATCAGCAATTTATAGCGAACGAAGCTGTTTTTCATCATCTGGATTCCGTTTCCTGCGAGGCTTGCGTCCCCCGAATTCTGAGAGGGCGGATAGAGAGTATCCTCGTTTCCCATATCTTGTTGTGGATGACAGTTCACAAGGGAGTAAACTCCCTCGCTGGTGGCCTTCGGCCCAGTGTCGGCCTACGCCGACACGTACAGTCCGTCAGGTGGTTTGTGTCCACGCAGGTGGACACTAGGCCGAAGGCCCCCAGCAAAGGGCTTTAGCCCATTGCACAAAGATCTGCGTAACGATGGGATTTTCAATCCCCGGTCAAAATTTGGGGGACGCGGGCTGCTACTGCACGTTGATGCCGGAGTCCTTGCTGTTGCGTGTTCCGGCATGCGGCGTCGCCGCATACGGGAACACGTAGTTGTAGGTCTCGTCATTCTCGGGCACGTTGTCGCCGACCACGGTGATGGTCTGGTAGGTGGGGCCGCTGGCAATCGCTGTTAAGGCGATATCCGCGACATCGTCACCCAGGCGTCGCCCATTGGGCCAACCACTCGCCGCGCCGTCGGTCATGTCGCCGCCGATGAAGCTGAGGCGGTTGCCGCCCTGCCCCACGAGCGGCACCGGCCCGGTGGAGGTGTTGACGCGCAGGACGTCCGGAATAAACACGGCGGCCAGGTCCGTGCGCCCGGTCCCTACAAAGTTCAAGCCATAAACCGTATTGAGCAGGGTCACTACCTCTGGGTTCGTCGCGTA
>DATGIG010000753.1:0-10378 GCA_035295825.1 Chthonomonadaceae bacterium | reverse complement strand
AGGAACTCCTTGCCGTTGTGCAGCAACTCCCAGGGCAGCGAGAAGAGCAGCGTAGCCGCCTCGTTTGCTTGCTGCTGTGCCTCCTCCGGGCTGCCCTTGGGCAGTTCGCTCTCCACCTTCACACTCAGGCGACGCTCCGCGCCCTTATCCGCTCCCTCCCATGCCTTGAATGCCTCAGCCGCCACCTCATCGTGCAGGGCGTCATAGAGCAGCTTGCCCCACTCCGGCAGCCGCTTCTCGACGCGTTGCGCCCGATCCTGATACACTCCCGTAGGCCAGCGAAAGTAGCTCTCCAGGTACCAGGTCAGTTCGCCGGTCTCGATGGGGCCGAGCGGAGCGATAAACTGGTAACGCGTACTCTGGACCCTGGAACCGCCATTGGCCGGGGGAACATAGAAGAGCGTGACAGTAGCCTGGGCGCGGGTCTTGCCCTCCTGCTGGTAGATCGTCGGGTCGGTGAGTTCCACAATCAGGTCCGCGACCGGCTTCTCCGGTTTGACGGTCTGCGGTTGGGGATCAACGGGCAGGGCGAGGCCCAATGCCGCCAGGATCTTCGGCATGGCTTTGTCCAACCCGTCGTTGCCCTCGTCTATGGTGATCGCGACCGGCTCCTTCCCAAACAGAAGTCTCAACGCAGTCGGTTTGACCCCGCCTCTCAATAGAGGAATGAGCTTGAAACTGTCTTTGCGCTTTCCCTTGACTCTCCGTGCATAGGCAATCTCATCTTGAACCCATACCGAGTTAAGGGCATCCAGGCTGAGAACTACCACAAAGAAATCCGAGACTGCGATGGCCTCCTCGATCCTCTGTTTCAGCAGGTCGCCTCCGGTCAGTTCCCGCGAGTCGGTCCAACTATCGATCCCATAGGGTGCAAGCCTTTCTCTTAAAGCGGTCACAATCGTGTCATTTGCCGTTGCATGCGAAACAAAGATTTTCATAGCGTTTGCGTCTGCCTCCTCAACACGCTCATTAACCGCCGTCGGGTACACAACGTACCCGCCTAAAGTGGCCTACGGCCGAGCGTCCTCACGGACGCGACATACAAGCCAATTCTTGATTCAACAGAAAAAAGGATCCTTCTCGGTTGTTTTCTCCCTTTCAGGCGAACATACCTGCCCTTTCGTCCTATCGTTCCCGGTTTCCTTGTGATTTTTGCAACGACAGAAAACCGTTTACCGTTTTTTCGAGCACTGAAGAGCAAACGGATGGGCAAACCTCTCAACGTAGAGTCCCCCCTCCCTTGTTCTTGGGGCAGGGGATAGGCGGAGCCGCGGGGGAATGAGGCCGTCACGCTTTTTCCCCCATTTCGTCACGCTGCCGTCCCGATGCCTGCCTTACCATAGGGACAGCAAAGTGTTGAACACAGCATACTGCGGATTCAACACCCACGGGAGGTTCTATTCGATGCCACAAAAAGTACATCTGGTCATTATTGACCCGCAAGTGGATTTCTGCGATCCGAAGGGCGCGCTCTATGTCAAAGGCGCAGAACAGGACATCCGTCGCCTGTCGGAGATGCTGCGGCGCGTTTCCAAGAAGCTGGACGATGTCCACGTCACGCTGGACTCGCACCGGCTGATCGACGTGGCGCACCCGATCTTCTGGAAAGATTCCAACGGCCGTGTGCCCGATCCCTTTACCATCATCACGGCGAGCGACGTGGAAGCGGGGCGCTGGACGCCGGTCCTGCCCGGCATGTATCGCCGGATGCTGGACTATGTGAAGTCGCTGGAGGCGAACGGGCGCTATCCGCTCTGCATCTGGCCACCCCACTGCCTCATCGGTTCCGGCGGACACAACGTCATGCCGGAACTGCTGGCGGCGCTGCAGGGCTGGGAGCAGCAGCGGTTTGCGCTGGTGGACTATGTGACCAAGGGTTCCAACCCCTGGACAGAACACTACTCCGCTGTCGCCGCCGACGTGCCGGACCCCACCGACCCCAGCACGCAGATCAACACGCGCTTTATCAAGACCTTAATGGAGGCCGACCTGGTGGCTATCGCGGGCGAGGCGGGCAGCCACTGCCTGGCCAACACGGTGCGCGACATCGCCCACAACTTCGGCGATGACAGCTATGTCAAGCGCCTGGTGCTGCTGGAAGACGCCACCTGTCCGGTTCCCGGCTTCGAGGCCCTGCAGTCCAACTTTGTCAAGGAGATGACCGCGCGGGGAATGCAGGTCGCCACGACACGCGACTTTCTCGCCTGAGAAGAAGGCAGTAGATAGTAGGCAGTAGGCAGTAGGCAATAACCAGGCGATTCCCAAGTTTTTTCTACTGCCTACTGCCTACTGCCTAAATGGAGGTTTATCATGCCGTTATTAAATGACCATACGCTGGAGCAGCAGGACCTGCCGAATGGGCAGTATGGCTTCTCCGCGACGCGCCTGGACGACCTGGGCGCGACCGAATACACTTTAGTCACCATCGTCTGCGACGTCTCGCCGAGCGTCAGCGGGTTTGTGCGGGAGATGGAGAACGCTCTTCAGGAGATCGTCAAGGCGTGCAAGTTCTCGCCCCGCGCCGACAACTTGATGCTCCGCCTGGTGACCTTTCATGGCCGCCTGGAGGAGGCGCATGGGTTCAAGATGCTGCAGCAGTGCAACCTGCACGACTATCAGAAGCTGCTCTGTATCGGCTCCGCCACCGCCCTGTACGACGCGGCGGAGAACTGCATCGCCGCCATCGCGGCCTACGGCAAGCAGCTCACCGATGCCGACTACGCCACAAACGGCATCGTGTTTGTGATTACGGACGGTGAGGACAACGCTTCCACCCTGGGCATCAAGCAGGTGCGTGACGCCCTCTGCGATGCGGTGCAGAGCGAGGCGCTGGAATCGCTGGTATCCATCCTGATCGGCGTGAATGTGAAGGACCGCAAGATGGGCGCGTACCTGCAGGATTTCAAGAACGAGGCGGGATTTACTCAGTATGTGGAGCTTGATAAGGCCGATGCCAAGACGCTGGCGAAACTGGCCGACTTCGTCTCCCGCTCCATCTCGGCCCAGAGCAAGTCGCTGGGTACGGGAGGTGCGTCGCAGCCGCTGACATTCTGATGCACATGCGCCGGGAAAACCGCTTAATCCGATTTTCCCGGCTTGAAACCCGGAGGTGTCCCATGTTCAGTCTGGGATTTTTCAAAGGTCAACCGAACGACTATATCATCAAATTTGTGGGCGGTAAGGTGCGGAGGCAGGGGCAGGGTCTGGCGTTCCTCTACTTCAAACCCAATACGCAGATCGTGGCTGTCCCTACGAGTACGCAGGATGCAGGTTTTATCTTCAACGAGATTACCAACAACTTCCAGGCGGTGACCATTCAGGGGCAGTTCACCTACCGCATCTACGATCCCGGCCAGGCGGCGACGCTGCTCAACTTTACCTACGACCCGCAGCACAAACGTTATGTCTCCGTCGATCCGGACAAACTGCCGCAGCGAATCACCAACATCATCCAGATGGAGACGCGGCGCGAGATCCTGCAGCGCTCGCTGGAGGAGACCCTGCGGGATGCGCAGACCATTGCCGGGCTGGCCCTGGAGCGGATTCGCACCCAGGCGCTGCTGGAATCGCTGGGCGTGGAGGTGCTCAGCATCTACTTCGTCTCGGCCAAGCCGACGCCCGAGGTGGCGAAGGCGCTGGAAGCGCAGTATCGTGAGACGCTGCTCCGCCAGGCCGATGAGGCGATCTACGCCCGGCGCGCCGCGGCGGTGGAAGAGGAGCGCAAGATCAAGGAGAACGAGCAGAACACCGAGATCACGCTGGAGCAGCAGCGGCAGCAGCTCATCACCCTCCAGGGCGACAACGCCCGGCAGGAGGCTGAGTACCAGGGGCAGGCGCTGGAGATTACCGGGGAGCATAAGGCGAACGCCGCGACCCGGGAGCTGGCTGTCTACCAGTCCACCGACCCGCGCCTTCTGCTGGCGCTGGCCCTGACGCAGCTCGGCAACAATGCGGACCGCATCGGCAACCTGACTATCACCACGGAGATGCTGGCCGCCATTCTCAACGGCCCGCTGCAGGAGCAAGGTCGATGACCGCCTTCGAGAAAGTGATCGTCGTGACCCGCAAGACGCCGCTGGAGGAGCTGGTGGAGCGCTTCAATACGCGGGAACAGGCGCGGTTTTATATAGAGCACATGGGCGCCTCCTTTGCGGAGTACCAGGAGGCGCACGATGTGTACCGGTGCGCGCTGCAGAGGGTGCGCGCAGCCCTCCCCTCCGGCGTGCGGCATCAGTTTGTGGAGCGCAGCTTCCTGCCGAACTTCACCTTCGGCGGGGGCGACCTGGTGGTGACGCTGGGGCAGGACGGGCTGGTAGTCAACACGGCCAAGTACCTGAGCGGCCAGCCGCTGCTCGCCTTCAACCCGGATCGACAGCGGATCGACGGGGTGCTGATCCCGTTCCCCGTGGAGGCGGCGGAGGGCGTGTTGCGGCGAGTCCTGACCGGGCAGTTCGTCCACGAGCGCATCTGCATGGCGGAGGCGACGCTTAACGACGGGCAGCGCCTGGTGGCTGTCAACGACCTGTTTATCGGGCAGCGGACGCACCAGTCGGCGCGCTATCGTTTGAGCCTCGAAGGGGAGCAGGAGGACCAGTCGTCCAGCGGGATCATCGTCTCGACGGGCGCGGGTTCCACTGGCTGGTGGCGCTCCGTGCTGACCGGGGCGTCCTGCGTGATGGAGACCTTCTCCGGAAGAAGCAGAGAGATGATCGCCATCCGCGAGATGTATCGCTTCAATCGGGAGGCGGTGACCCTCCGTTTCTGTGTGCGGGAGCCGTTCATCAGCCGTACCTCTTCGGCAAGGCTGGTGATCGGAAGTGTCGAACTCGGACAGCACCTTGAGATCACCTCGCTGATGCCGCAAAACGGCGTGATCTTCAGCGATGGCATCGAGGAGGACTACCTGCCCTTCAACAGCGGCGCTATCGCCCGCATCGGGGTGGCGGACCAGAAGGTGCATCTCATTGTGAAAGTGGGAGGGTAAACGGATGCATGCCGACGGCGTGTTCTACATGGGCAAAACGCACACGGTCTGCCAGGATTATGTGCTGGCGCGGGGCGGTGAACGCCCAAGGGTGCTGCTCGCCGATGGGTGCTCCTCATCGCCGGATACCGACATCGGAGCGCGACTGCTGGTGCGGATGGCGGCGCAGTACGACAATACAGGAGAAGCCTGTCTCCTGGATGCAGTCGTTGCTGCGCGTATTCAGGCCGCCCTGCTGGGGCTGGAGGACCGCGCCCTCGACGCGACGCTGTTGGAGATCCGGGTGGAGGGTGACCGGTGGGAGGCGGGGATACACGGAGATGGCGTGCTGGCCTGGGCGGATCACAACGGGGTGATCCACGCGTTCTCGCTGACGTATGCAGCGGGCTATCCCAACTACCCCAACTACCTGGCCGACCCTGCGCGCAGAGCCGCCTTCCTTCTACAGGTGGGCAACGACCGCCGGTGCGAAGAGGTTATGCTGCTGCCGGACGGCGAAGTGCGCTCGCGGGCCTCCTTCTCCGCTCCCGCCTGCGCGCCGGGCTTTCGCAAAACAGGCTCTCTGGAGGACACTCGCTGGGTCGCCATCCTCTCGGATGGTATCCACTCTTTTGTTCAGACTGCGGTAGATGCCGGCGGGCCAACGACCGCACCGGTTCCGTGGACGACGCCGTTGCGAGAACTGCTGGCCTTCAAGAGCCTGAATGGCGCTTTTGTGCAGCGGCGTCTGCAGCGCTTTCTGCGGGAGTGCGAGCCGCGCCGCTGGCAGCATCGGGACGACCTGGCGGTAGCAACTCTTGTTACCGGTTAGGGGATTGAGGGAAAGATGGATGTCTATGTTCAGGGCAAGGGCAAAGTCAGCCTGAGCCAGAGCGATTTTGTGGCGCAGGGCGGAGAGGGGGCGGTGTATGCCAGAGGGGATATCGCCTATAAGATCTATGCGTCGCCGGACAAGATGATCCCGGTCGCCAAGATCCGGGAGTTGGCGCGGCTGACCGACCCCAACATCGTACGCCCTCAGGATGTTCTGCTCGGTCCATGGAATCGGCCCATTGGGTATACCATGCGGCGGGTGCAGAGTGCGCATAGCCTGTGCCAAGTGTTTACGCGGGCGTTTCGGGAGCGACAGGGGCTGACGCTCGATACGGTGGTGGCGCTGGTTCAGCAGTTTCAGCGCCGGGTGCAGCATGTGCATACGCAGGACATGCTGATCGTAGACCTGAATGAGATGAACTTCCTGCTGGATCGTGACCTGCGGGAGATCCTCTTCCTGGACGTGGACAGCTACCAGACGCCCGGCTTCCCGGCTACCGCGCTAATGGAGACGGTGCGCGACCGGCACAGCAGCCGGTTCAGCCGAGACACGGACTGGTTCTCCTGGGGCATCGTCACCTTCCAGATGTTTATCGGGATCCATCCCTATAAAGGGACGCATAAGACGCTGACGGACCTGGACGCCCGCATGCATGCCAACGTCAGCGTGTTTCATCGGGATGTCGCCATACCGAAGGTCTGCTATCCGTTCGATACCATCCCGCAAGCGTACCGCGACTGGTATCGGGCGGTCTTCGACCACGGTAAGCGCCTACCGCCGCCCACCGATCTGCGCGCCGTGGTCGTGATCGCGCCGCAACCGGTCCGGGTGCAGGGGACGCATCTGCTCCATATCACCGAACTCTATCGCTTCCCCGCCGAGGTGGTTGCGCCGGTTCCTGCATCTGCCAACGATGTCGCTCTGACGGTCGGAGGGTTGTATATCAAACATCGGCAGCATCCGGTAGATAAGGATGCCCGGGTGGTATTTACGGTCCGCACCAACCATATCATTGCGGCCAGCGTGCGGCAGGGGCGCTTGAAACTGGTGGACATCACGCAGGGTCGCGAGATCGGTTCGTCTCTGGCAGCGGAGGCGCTGACGACCTGCGGCAACCGGCTGATGGTGAAGCAGGGGGGCACGCTGTATGAAGTCGAATTCGTCGAATTCGGCGTCAATATCCAGGCGGCGCTCAAGCCCATCGGCAATGCGCTGGAGAACGCCACGCAGTTGTTCGAGGGGGTCGCGGTGCAGAGCCTGCTGGGGGCGTGCTATGTGTCGCTCTCTCCACAGCCGGGGACCTGCTATGCCGTGCACATCGCCGAGATGGATGGCTACCAGATCGTGGATGCCCGGTTCGACAACAATGTGCTGATGCTCATCGGGACGCGCGAAGGGCGCTACGACAAATGTATCCTGCGTTTTGATCCGGCCTGTCGCGGCTATGACATCCGGCTCGTGCCCGATATCGCCTACATCGGCCTCAACTTTGTCACCCTAGACAACGGCCTCTGCATCCATGTGAATGAGAATGAAGAGTTGGAGATCTTCTCCCATCGCAAGGACATACAAGCGCTGCGGGTGCTCGCCGACCCCGCCGTACCGGGCCGCAAGCTGTTCAAAAACGGCACCCAGGTACTCTTTGCGCAGGGGGACCGCGTATACAGCCTGAGCCTGCACTCCTGATGCCCGCCTGCGCGGATCTGCCTTACAGCGAATCAAAACGTTTTCCTTTCAAGGTACATAAGGAGGAGCCTGCCTGCCATAGAGTTTCGGTTCGATGGCAGGCAGGGGCCGTGCACTTAGGGGCTGTGCCCATAAGTGGAGGAGAGGGTGATACCCGCGCTCCCAAGAATGGAGGACATGTAACCGCTGGCGGTATTGTAGTAGCCACCACACACCATGGAAGCATAGCCGCTGGAGGTGTTCCACTCCCCGCCGCTGATGGAGGCGTATGTCTGCGTGGCTCGGTTGGCGATGCCGCCGCTGACCGAGGCTTCGGGCCCACTGGCGGTGTTACCCTGACCTCCTCCGACCCAGGAGTACTGTCCGTTGGCGTTGTTGCCGTTGCCGCCGCTTACCGAGGAGTAGTTTGCGTAGGCGTTATTCTCCCAACCGCCGCTTACGGAGGCGCACTGTCCATAGGCATTATTGTAGATTCCACCGCTCACGGAGGAAGCGTACCCTGCTGCAAAATTGGAGTATCCACCGCTCGTTGTAGCAAAGAACCCGTCGGCGGCGCAGCTTAAACCGCCGCTCACCAGGGCATTGCCTGCGCTGGCGGTATTGCCCTGACCGCTGATCACGCAGGCATAGGGGGCGGAGATGGCATTGAAATTGCCCGAAATCATACCGGCATAACTGGAGTAGTTGTTCTGGTCGCCCAGGATCAGGTTGTGACTGCCCGTGCGCACATCGCCGCCACCACGGCCAAATCCGTCGTAGCCGATGATGAGATTGCCCAGGCCGGTCAGCGTACCCCCTCCGTCAGCAGTGCCGTCATCGGTGCTGCCGGAGCCGGACTGAATGTAGACGTTGCAGCCGGTGAAGGTCGTGGTGAGGGCAACGGGATCGGCGGACATGAATTGGGTCTTGGCTTCGAGCGCTGCGACGCGGGTCGCCAGGTCGGTGCCGGCCTGTGCGAGTGCGGCGCGATTGCCGGGAGAGAGGAAGAGGGCGCCTGCGACCGCCGTCAGGGCCAGGCCCATCTGGACGCGGTAGCGCCGACGCTCGTTTTTGGACTGGGCTGCCAGTTGCCCGTACTGCTGCTTCAGTTGGGTACTCTCCTGCTCGATGGTGTCGAGGCGGGCTAGTACATCGGTGACGTTCTGCGTTGTCATTGTCGTTGTCTCCTTTTTCACCCCACGCGCTCCAGGCCGTTTGTGGGTGCTTGATGGGCCTATTATAACCAGGAGAATACGACGAAAATGTATTTGGCGCCACAGATAAATTGTATTCTTGGATACAGTTGAATGCTTTCAGAATCGAATCAAAGATGTGTTACCTCGTATTTTTGGAAGAGATAACACATCTTTGATTCGTCGCCGACCAGAAGCGATATGAAGCAGTCAACCAGTTTCTGGATGGAGCAGTAGTACTATGCCCTAACATGGGAAACACTCACTTCAGGCTGACCAGATAGGAGGCCAGGGCGGACAGTTGATCGGGTGGCAGGCTCGCATAGGATGGCATCGTTGAGCCGGGATGGACCTTTTGTGGGGCTTTCAGATGTTCGATCTGCCATGCTGCGTCGCTATGGCGCTGCGCCTCGTGCGTCAAGTCTGGTCCTGCATCTCCTCCCTGACCGTTCATCTTATGGCACGATTGGCAGTTGTTGCTGTTGTATAGCTTCGCGCCGATAGAAACGGCCTGCCCACTTGTGCCAGGTGCGCTGCCTTCCGCTCCGGAGGGACCCGGAACCTGGCGCTCTTCTGCCTGGCCGGTCTGCCCGGAGAGTTCGCCCATGAAGTCCGTCCCTATCGTCTTCATCTTGCGTACATCGTTTCTGGTTTTGCCGGGGATACGGCCCTGATTGGCCTCCCAGCCGCCGTGGCACTCCCGGCAGGCATAGCGCCCGCTTCCCACCCCCATGGCGCACGAACACTGCCCCAGATGGAGCAGGCACCAGGAGCAGGGCGGGTTGATACAGCAGGCATGATAGCCATGTTCAAAGGCTCTCTTGCTGGCAGCCTCCACCTGTTGGCGCAACTGCTTCGCCTCTTCATTGTTCCTGATGAGACGCGTGTCCTGCAGGGAGGTAGGGCTGTCTTTTGACTTATCCGCCGATCCGGCCAGACTGTCCGTTTGGCGGCACAAGAAGGTTCCTGCGGCCAAAAGGGCCGCCAGCAAGCATACCGAAATTCTCCGATTCATTTTCCACTCCTTGTGCACTACCGGAGCCGCCCGTTCCAAACGATGGTTTTTGAGAGGCCCTTCATCGGGAAAGGCATTGCCTCTGTAGGTAAGAGAATAGCCTCCGCTTACCGGGCAAGGGCTTCCTGGTAATGCTGTGGTGAGATTAGCAAGCCTCCTTTTCGATAGGGATATTGCATGCGCTATAATATACTAACTTCAGTGGAAATGGTCACCCAACAAGAGCGGAAAAAAGCGTTGTGAAGAATAACGAAGTGTCGCGGGAGTAACAGGAAGAAGGGGTGTGCCTGGCGTTTCGCTTGCTTATTCGGGCCGCCAGGTAGATCCGTAGAACGATACGAGGAGCATTGGCCTGCGGCACAGTCACAATTTGCCGCAGGCCAGGAGGTTCGTTGTTAGGGGTTGTGCCCGTAAGTGGTGGAAAGCGTGACGCCCGCACCGCCCAGAAGGGCGGACATATAACCGCTGGCCGTGTTGTAGTAGCCGCCGCACACGATGGAAGTATAGCCGCTCGCTGTGTTGTAGTAGCCGCCCAGGATGGAGGCGTATGTCTGGGTCGCCTTGTTGGCGACGCCTCCGCTCACCGAAGAGTAATCTCCACCTGCGGTGTTGCCGCCGCCGCCCCCGACCCAGGAGTCCTGGCCGTTGGTGCTGTTCTCGTAACCGCCGCAAATGGAGGAGTTGGTCCCGTTGGCGGTATTCTCCCA
>DATGIG010000752.1:0-2429 GCA_035295825.1 Chthonomonadaceae bacterium | reverse complement strand
CATCCGCAAGGTCAGCAACGCCTCCCGGCTACGCCCCACCATCTGGCAGTAGTGGTCGTTGACCAGGACGAAGTGACCGGTCAGGTCGGTCTGCGCTACGCCGACGACGGCCTGCTGAACGAGGGCACGGAACCGCTCTTCGCTTTCGCGCAGGGCCTCCTCCACCTGCTTGCGCTCGGCGATCTCCTTCTGGGCTGACTCGAAGAGCCGCGCGCTGTCCATCGCCATCGCCGCTTGATTCGCGGCGATGCCGCCGAGCAATCGCTCCGTCTCGGTAGGGAAGTCCGACCGGCGCGAACCGATAACAATAACGCCCTTTTCGCCTGCGTGCCCGATGTGGAGGCAGATGATGCGCACCATTCCCTCGCCGGTCAGGGCCGGAATCATCTCCGGTAGGGCGAGGGGGGTGGCGCGCAGACAGGTTTCCAGCGCCTGGCCGATCTCTGCCGCGCGATCCGAAGCGCCTGGCCGTCCTCCCGTCCGCGCCGTCTCGTTTAGCTTGCCGTCCGCTGACCCTGCCAGACGTACATAGATCAGATCGAGCCGCAGTACGCTCAGGAGCGCATCCGCCAGGCTCTCGGCGACGCCCTGGGGCTCCCGCCCCTCCCAGAGAGCGGGCAGCGTCGTCAGCGCCAATACATCGCGCAGGCAGCGGCGTAACTCCTGCACTTCCCCGGATAGATCAATCTCGGGAGGGGCGGATTTTTCCATCGGCCTTTCCTACTGCCAGGCAAACCGAAAAGTCATGCGGAATCCTCTGAACTACCCGTGGTGCGCGCCCGCAGTTCCCGCAGGAACTCGTCGGGTGGAACAAAGAAGGGATTGACCTGGAGCGTGCCTCCGATAATCACCATCGGATGCGTGCGAAGGATGTCCAGGGCGATGTGAGCGCCAAACCTGGCGCTGTCATACGTTCATATCACCGGGTCATCGTACTTCGGGAGGATATAGTTGAGCCGTGCCTCATACTCCACCAGATCGTTGACGCCCGGCATGTCCTCTAACGCCCACTCCATGTGCGCCACGAGGCGGATGAGGGGATAGCCCTCCGCCTTGCCGCTTTGCAGCACCTCTTCGATGAGCGCCAGCATCTTGTTTTGATCGAAATGGCCGTCCCGCAAATAGGCGTCCTGCCAGCGGCGCACCTCAAGTTGGCCTTTCGCCTCCGCCGTCTCGGTCGGGATGCCGCCTGCCTGCAGGCGTCGCAGATGATCCGCTCGCTGCGCCGGATCAACGATATGAAACGCCTTCTCCCCGCGCTCGATCCCCTCTTTGATAAAGGGCAGCAGAACGCGATATTCTTCATCGGCATGATGAAAAAAGGCGCAGACATGGCGCACTGGGCCGAGTTCGGCTCCGGCCAGGTGGATCGGTTGCGTCATCTCATTCATACCTTCGTCTCCCAAAAGGCAGCATTCACGCTCCGTTTTCTCTCCTCGGATCGGGTGTGATAGGTTTCTACAGGCCTGCCGCAGAATCCTGTTTCAGCAAAAATGGCTCCAGGGCTATTCCGTTCTCGGCAGTCGCTCTTTGGAGTGCGGTGGCTTGCCACTTTGGAGTGCGGGAGCTTGCTCCCGCTTTGCATTGGGGGGCGGCTTGCCGCCCCTTCTGCTTCATCCGCGGTCTGCCGCCCCTTCTGACTAAGACGGCGGCAAGCCGCCTTACAGAAAGCGGTGGCAAGCCACCGCACTCCAAAATAGGAGAACGGAATGACCCTGATAATGGCTCAGAGAGCCTGGCGCCCTCGCTTCGGACTTTGAATGCGGACAGCCGCAGACGAGGGACGTCCTCTATCTTCATGCGCTGACAAGCATGACTTGTCAGCGCTCATTTCGCCATGCCTCCTAACCACCTTCGCACGGCTTTTTCCTGTGCCGGCAATGGATTGAGTCGGGGTCGCGCCTTCTGCAACTGGCCCAGCGCCTCCTCATACGTGAGATCATGCATGTGGGCATAGCAAGCCGTTTAAAGATCGCGGACATAGCCTGGGTCGGCGACTCTGCGGCCAGAAGTCGGGACTTCCGATCAATGCCCTCCCAAACTGCATCCTGAATGCTCTCGCGTCTTCCAGGCGAACGCAGGGCATCCGTGACCAGCGCCATTCTCCGCGCTCTGCCCTCCGTCCGCGTTGACTTGCCATAGAGCCAGGGGTATACTTCCGGCATGGCCTACACGGATTTCCAGGACTTTCTGAGCCGGCTGGAGCGCGAGGGAGAACTCAGGCGCATCTCCACGCCCGTGGATCCCTACCTGGAGATCACCGAAGTCGCCGACCGCGTGATGAAGCAGCCTGGCGGCGGCCCCGCCCTCCTTTTCGAGCATCCCACCGGCAAAGACATCCCCCTGGCGATCAATGTCTTCGGCTCCCGCAAGCGCATGAGCCTGGCGTTCGGCGTGCCGGACATCGAGGAGATCGCCTGCGAGATCGA
>DATGIG010000751.1:0-12616 GCA_035295825.1 Chthonomonadaceae bacterium | reverse complement strand
TGTATCTCACCTGTGGCTTTGAGGCAATGGGGACACTGTACGCCGTTCGGCCAACGCAGAGAAACGATGTATTCATGGGCGACTGTGGGATCGGAGAATGTCTTGATGGCTTCCATGAGGGTTTTCGGGGTTTCCATATCTCAATGACCGTCCTTCGTATGAGTAAGTTTCTGTCTTCTACTTACTAACTCAAGCGGACAGGCATAAATGCGGAAAGATTGTCTGAAAAATAAAATAGGCGAAAAGGCGCATTGCGCCTTTTCGCCTATTGACATGTTCACATCTTTGTGTTAGAATGCTCTCACGCTTAGTATCTAATCCCCAAATGAGGAGAGCAGAATTGGACTTCGATAACGCCGACGAAAGTATTATATCGCCAGGTGATTATCTCCGGCGCGAATTGGAGAAGCGGGGATGGACACAAGCCGACCTTGCTTCCATTCTAAGCAGAGATGTTACCGGAATCAACGACATCATAACGGGCAGGCGTAGCATAACCCTTGAAACCGCACGCGGTCTAGCGGACGCCTTTAATACTACGGTGGAATTCTGGCTGAACTTGGAACAGTCGTACCGCCTGTCTATGTTAAAGGGTCCTGATGCCAATGTAGCACGCAGGGCAAGGCTTTACTCGCTCGCTCCTATCACCGAAATGATTCGGCGCGGATGGATAGAGCCATCTAACAATCCAGATATACTAGAGTCTCAGTTACTTCGATTCTTCGATTGCAATTCTTTGGAAGAGGTTACTGATACGCCTATACATGCTGCAAGAAAGTCAACCTCATATTCTGGAGAATTAACTCCAGCCCAACGAGCATGGTTAGCACGCGCGAAACAACTTTCAGGATCGGTTTATGCTGCAAAGTTCGAGACGAAGAATGTACCTGACGTGGTAACTCGGCTACAACTGCTTCTTCATGAACCGCGTGAGATTAGGCATGTGCCGCGCATTCTCGCGGAAGCAGGCATACGCCTTGTTATAGTTCAACCGCTCACTAACACCCGCATTGATGGGGCTTGCCTTTGGGTGGGTGATTCTCCAGTGATTGCTCTGTCTATGAGATTCGACCGTATAGATAGCTTCTGGTTTACGTTATTTCATGAACTTGACCATTGCTACAAACCATTTGCATCCGTAGACAGCGATATGGATTCAGCGCAGTCTGATTCTGACAAGCCAAAAGAAGAGCGCGAAGCGGATGAGTTCGCTCAGATGCATTTAGTGCGGAAGGAGGCGCTTGATAACTTCATCGCTCGTAAAAGTCCGATCTATTCGTCAACAGACATCGCTGCCTTTGCTAAAACTATGAAGGTACATCCGGGAATAGTAGTCGGGCAATTACAGTATCGGCGCGAACTTAATTGGTCAAGGTTCCGCAAACTTCTCGTCTCAGTCCGCGATTTCATTATCGCTTCAACATTGACCGATGGATGGGGGCTAGTTGTACCGTCCTTGCAGTGAAAGGAATTGTGAATGCGTACAAGCACAACACAGAATGAATACCTTCAAGGCATTGTAGCATCATATAGAGCCAGTGGTGAGCAATGGCCTGCACCTGTGAGCGTAATCGCTGCATGGGCTAATGAGCATGGACTGTTTGAACGTCATCCTGAAGCCCTGGTGAGAATATATGCCGAAATGATCCGGCGCGCAATGCGGGAAGAGTATGTTCGTGATCCACAAGGCCGGACGGTTCGAGCAAAACACTCAGCACGCATGAAAATAGATGGAAAGCAACTCTGTTTGTGGGATGACATACGAACGGCATCACGCGGATTTATGCAGGTCGCATTCCAAAACCGACGACGAGGAATCGTGGCAGACTGTCATCAGTTGAAAACCGACATAGACTCGTTCAACGAGAACTACAATAGAGGAGAGCCTATCCCATTGGTTCTCGACTTCGGTCCGGATATTGCAGAGATCGAAGTGATGGGAGCGCCGCCGTCGCTCGATGAGGAAGACGACGAAGATTGATTGCTGTCTCTTTCAAGAACTCATCCCCAGCGCGGTAACGTTGGGGGTGAGGTAACAGCGAGTGCATACGATTGCTGCCTGAGATCCACCCCTATTGTACTCCATAGGGCGTCAGGTTGCAAGTCCCTCCTCGCTGGAGGAGGCATAAGGTAATGTTCCTGACCTTATTAGCCTCACGGGTATAGTTCCCACCCGGCCAAAACGGACTACGCCCCGACAGGTTTAACTGTCGGGGTGTCTAGCCTTTTTCCGGTTCCCATGCTATAATCTGAGTATAGCCGATGAGGAGAACCCAACCATGAGCGAAGCCAACTTAGACAAGCCCGACTTACGCACCGACGCCCAAAAGTTCGAGGACGCCGTGAAGAAGCTCGTCACCACTCCCAAAGAGGCTGTGCAGGCGCGGATGGATGCGGAGCGGGAACAGCGTAAGCAAAAGATCCAAATACCTACTACGACAAAGTAACTGTTTTCGCGGTTACGGTATCCGACTATGAGTGTTCTGAGAAAAGCATGGAACCTTTGGGTTGACCTAATAACTTTTGAATGGCTCAATCGTTTGTGGTTTAAGCAATCACGATTAGCCCTCGTAATCATTTGGCTTCTCGCTTGCGCGATAGTGGTTTTTTCCTTCTGGCGGTTCCATGAATCCAGATTACCATAGATAGTCAAAACGATTAGGCCAGAAGATTGATCTTCGGGCCTTTGGATTCCGTGGGTGCGTCAAGTGGGTTAATGCCGGAATCTCTACCCTCTCTCCCCCTCACCCAAACCCCTCTCCCGCCCAGGGGAGAGGGGCTACAATACAAAGGAATTTCCCGCCTCGCTCCCGAACTTTAAGGGCAAGGAACCCGATGGAGAGAGGCGAGAGAATGGCAATGGAGAATGAGATAGCGTTGGGGCAGGCGGCGATCCTGCTGCGGGCGGGCGATGACGTAGCGGTGGCGAAACAGAAGCTCACCGGCGGAACGGTGATTGTGCTGGAGGATGGGGGCACGGTGCCGCTGCGGCACGATGTTCCCGCCGGGCACAAGTTTGCGCTGCAGGCGGTGAAGGAGGGCGACCCGGTCCATAAGTATGGGCAGATCATCGGGTACGCGACCCTGGATATTCGCGCGGGCGACCATGTCCACACCCGCAATCTGGGCTACGGCCGGGGCGAGAGCGGCGGCGCGGGGGCGCTCCATCTGGATTACGAGTACAGCACGGCCATTCCCGAGGTGGCCTACTACGGTCCGGAGCAGCAGCGCACCTTCCCCGGTTATGGACGTCCGGATGGCCGCATGGGAACGCGGAACTATGTGGCGCTGGTCTCCACGGTCAACTGCTCCGCCTCCACGGTCAACGCCATCGCAGACCATTTCCGCTCTCCGGAGGCGCTGCGCGACTTTCCGGGCGTGGACGGCGTGCTACCGGTCGCGCACAAGAGCGGCTGCGGGATGCACCTGGGCGGCGAAGACTACCACACCCTCCAGCGCACCCTGGCGGGCATGGCGAACCACCCCAATGTGGGCGGCTACCTGCTGGCCGGGCTGGGCTGCGAGGTGAACCAGGCCCTGGCGATGGCGCAGAAGGAGGGCCTGGTACGCGCCAACGAGATCGCGCTCGGACGCCCGCAGCTTCCCCCAACGGTCATCATTCAGGAGGAGGGCGGCATCCGCAAGGCCGTAAATCGAGGCATAGAGGAGACCCTGAAGCTGCTGCGCCGCGCCTCGGAGGCGAAGCGCACCCCTCAGCCTCTCTCCGGCCTCATCATCGGGACCAACTGCGGCGGCAGCGACGGCAACTCCGGCATCACCGCCAACCCGGCGCTGGGCGTGGCAGGGGATGAGTTTGTGAAGCATGGGGCGGGATGGGTGCTGGCGGAGACCTCCGAGACCTACGGCGCGGAGCATCTGCTCACCCGCCGTGCCGTCACCCCCGAAGTGGGGCAGAAGCTGGTCGCGCTGATGCGCTGGTGGGAGTGGTATACGGGCTTGTGGGGCGCGTCCATCGATTCCAATCCCTCGCCGGGCAACAAAGAGGGCGGCCTCACCACCATCTACGAGAAGTCCCTGGGCGCGCTGGCGAAGGGCGGCTCCATGCCGCTTGTCGAGGTCTATAAGTTCGCCGAGCGCATCGATAAGAAGGGCTTCACCTTCATGGACACCCCCGGCCACGACCCCGTCTCCGTCACCGGGTTGGCGGCGGGCGGCTGCAGCCTGATCGTCTTCACCACCGGACGCGGCTCCTGCCTGGGCTTCAAACCCTCCCCGGTCCTCAAGATCGCCACCAACACCCCGCTCTACCACCGTATGGAGGACGATATGGACCTGGATGCGGGCGTCATCCTCAATGGCGTCTCCATCGCCGATGTCGGCAAGCAGATTTTCGAGGCGCTGGTCGCCGTCGCGGGCGGGCAGAAGACCAAGAGCGAGGCGCAAGGACTGGGCGAATCCGAGTTCTCCCCCTGGATGCTCGGCCCTGTCATGTAACCATTTCCATCCTTCCCGGTTACCCCTACGGGGTCGGAGTAACCAGACAGAAAGGATGCCCAAAGCGATGCCTGGCCCGTTCGATGTCACGATGAAACATCTGTTGGAAGCCGATCCCGAAGCCTGGCTCGCCTTCCTCGGTTTACCTAACGACAATGTCGAGGTCATAGACGCCGATCTCTCTACGCTCACCGTCGAGGCCGATAAAGTCCTCCGTGTCCTCACATCTAAGCCCTTCCTGGCGCACCTGGAATTTCAATCCAGTTATAGGCCATCGCTGATAGAGAGAATTCTGTTGTATAATGTGCTATTGCGCTATCGGCATGGCCTTCCAACGCTCAGTTTCCTGTTGCTGCTACGCCCTGAAGCAGATGGCCCACAGATGGCTGGGGTTCTGCGCTATACAGAGCCGGATGGCGCAACCTATCTGGAGTTCAAGTACCATATCGTGCGGATATGGCAAAAGCCGGTCTCCGAAATACTCGCGGGCGCTCTGGCGACATTGCCTCTGGCTCCACTTGCGGATGTAAGCCCAGATAGGCTGCCGGAAATCATTCGCCAGATGCAGGCGCGTATTCAAACAGAAGCGCAAGAGGGTGAGGCAGATGAACTCTGGACGGCGACTTATATCCTGATGGGCCTCCGCTACACGCCAGAGTTCATCGAACAACTTTTGAAAGGGGTGCAAGAGATGGAAGATTCCGCGACCTATCAGATTATTCTAGCAAAGGGAGAGGCAAAGGGAGAGGCAAAGGGAGAAATTAAAGGAGAAGAGAGAGGCATGACAAAAGGGCAGGTTGAAGAGGCCCGACGGTTGCTCCTGAGATTGGGTGAGAAGCGCTTCGGGTCTCCGGATGTGCCGACACAAGCCGCCATTCAAGCTCTTACGACCCTGGATGAATTGGAAGCTCTAGCAGAAAAGCTGCTGGAAGTAGAGAGTTGGGTGGAACTGCTTGCGTAACGTGAGTTACCAGAAAGTAAAGTTCATGAGAATTCGTGTAATGGTACAAGAGTTTTTCAGTGTCTCTTTATCCAATCGACATATATCCATTGATTTATCGACAGATGCCGATTTATTGAATTACTTGGAAACAGAATATGATAAGCACAAACACTTCCTAAGTCTTGTAACCGGAATTGAGTAGATTGCCTATTGGCCGCGAACTTGCAAGATACGCGCAATATCTCTTACCATTGCCCGAAGATCTGGACATTCTAACAGACACAGAGAAAGTCCGAACATGGATACAAATGCATCGCTCACAATTGACTTGGAATGAGGCAAATTTGCGTTACGAATTGGTCGCATAAATCTGTCGCGCAGCACCTCGCTGAAATTTATCAAGCATCCGCTTGGTAAATTTTTATGGATTTGTCCAATTTCCGATAGATATCCTCCAATTTTCGACAGGAATCTCCTCGCCTGATCTCGAAATACATCGGTGTCTACCCTTCTTACCGACCGTACGAGGTTATAGCACGCGCCATCCGCGTTATAGAGGTGCAACAGCCCTTCCGTTTTTCACACGGAATGGCTTTTTTCCTGCATTTTGCGGTCGTGAGAGGCTTGTTTTCCCTTCCGGGGGCCTGCAACCCCGGCAGACCGGAGAGAAAGAGGCCGGAGATGACCTGGAATATCCAATTGCTCGGAGGACTGCACGCCGAACGAGGCGAACAGAGTATCGCCCGATTTCGTACCGAACAGACCGGTGGACTGCTGGCATACCTCGCCTATTTCCAGAACCAGACCTTCTCGCGGGAGGTCCTCATTGGTCTGCTGTGGCCCGACGCCACCCCCCAGAGTGGACGCCAGCGCCTCAGCAGCGCTCTCTCCTCGCTACGCCATCAGTTCGAGATTCCCGACGAGGGCATCGTGGTCTTTCTTACCGATGCCCAGACAGTGCGCCTGCAGCCGAATGTCCTCCGCACGGATGTGACGGAATTCGAGACCGCGCAGGCAGCCCTCTCCGAAACCGCTCCTCCCGCCCAACAGATCGAGGCCCTGGAGCGCATCCTCGCGCTCTATCGCGGCCCGCTGCTGCCCGACTGCTACGATGAGTGGGTCCTCCCCGAACGCGAGCGCCTCGCGGATCAGTATCTCCACCGATTACGCCAGATCGTCAAGCTCCTGACGGAGAGTAAGCAGTTCCGGCGGGCAATAGACTATACACACCGTGCCATCGGCGCGGCCCCCTATCGCGAGGAGCTGTATCGCGACCTGATGGTCCTCTATACCCGGATCGGACAGCCCTCCGCCGCCCTGCAGAAGTATGCGGAGTTGGAGGCGATCCTGGATCGCCCGCCCTCCGCCCGCACCAGAGCGCTGGCCGATGAGATCGCTCAGCGCCTGGCGGAGGCTCCCAGTACGGAGGGAGCAGGCTCTCTCGACTTCCGCTCCCGGCTGTTGATCCCCGAGACCGGCGGCATGGTCACCCTGCTCCAGATCGAAGCCGAGCCGGCTTCGGAGGAGTGGGACCCTATGGCACTGGCCCAGGAGCACCTGCGGGCGGAGTGGGGACGCTATGCAGCGCAGGAGTTGCACGCCGCGTCCCAGAGCCGCCTTATCGCCTTCTCTGGTGCAAGCCAGGCCCTCCACTGCGCCCTGGCGCTGAACCGCTATGTGACGGCGCACTCCGGGGCCAACTATGCCCGGCTGCGTATGGGGCTCCATACCGCGGAGGTCACCCGAGAAACGTCCAATCTGGAGGAGACCGTCCGCCATACCATGGCGCAGCTCCTTCAGCATGCCTCGCCCGGACAGATCGTCTGCTCGCTGGCGACCGCCAGCCTGCTCCAGCCCACCCTCGCCCCCACGCTCCAACTGCGGAGCCTGGGGCCGCATCGGGTCCAGGAGCGTGACCAGGACCAACCGCTGCTGGTGGCGCTCACCGAGGAGACGCTGGAGCCGAGCGAGCCGTCCTCCGCCGCACCGTCTATTCCCAGTTCGCTCACCCGCTTCTTCGGGCGGCAAGAGGAGCAGACGCACCTGCGGGAGCGCCTCCGCCGGCCCGGAACGCGCCTGCTCACCCTGAAAGGGCCGGGGGGTATCGGGAAGACCCGCCTCGCCCTGGAGCTGGCGAACGCCCTGCAGGCCGATTACGGCAGCGCCATCTGGTTCGTCTCCCTGGGAGACCTGACGCAGGCGCCCCAGATCCCCGAACGCATCCTGGAGACCCTGCAGGTGGTGTCGGATGGAGGCACTCTCCCGCTGGAGCAGATCGTGTTGGTGTTGGGAGGGCGGGCCGCCCTGCTCATCCTCGATAACTTCGAGCAGTTGGTTGGAGAGGGAGCACGGATCGTGCGCACCCTCCTGGAGCGCCTGCCGGAGTTGCGCTGCCTGGTGACCTCCCGGCGCAAGCTCAATCTGGACGGCGAGCAGGAGTGGACCGTGCAGCCGTTGCCCCTCCCCGGCGAAACCGCCTCGCTTGCGCAGTTGATGGGCTACGCCAGCGTCCAGCTCTTTGTGGACCGGGCGCAGGCGGTCAATCCCGGCTTCGAGGTGACGGAGAAGAATGCCTCGGCGGTGGCTCAGTTGTGCGACCGCCTGGATGGGATCCCTCTCGCCATCGAGTTGGCGGCCTCGCGCACCCAGATGTTCACTCCGCAACAGATGCTGACCAAGCTTGCCGACCGCTTCGCGTTCTTGAAACAGAACCGGGATGTTGTCGAGCGCCAGCGCACCATGCATGGGGCCATCACCTGGAGTTACAGCCTGCTCACCCCGGAACTGCAGCGCTTCTTCAGCCATCTCTCCCTCTTTCGGGGCGGGTGGACCCTGGAGGCGGCGGAGGCGGTCTGCCGGGAGGAGTTGGCGCAGGACTACCTGGCGCAGTTGTTGGAGTGCTCCCTGATCCTCGCCGAAGAGCGGGGGGAGGAGATCCGTTTTCGGATGCTGGAGACGCTGCGGGAGTTCGCCGCCCAGCAGTTGCCTGCCGAAGATCGCCCCCGGATCGAAGGGCAACACTTCGCCTTCTTCCTCGGCCTGGCAGAGGAGGCGGTGAAGTATATGACGGGGCCGGAGCAGGCGCTCTGGCTGGATCGGCTGGGGGCGGAGCATGACAATCTGCGGGTCGCTCTGCAGCAGGATCAGGACCCGGAGCAGGGGCTGCGCTTTGCCGGCGCACTCACGCAATTCTGGTATGTGCGCGACCTGCGGGAGGGGCTGGCCAACCTCGAACGGGCGCTGCAACGGGGACAGGCTGCGCCCGATGAGAAGCGGGCGGGCGTGCTGTTGGGCGCCTGCATGTTCGCCACGGCGATGGGGCGCTACGACATCGCAAAGCGCTACGGCGAGGAAGCGCTGGCGACCCATCGCCGCCTGGGCGATCCCCGTCGGATAGCAGCGACCCTCAACAACCTGAGCTTCGTGGCGCAGCGCCAGGGCGATCTGGAGAAGGGGCTGGACTATCTGGGGCAAGCGCTAGCCCTCTATCGTGCGCTGGACGAGACCCGCCAGATCGGGGTCATACTCACCAACCTGGGGGAGCTTGCCAACAGCCGTGGAGATTATACCGCAGCGCTGAACTATCTTGAGGAAGCCTATACCCTGGCGACGCAGTCCGGAGATCAGTACTGCCTGGCGGCGGTATTGTTGAACCTCGGCGTCGCCCGCTACCATCTCGGGCATCAAGCGCGAGCGCGCCGGCTGCTGCAGCGCTCCCTACTGCTCTGGGCGGAGTTCAAGGAGGGGCACCAGATCATCAACGTCCTCAACTGGCTGGCCATCCTGGCGCAGGAGCAGGGCGAGGACGTCTGGGCCGCACGCCTCTTCGGCGTCGCGCACTCGGTGCAGGAGAGCGCAGGCGCAACGCTGACGCCGGATACCGAAAAGCAGGTGAGCGACGCCATCGCAAGCATGCGCAATCGGATGGGAGCGCTGGCCTTTGAGACCGCCTTTATGCAGGGCGGAAGCGAGGGCCTCACCCACGCGCTCGCCGCGGCCCGAGAGAGCCACGCGTCCGATACGGATGAGGCTGCCTTGAAAGATTTATGACAGACCTCTCGGGTACTGTTCCGCTGATGCGCTTCCCGCGCGATCAGAAGCTGGCCCCTGCAAATTCCGGTATGGCCCACCGACAATGGGTGCAGAGGCGAGAGGCCCCACTTTATCCGTGGGAAGAAATCATCTCAACTTCTGCCATCTCCCCGAAAGGATTATTGAACGGATGAGTTCAGAACAGAATCAAGCGCTTCCTGGGCAAGTGAACCAGCAATTGGGGGCCTTCGTCCCTATCTGGGTTTATCCCAGCGCCTCCCTGGTCCATGTCAATGACGCTTTCTCCTGCGTGGTGACCTTAGCTCCGGCGACAGCCACGTTCCCGGCAGATCCGCCCGACATTCCTGCCGCGGGAACGCAGGTCATGCTGCAGGTGAGCTCCGGTTCGGCGGTCATCACATCGCCCACCCTGCTCCCGGTCCCGACGAACGGGAATACGGTGGTCTTTGCGCTGCGAGCCGGGCCGCTGCCGATAGGTACCAACTATTCACGGGTCAAACTGACCGCCACCATCATCAATTCGGACGGCTCTCAGGGCGCTTCCGCCTCGAACTATGGCCCCAACACGGCCCTGCTTCAGAACATCTATAAAGACCTGGTTGTGGTTCCGTAAGCCACACGCGCATCTCCCCATCTCGCGACACGCCGCTCGAAGTCCATCGAGCGGCGTGTCGTGTTGCTGACCCTCTATCCACTGGACGTTACCTTCGCGCCCCGATCCAGCCGCTTCCTTCCCCCAATTCCGGGCTTGTTGTGGAGGCTGATCGCTGATGGCAACCTTGACAGAGTTTTGAAAGACCCCTGCTGTATACTCACATCAATCTCATCCCCGCTCCCAACCGGTAAGGAACCGAATGCGCTTACCGGAGAGCGGAAATGTCTTCCAGAAAGCGATACGTCCATGTGTCTACGACAAACGCTCTATTCGATTACCCGCGCTATCCACGACCAATACGATGCCTATCCTGCAGACCTCGATGAGGCCCGCGAGGTGCGGCGCTACCTCGTCGCAGAGGGCCATACCGACCGTGAGACATTCTGTCGGCTGGCTGCGCTCTCTCTGCGCACCTTTATACAGGTGGAGATCGATTCTCAGTGGCGCTCCACGGAGGATTCGCTCTGGAACAGCATCCGGCTGAAATCGCAGAAAACCGCGGACAAACCGGAATTCTGGGGACCGGACGCCTCCCTGCTCGATCTTGCCATCTATGTGGACATCTCCGACAACCAGTTTCATGGACACATGATGGCTTGCAACTGAATTGTTGAGAGGAGGTGGTAACAACTTGGACATGTTCGAGAAGGGGTATATCCTCTTCCGACAGTCCTCCAAGGGTACAGTGCCCGGCCTAACCGGCTTTTCGGGCCATGACGCTCGAAGGAGCGCTGTACCACCACAGGTCTGGCCCCCACACGCTAAGGGGACGAGCATACAAGGGCCAGACCTGTGCCCAACTTTCCCGCCGTTCGGCGCTGTTCCATCAGCGCACGCAAGACACAATCCCGCAAGTAAAGGAAAGGCTGCCATGTCGCCGACCAATATCCTGGTCTTGATCCACGGAATCACCCTCGATACCACGCCTGGAGACCACACCAAACCCTACCATGCCCTGCTGCAAGGTGTAAGCTATGTGAACCCCGACCTGCTCCGACACTTCGAGCCCCCCCTCTTTGTGGAGTGGGGACACCGCCCGGCCCATGTCGCCTACTCGGACCTCAACGACGATCAGAAGATCATGGACGCGGAGAACACGCTGGTGCTGCGTATGAGCCACGCCGAGGTGACCGACCGACAGCACCGCAGCGCACAGAACCATACGCTGGGCCTGCTTACCGACATCTCGCCCCACATCGTAAGCACCATGACGCACCAGATCAAAGAGTTGGAGCTTTTGGGGAGCGCGGATTCCTTCTATTATGCTTCGGAAGAGGGGGAGAAGCGGGTGCGCGCAGCCGTCTACCGCCAGATCCTGGAAGCCCTGCGCGAACATAAAGGCAAAGCGGATATCCGCCTGCATATCATCGGGCACAGCCTGGGCGTCACGGTGGCTCACGATTTCCTCTTCGGCCTGTTTGCCCCGGAGGAGCAGCTTACCGGCAGAACGCCGGGTTACCTGAGCAACGAGATGGCGACGCTGCTGGAGAGAGAGGAGTACTGGTTCTGGCGCGGCGAGGCCCACAAGTCTTTGAGCGTGGGCAGCATGACCAGCCTGGGAGGCCAACTGCCTCTTATGGTGATGCGGAAACAGCGCCTGGTGAACCTCCTGGCCGAAAACCGCTTCCTGGACCCGAGGAAGATCGGCATCCCCTTGCAGGGACAGGTCAAATGGCGCAGTTTCTACGACCATAATGACGTCCTGGGCTTCGCCTCACGCCGCCTGTATATCGAGGCGCCTACCATCGAAGAGTTCGAGGTGGACAACGGCCCCAACCCTCTGGAAGTGCATAACCGGTACTGGACCAACAAATTCGTTCTGGCGCAGATCGCGGATCTGCTCTATCGGAATGTGCGGGACGTGGCCCCGAAGCCGAGCCAGGAAGCGTGCCTGTCGCTACGCGTTTGATACCCTAAAACATTCCGGAGGCGAGACGCCATGCCCGAGCCGTTCGATGTCACTCTGCAGTATCTGTTGGAATCCGACCCCGAGGCATGGCTTGTCCTGCTCGGCCTGCCTGGCAAAAATGTGGAAGTGATAGACGCCGACCTTGCTGCACTGCCTGTCGAACCCGATAGGGTATTGCGCGTTCTGTCTGAGGACCCGTTCCTGCTGCACCTGGAGTTCCAATCCGGTTACCGGCAGGCGTTGTTGGAGCGGATCCTTCTCTATAATGTCCTCCTGCGATCCCGGCATGGCCTCCCCACGCTCAGCTACCTGCTGCTGCTGCGCCCCGAGGCCGATGGCCCGGAGATGGTGGATGTGCTCCGGTGTACCGGGCCGGCCGGCGCGGTCTATTGGGAGTTTCAGTACCGCATCCTGCGGTTATGGCAGAAACCGGTCTCGGAACTCCTGGAGGGCCCTCTGGCGACGCTGCCCTTCGCCCCTCTGGCGGATGTGGCTCCGGAGCAACTGCCGGACATCCTGCTCCGAATGCAGGCGCGTATTCAGGCGGAAGCGCAGGCGGGGGTGGCTGTCGAGCTCTGGACCATCGCCTATATCCTGATGG
>DATGIG010000750.1:0-6745 GCA_035295825.1 Chthonomonadaceae bacterium | reverse complement strand
CTACATCAGCGCAATCCGGGAGGAGCGACGGCGGAAGCTGCGAGACGCGGTGGACGGCAGCGTGAAGGCGTTCGAGACCAATCCCGACGCCCGCCTGATGGACGAGAACTTCCACCAGGCGTACACGCTGATGTCCTCGGCGAAGGCGCGGGAGGCGTTCGACATCAGCAAGGAGAGCAAGGAGACGCGGGATAAGTACGGCATGAACAAGTTCGGCCAGTCCTGCCTGCTGGCCCGGCGCATGGTGGAGCGGGGCGTCCGCTTCGTCACCATCAACATGTTCGAGACCGTCTTCAACGAGATCACCTGGGACATCCACGGCTCGGCCCCGTTCACGCCCATCGATGCCTACCGGACGCTCTGCGGCCCCTGGTTCGACAACGGCTACAGCAGCCTGGTAGAGGAGCTGCAGGAGCGTGGGCTGTACGAGAACACCATCGTGGTGGCGACAGGCGAGTTCGGGCGCACTCCCAAGATCAATCCGGCGGGCGGGCGCGACCACTGGCCCCAGTGCTGGAGCATGATCCTGGGCGGCGGCGGCTTGAAGGGCGGGCAGATCGTGGGGGCGTCGGACGCCATCGGCGGCTACCCGACGGATCGACCCACGTCGCCTGCCGATGTCGCAGCCACGCTCTACTCCGCGCTGGGCATCAGCCTGACCAAGGAGCTGCCATCTCCCGGCGGGCGTCCCCTCCCGGTCGTGGAGTACGCGGCCCGTCCCCTGAAGGAGTTGCTGTAAACACACGCCGGAGATTGAAAATCCCTGTATGGAAAAATCAAGCGTCTTGCAGACGCGCACCGCATTCGCGTCTGCAAGACGCTTGCCCTTTCTTGCCGGGTGTTTTCAACCCTCGGCCATAGTAGACAGATGACTTCTCCAAAATACGGTTTTTTGCGAAAACGAGCGAGAATACACGAAAAATCCTGAACCCTCCCGAAACGCTGCCACACTAAACTCTATAGATATAGAACAGAGAAGCGTTTTGTGGACAGGAGAAAACCGCCTCGTGAAGTCTTCCAATTCGCGCCGTCATTCCATTCAGCTCCAACAGAAATATTCCGGAACCCCTCTGCCCGATCACCGGCGACCCGCACTCCACACCGACAGGCCGACGGCATTCCGCTGGCTGGAAGCCGGACTGCCCTGGCCCGTCGAGCCGTGCAACTTTATCACGCACTTCTTCTCATCCGAAGTCTCCTGCTCCAAGCATCCCGGCCTGCTCTCCCTGAAAGTAGCGCTGAACGGGCAGGAGTTCTATGAGGTGGGGCGGGATCAGGTTGCCATCGACAACGATTCCTATCTCATCCTCAACGACGGGCAGGAGTACGCCAGCCGGATCGAATCGGAGACCCCGGTGGAATCGTTCGCCGTCTTCTTCTCTCCGGACTTCGCCTTCGACACGCTCCGGAGCCTGATCACGCCCTACGACCAACTGCTCGATCTGCCGACCACCAGCGCGCAGCCGGTCACCTTCTTCCAGCACCGCTACGATGCCGAGCCCACGCTGTTGCCGACCCTGGAGACCCTTCGCACCACGGTGTTCCGGGGACACTATAGCAACGGCTGGCTGGAGGAGCAGTTCCATACCCTGCTGGAGCAGATGCTGGTGGTGCATCGTAAGGTGCGCAGCGATATCGACAACCTGGCGGGCGTGCGCCATGCCACCCGCCTGGAGATATACCAGCGGGCGAACCAGGCGCGCGACTACATGGAGGCGAACCTGTCGCGGTCGCTCAACATCGCGGAGATCGCCAGCCATGCCTGCCTCTCGCCCCACCACTTTCTGCGCTCTTTCAAGCAGGTGTTCGGCGAGACGCCGCATCAGTACCTGATGCGCCGCCGCCTGGAGCGGGCGCGTCATCTCCTGACCCACACCGGTCTCTCCATCACGGACATCTGCATCGGGAACGGCTTCGAGAGCCTGGGATCGTTTAGCTGGATGTTCCGGCAGCGCATCGGCGTCTCGCCGGAAGCCTACCGCAAGCAGCAGCGTAAGATCGGCTTGCTTGCGCCTTCGGATGTGTTAGCCTGAATGCCCCCGAAGGGAGCCTGACCGAATGATCGCTTTGCCGGATGTGCGTGCGTTGAGCCTGGAGGAGCGGATCGAACCAGGGAAACCCTACCTTCCTGAGATCGAACGCGAGGTCAGTTCCGCCCACGCTGGAAACTCTTTGCCAGCAGCCGGAGGGCGAGGGCGGTCAACACCGCACCGGTTGCTGTGCCGATATAGCCGAAGAGCAGGTTGGGCTTCCATCCATCCTCGAGGAAGGTGATGGTGGCTGCATCCAGACCGGCTCTGGCCCACTCTCCGATGGGATCCCTGTGCCCATAAGAGACAAGCCCCGACACATCCCGGCGCTGCACGAATATGTCCATATGCTGCGCCATGAAGCTCTGTGCCCCCGCATCCCCGCCTCTCTTGCGCGCATAGGTCATGTCCTGGAATACGGAGAGCGTTGCCGGGGAATCGATCTCCACATAGATGTCGGCGCTATTACGGCTACTCCCATCGGCAGGCTGCAGCGGCGCAAACACTCCCACGCAGACCCCATTCTCGTCCCAATAGACAGACTTTCTCACATCCACCATACCGCCTGTGATGGTATACCAGCCGGACTTCGGCATCCTCTTTACGAACTCGGCATAGGACACGACCGTAAGGGTCTTATTCTGCGTCGATTCCAGCCACGCCTTGCCGCCGGCGATCAGCAGATAGAGAGCGGGCGCGAGAAGCAGCAAGCCCCACACGCCGGGCGGAACACGGCGGCGCGGGGCTGAAGTACGCACGTTGGACGGGGGCAACAGAAGGGTTTCCTTTCCGATGTTAACGTTCTCATGCAACACAAAGAAAATTGTTCGTCGGCCCTTCCGAATCCTGCCTCCCTTCCTGAGGTCATGGCGAGAACAGGACATCCTCCGATACGACCCACTTGTTCTTGTAGGCGTCATTTTGAGGGACGAGATGATACGCCGCCCCTGCCTCCGGCTTCCCTTCTATACGGATGCCGAAGCCCTGAAACACGCCATCCCCGGAGCTATAATTACCGCCTGTCAGGGTGGCTTTCAGCTCGGGCTTACCCGGAGCCCGCAAAAGGAACGTAGCATTGGCTCCCTTGATAAAATCTCGCAACTGGAGGTAATTGTCCTCCGCGATCCACTCTTTGATCTGCAGAATGGCATCGGTTCCTTTGCCGGGTTTGACGAACTCCGGCAGCCTCGGATCCCCCGGTTTGAGAATCGCAACGATAGTCGCCGAGGGGAGGGAGGGAATGGGCGGGTTGTCAAACTTCGCTCCGGGTTTGACGAAATCGGTGGCGGAGAGCATCTGGTAGGGGTTCACCGAACTGAGCTTCGGGCCGGTCTCCAGAGCGTACCGCGCTCCCCACGTCGTCGAGAAAGGGATCTCCGAGATGTCGTTCGCCGTAAAGACGTGGGTCATGAGCCCCTCGTAATTGCGATCCACGATAGGCTGTCCCAGGCGATTGTAGTTCAGGCGCACCCACTTGCCCCCGACCCATACCTCATTAAAGACATGGTTGACAAAGCCGCTCGCATTCACTCCATACTGGATCTCCCTGCGAATGCGATGGTGGCGAACGGCTGCCAGGAGCATCGCGACCTGCTTGGGATCGTTCGGATCACAGGCGGGAACGGTGAGGAGGATGCGCGTCGGGATGCCGATGGCGCGCAGGATCGTGGCGAGATACGTCGAGGTCGAGGTGCAGGCGCCGTGGGTCTTGTTCTCATACATCCCCTTCCCAAAGAGTTCGCGATTGAACAGGACGTCATCGTCCACTCCGGCAGGCTCTTCGTGAGCGAACGCCTGTTTGAACTGCGGCGCGACGACCGGTTTCCCGTTGACGAACTCAACCATCCAGAGCCCGAACTGCGAATTGAAGGTGGACCGATGCATCGCCCATTCGGATACCTTCTCGACGAGCGTCTTATCGTCCAGGGTGTCCGGATCGATGCCGGCTTCATGGAGATCCTGGAGGATCCGCTTGCGCAGGTCTTCATCCCAGTTGGCAGCCGTGCGCGGCCGTAAGTACGCGCTCATGGCGGCATCATCCCGCTTCCAGTTGGGGTTCGCCGTCACCGTCTGCCGATGGAAGGGTTTGTACGTGATCTCGAACTCCCCGACGCCCTTCTCTTCTTTGATCAGCCGCGCCGACTGGAATTCATCGTTCATCGCTTTCAGATCATACGGCGGCGCCAGCCGGACCGTGGTCGTGATGGTATAGGATTGGTCGTCCATCTCGGTTGCTTCGTTCGTCTGCCCCTGGGAAGTAAGCGCGCTGTGCGCCGGCAGGAGGCGTATTCCGAACAGGATAGCGCTCAGCGTCAGGAGGAGACAGACGCAGCGCCGAATGCGATGCCTTTTCGATGCGGCAGGATGGATGTTCATGGCGTATTCTCCTTGTGCCCGGCGAGAAACGGCATGCGTGCCATTGCTTCGGCCCTGGTGAGTAAGAGGCGTTTCTGAGTGAGGTCCGTGGTTTGCTTCGCGCTACGGATCAGATCGAGGAAATCCGCGACATCGGTCGCTACGGAGGGGTTCAGGCTCAGAAAGAAGCGGTCCGAGCGCAGGACCGTATCTACCGGCTTGAGCGCTTTGCGAATCTCTGCGACCGTTTGATTGAGGCGAAGCCGGATGGCATCGGGATGCCCGCCGGGCCAGAGCATCTCCGCCAGGAACTCCCGTGGGTGGGGCTGTTCCCGATGAAAGGCGAGAAAGGCCAGGAGCGCGCGGGCGCGGTAGGTGGGGAAGTGAGAGAAAACCTGCTCCTCATGATGGATTTGAAGCCCTCCAAACAGTACGATGCGCACGGTATCCTGCATCAGAGCGAACCTCGGGCAATTCATTTAGGGTAATCAGGCAACGCATACCTGAATGGCCTGATTGACGATAAGATCTGTCTGCGCCATAAGAGAGTAGACAAGCGCCTCCCGGTAGAGCCGCTGCGCCGGATGCGTGATAAGCAGCCCACCGGCGCCGGACGCCATTGCAGCAAGGCGGGCGATCCGCACGGAATAGTCTCCGATCTCTGCCCGCAACCGCGCTCCTTCGCTCATGTCGCCGCCGGCAAACGCAGAATAGATCCGATCCAGCAACTTCTCGGTAGTGCGTTCACAATCGGCTTTTTGCGCAGCATCGACGCGTGGCGATGCCGCGATGATCTTATGACAGGCGCGCACGCAGCCGACCATCAGCGGCGTCTGGTAAAGCACCCAGCCGGCATCGCCGTGCGCCTTACTGCCGGGCGGGTCGATCTTCAGAATCTGGTCGTCCGTTACGGGCAGATCCTCCAGCCGTACCCGGACCGTGCGTGTGCCGGTGCAGGCCAGGAGAGACAGGGGTTCGGAATGCGTAAACGCCGGCCGGTGGAGAGCGTCTACCAGGGCGAAGATCTCCTGGCGCGCGGCATCATGAAGCCCCAGCACCACCTGATCGAAAATGCCCGCGCCGGTCAGCCAGGGAGCAACGCCGTTGGCCCTGCCGTTTTGGAGGCGTGGCAGACTGGGTTCCGGCTTGCCGAGATGGCCGAAAGCCACGCCGACTTTCGGCCAGACGGGATCGTGAAACCGGTCTCCTACATTCATATTGGCCACAAACTGCTGCAGCGCGACGAAGGCGAAGGCCCCGCTCGCCATGGCGAGGATCTCCAGCGCGCGGCAGAAGCCTGCGCCGTCGAGCGGCATACGCACGCTGCAGCCGATATGGAGCCCTTCCTGCTGGAAACGCTCGTACCAGGCGGCGACCGCATCGCCGCTCACATCGAGCCGCGCGGCCTCCGGCTTCAGGCGCGCGGCAAACTCCTCCAACTGCGCAAAATACTCGGCATCGGCCATGCGCTATGCTCCGTTCGTATGTCCGCACATGGACGGAGGCACGGCGGGCACATAGCCGGGCGGCAAGGGAAGAGGGTGATACGATTGATCCAGCGGCTCCTCCAGGATCAGCAGACCGTCTGCATGACCGGCGAGCGCCTGCGCGGTCTGCGCTTCCAGCTCCTCTGCCGTCACATCCCAGCCTTGAATCACGGCGGTAAGGCGCGCCGTCGGCTCGCAGGAGTGGTAGTGCGTCAGGGACGCCTGTACCCAGGCCGCCGCAGAGCCGTAGAGCGGCAGATCCCGCCCGAACAGTTTGTACGGCGTCAGCAGGCCGACGGCGGAGGGGCCGCCGGGCTTCGGGGCGAAAGCGCGGACCATGGCGGGCCAGTAGTGGAGAGAGCAAACGTTGGAGCAGTCGATACCCCTACAGTTGTTGAGGACGCCATCCGGGCTGAAAGCGGCGCCCATGGGGATGCCGATCTCGCACTCGCCGCACAGGATCGGCACGACGCGATCACGCGGCAACGGCTTCTCCGGGTGGCCGGCGAGCGCGTCGGCGCAGGCGCGCCAGAATACCTCGGAAAAGAAGAGGTCCGGGTTGGTGTAGGGGGTCGGCGCGATCTTGTCGCCGGGCGAGTTATCCCAGGAGCGGCAGAGGATATTGCCGCAGCCGCAGCCTGCCGGCGGACCCTGAATATCGTTGAGCAGCAACCCATCCAGTTGCGGCGCAGCCTGTACCAGCGTCTGTACCCGTCTCAGGGCGTAGTCGAAGGCACCGCGATTGTTGACGCAGATCCAGTCCGACACAAGCGCCGGATGTCTGCCATCCTGCGCCCGATAGTCTGGGAACGCCTGAAGCCACTCATGATGCTGCGGCGCGTGCATCCAGTCCGGGTGCGCTCTGGCGGCGGC
>DATGIG010000749.1:0-9783 GCA_035295825.1 Chthonomonadaceae bacterium | reverse complement strand
TGCGGATTGTGGTTCTGTATCCATTCCAGATCCTTATCCGTATTGCTGGCGTTGATGACGACCAGATAGGCCTCTTCCAATTCCCGATAGACGATGATATCGTCAATGATCCCGCCCTCCGGATTGGTAAGCAGGGAGTATTGCGCCTCCGAAGGTTTCAGGGCGGCCACGTCGTTGCTGGTCAGGGACTGGAGCAGCGCGGTCGCGCCCTCGCCCACCACACGGGTCCGTCCCATGTGGCTGATGTCGAAGATCCCGACCGACTGGCGTACAGCGCGCGCCTCCTCCAGGATGGAGGTATAGAGGACCGGCATATCCCAGCCGGCGAAATCCACCATGCGGGCGCTCAGCGCCAGGTGAGCGGCATGGAGTGGGGTTTGCCGCAGATTGGTATCCAACACTTCTCTCCTTCTTTCCGGGTTATGGCGGCGGGGCAGGTGGGCTCCCTCCATTGGGAGCCGGGTTTCCCAACCGCTGAGAGGCAGGAGGCACGCTCGCCTCTCCCTTGATCACAATCGAATCGTCCGTCAATTCTACCCGCGTTAGCGTGAAAAAACCGTTCAAGTGGAGATCCCGCTCGGTATCGAGGACCGGATTGAGCTGCTTTAAGACGCCTGCGGTGAACTCCGGAGAGGCCGGTTTCCCGTTCAGGGTCAGCTCCGGCTCCAGGAAATCGAGATAGCGCCCCTCACGAGGAGCCAGGAAGCCGACCGCGGAGAAAGGCGTCTCGCCGCCCAGCAGGTTCAGTTTGCCCTGAATCGTCAGCTTCCCATCCTGGAAGCCTACCTGAATCGCTTTCACCAGCTTGGGGTATTTCGTCAGGATGAACGTCTCCAGCCCTGCCCTGCCAACCTGTACCTCCGCCGGGCCGATGCCGGAGCTTCGGATATGGAGCCGGTCGTGATACATGGCGTGCCCCAGGTCGTAGGTAACAAAAGGAATATCGGCTTCGAGCCGATCCACCGGGAACCCGGACAGGGTGAAGTGGGTAACGTGGAGGCGCAGGTGCCGAATATGCCCCTTCCAACCGGAGCGCGGGTAGAGATAGAAGGGCAGTTGATCCGAGGTCTGATGATCGCTATAGAGGTCTACGGACCAGACATCATTTGCCAACATGCCGAGCATACCACGCGACTCTACCGTAGAGTGCAGGCTTCCCGTGGAATGAAACGCTTGATTCACCTGCCGGGTGGCATCGTCGCGGGCGCGCCGCTCCAGACTGAAGTGCAGAGACAGCAGCGCAAAGAGACTGACGGTTACCACCTTGAGTGTATCATCCATACCCTATCACCATCCCACCGATGGTCACTCCCCGAGATAAGCCTTCCGGACCGAGTCGTTGACGAGAAGGTTGGCTGCAGTATCGGCGAGGACGACACGGCCTGTCTCCAGCACATAGCCACGATGCGCTATCTTGAGCGCCTGATTGGCATTCTGTTCGACCAGCAGCACCGTGACCCCCTGCCGGTTGATCTCCTGTATGATCTGGAAGATCCCTTTCACCAGAAAGGGAGCCAGGCCGAGCGAGGGCTCGTCGAGCAGCAGGAGACGTGGCCGGGCCATCAGCGCCCTGCCGATAGCCAGCATCTGCTGCTCACCGCCCGATAGCGTGCCTGCAGATTGTGCCTCACGCTCCTTGAGGCGAGGAAACTGATCGAAAACTCGGTCCATGTCGGATCGGATGCCCACAGGGTCCTGGGAGCGCGTATAGGCGCCCAGTTCCAGGTTCTCACGCACGGTGAGGTTTGCGAACACCCGCCGCCCCTCGGGCGACTGCCCCACGCCTAACCGCACGATCTGATGCGGTGGCGTGCGATGGAGGGGAATCCCCTTGAATTGGATCTCTCCCTGACGTGGGCGGACCAGGCCGGAGATGGCGCGGATCGTCGTGCTCTTCCCCGCCCCATTCGCGCCGATCATCGTAACGATCTCCCCCTCCTGAACTTCCAGGGAGATCCCGTTCAACGCGCAGATGGCCCCATAAAAGACGTGCATATCGGAGATCGTCAACATAGGTCAGGCCCCTCTCTCCTGGGAGCCTACCTGTGTCTCCTCGCCGTCCGGAATGCCGTCTCCATCTGCGTCGCCCAGCTCTTCGCCCAGATAGGCGGCGATGACTTTCGGGTTGGAGCGGATCTCCTGGGGCGTGCCCTCCGCAATGATCCGTCCGTAGTCGAGTACATAGATCCGCTCGCAGATCCCCATGACGAGGCGCATGTCGTGTTCGATGAGCAGGATCGTGAGGCCGAAGTCATCACGCACCTGCCGGATCAAGCCCATCAGGTTCTGCTTCTCCTGCGGGTTCATCCCCGCCGCCGGCTCGTCCAGGAGGAGCAGTTTCGGCTGCGTCGCCAGGGCGCGCACGATCTCCAGGCGGCGCTGATCGCCATAGGGGAGGTTCTTCGCCTGTTCGTTCTCCACACGCGCGAGGTTGAAGCGCGCCAGGAGCTCCCGAGCCCTGGCGATATTCTCCGCCTCCTCACGGTCCATGCGTCCTGTCCGGAAGAGCGCATCGAACAGATGGGTCCGGCGGCGCAGATAGGTGCCGATTCGGACGTTCTCCAGGACGGTCAGCTCTCCGAAGAGCCGGATATTCTGAAACGTGCGCGAGATCCCGCGCTGTGCAAATTGAAACGGACGCAGCCCCGGATGGTTGCGCCGCCGTCTCGGCGCGGTGGCCAGCGAGATCCCGAGGGTGATCAGCACCACGCACCATAAGATCGTGTTCTGCAACCGGCTATCCGCCGGACTGGCAACATAGGGGACCAGGGTAGTGGAGATGATGCTGCCCAGCACCCACCCTCCCAATGCAGCCAGGAGGGCGTCCCAGGTGAGACGCATCCCACGCTGCTGCAGGGTGTAGGGCCGTTCGCCGGCAAGCGGCTTCCCGTCGAAATCGAGCCTGCCCGAACTCGGTTCATAGACACCCGTAAGCAGATTAAAGAGCGTGGTCTTACCTGCGCCGTTGGGACCGATCAAGCCGATAAGCTCTCCCTGCTCCATACGGATATTGACGTCACCGACCGCGACCAATCCCCCAAAGCGTCGCGTCAGGTCCACGATATCGAGGAGTACGCGTCGCTCACCGGGCTGGCCTTCGCTCTCCGTAGCGGGGGGTGAGGACGGAATGGGGGCGCCGGCCTCCGGGATTTCACTCCCCGTCTCTCCCGGAGCCCTCCTTGCTTGCATCATACGTCGGAACCAGGCTAAGGGCGCGATCTCGCCCGTTCCGAAGACTCCGGCGGGGCGCAAGATCATCATCAGGACCAGGATCAGCGCATAAATTACCTGGAGATACTCGTCCGTAAAGTGGATACGGTCCCGGATCGGCTTCAGCCCCTCCGGAAGCACCGTTAGGGCCACAGCGGCCAGCGTCGCCCCCGTGATGCTGCCCGTACCGCCCAGCACGATCATCACCACATAGTTCATCGAGAGGGTGAAGTTGAAGACATCCGGCTTGGTAAGTCGCGCGTGGGCAAAGAGGACCCCCCCCACCCCGGCTAAGAAGGCGCTCAGGACAAAGGCAGTCACTTTGATACGGGTCGTATTGACCCCCATCGCGTCCGCCGCGATCTCATCCTCGCGGATGGAGAGAAAGGCGAGCCCATGCGCGGAGAATTTCAGATTCCGTGAGAGCACGATCACGAGAACGACCGTTCCGAACAGGATCAGAAAGTTGGTTAACTGGGGAATATCCTGAAAGGCCGTCGCGCCCCCCATATAGTCGAGATCCACCGTGGGCGGTGTAGAGGATCCGAATAGCTTCCAGAGGGCGGCAAACCCGTTATTGAAGAGAGTGCTGAGATCGGAGGTATTCTCCAGCAGCACCCGGATGATCTCGCCGAACCCCAGTGTCACGATAGCGAGATAGTCGCCGCGGAGCCGCAGGCTGGGCACACCGACAATGTATCCCGCGAGCGCGGCGCACAGACCGCCGATGAGCATGGCGGCAACCAACCATCCCAGCCCGGTCAAGGCATGATGGGGCATACGCTGAGCGACCAGATACGTCAGGCTGGCGCCCGTATACGCACCCACCGACATAAATCCGGCATGCCCAATGGCGAACTGCCCGGTCAGACCGTTGACGATATTGAGACTTACGGCCAGGATGATGGCGAACCCACACTGCTGGATCACATCCTGCCAGTAGTCTTTTAACTGATTATTGATCGCATTGGCGATCAGGAGCATCCCGACCGCGACAACCAGCCATATCAGGCGTTTGAGCGCAACCATTTCAGACTTTCTCCGTCACATTGCGCCCCAAAAGGCCGGAGGGGCGGAACAGGAGCACTGCGATCAGGATAACGAAAGCGATCGCGTTTTTGAAGGAACCCAGCGCCGAACCTGCGACATAACTCTCCGCCAGACCCATAAGCATCGCACCCAGGACGGCGCCCTCGATACTCCCGATCCCGCCCAATACCGCAGCGACAAAAGCCTTGAGCCCCAACTGGATCCCCACGTCCGCCTTGAAGGAGAGCTGGCCCAGATTGTGGTTGAGAAACCCCGCTGCCCCCGCCAGCGATGAGCCGATGATAAAGGTCAGCGCGATAATGCGGTCGGTAGGGATGCCCATCAGCGCCGCTGCCTCCGGATCGTAGGAGACCGCCCGGATCGCCTTTCCTATGCGGGTATAGCGGACGATATAGATGAGCAGCAGGGTGAGTATGATGGCGGCAACCAGTATGATCAATCTCCCGCTGGTGACCGTCAGCTCGATCTTACCCAGATCAAACGTAAAGGTTTTCAAGTTCTGATCGGGATACTGTCGGGGTGTCGCCCCAAAGACCGCCTGCCCCTGGTTTTCCAACAGCAGAGAGATACCGATGGCCGTTATCAAAGCGGTCAAACGGCTGTGCGAAGGTTTCAGCCGGGTACCGATGGCGCGAAAGGCAATGCGGAGGACCGGAACCAGGGCAGCGAAGGCGATCACGGTAACGATCAGGAACGCGCCTACGGAATTGAGCGGGCTGTGCTGTTCTACGATAGGGCCGACGAACAAGCCCACATAGAGCGCCCAGAAGAGCGCCCAGGGCCAGGCATCCTGCTCTCCCAGCGCGTTCCGTAGCGGGCGATAGGCCAGGCGCTCAATAAAGGCTCCGAGCAGCGCGCAACCGAGCATACAAAGGATCAGTGCGTTGATATTCTGCGCCAGCGGTGAGAGGTGGGGAAATGCTGCGAGCATGCCATTGATGGCAAAGAACCCGACGAACGCGCCCACCATATAGACGTCCCCATGCGCAAAGTTGATGAACTTGAGGACGCCGTAGACCATGGTGTAACCGATGGCGATGAGGGCGTAGATACTCCCTGTCTGAACGCCATTGATGAATTGTTGGATAAAGATCTGAAGCGCGTTCGTCACGCGGGCTCTCTCCTGGGGTAGACGTCGGTCGGGGGTGGATTACCGAACCCGGTTCCCCGACCGACATGAGCGGTCCTTATTGCGATAGGGGCTTTTCCGGGTCCGGTACGGTCGTTGCGTACTCGAAGTCCTTGTTGACGACCTTGATGATAACCGCCGACTTGTCCGCGTTCCGGTCCGAGTTGATGCTGATGTTGCCGGTGACACCGTCGAAGTTCTTGGTCGCCGCAATGGCGTCGCGAATATCCTTCTTGTCCAGGGTTTTCGCCGCCTTGATGGAAGCGAACATGATCTTCGCGGCGTCATAGCCCAGGGCGGCCATAGAGGTTGGCGCCTTGCTGTATTTTGCCGTATACGCTTTGACAAAGTTCTGAACGACCGGCTTGGGATCCTTGATAGACATGTGGTCGGAGAAGTAGCATCCGTTCACGCCGTCTCCGCCGATGGTAATCAGATTGGGAGCGCTCCAACCGTCCCCGCCGAGAAGCGGTTTGGTGTAGTTGAGCTCCCGCGCCTGGCGTGCGATGGTTCCGGCATCCTTATAGTAGCCGGGAACCAGAATGGCATCCGGGTTGGCTTGCTTCAATGCCGTCAACGGGCTGCGGAAGTCCTGATCCGTGTCACTGTAGGTGGCGCTGGCAACGACCTGACCGCCGTAGCGGGTGAACGCCTTTTTGAACTCGTCGGAGAAGCCGACGCTGTACGCCTGGCCCTTATTCGTGAAAATCGCGACCCGGTTGGCCTTCAGGACATCGTGGGCAAAGCGCGCGACCACGGCAGCCTGATACGAATCCAGGAAGCAGATACGGAAGATATAGTCCCCGAGCTTCGTAACGGCGATATTCGTCGAAGAGGGCGAGATCATCGGCACGCCCTTCTCCTGGCAGACTTTCCCGCCGGCAAGGCTGTTGCTGCTGGCGACCTCACCCAGGATCGCGGTGACGTTCTTCTCATCGATCAGGCGCTTTACAGCGGTCTCGGCCAGGGCCGGCTTACTCTGGTCATCTTCTTTTTCCAGTTGGATCTGGTACTTCTTGCCGTCGCGCTCGATCCCGCCCGCAGCATTCGTCTCATCCACGGCCAGTTGAATGCCTTCATGGGTCTGGGTCCCGAAGTCCGCCTGATCCCCGGTCAGAGAGCCATACTCGCCAACCACGATCTTATCCCCACCGGCAGAGCTCGTTCCGGGTGTCGTAGACGGCTGGGCTGCTGTTGTGGGCGGTGCTCCCCCACTATCACTCGCCTTCTTCTCCTCTTCCGTTTTGCAGCCCGTGAAAGCCACTCCGGCGCAGAGCGCGAGGCTGAGAGCTAACAGACTACGTAGTAGGTAAGGCTTGTTCCGTTTGTTGTGGCGCATGTTCGCTCGATCCTTCCTTCTAACTTTCTAACGAATGGATGTCAAGATGAATATCGGGGAGAGAGTGACCTTTGATTTGCTGCGGAGATATGGGCGGGCGTCGTACCGCAACAGCCGCCGACGATATGGACGCCTGCCTCGAAAAGCTGGTGGGCAAGGTTCGCAAAACGTTCCGGCGTCACAGGATAGTGAATGCCTTCCAGCGCATTCGCTCCCGCCTGTGGCAGCCCGGCGCTGGGCTGAAAAAGCAAAGGGAGTTCCGTTACGGCGCGCATCCTCACGGCAATCTCCGGAAAGCGGCCCGGATCGTCGCCGCAGTTCGCCCCAATGACATGGGCTCCGGCCAGATGGAGTGCGGCGGCAGCATCTTCGGGCGTTGTGCCGTCCGGCATCCGTCCGTCCGCCCGAAAGTGACAGGTGATCGCAAGCAGTTCCGGCTGCTTCGATGCAAGCAGAAATGCCGCCATCATGGCATCCTTCAGGGAGATACAGGTCTCCACCAGCAATCCGGTAGGCCACTCCTTCGGGAGGATATGCGCATCCACCAATCGCTGCGCTGTCGAGGTGGTCATGCTGATCAAAACAGCCACATTTTCGCGGCTGGACCGGGCCGCATGGAGGGCGAGATCCAGTCCACAGCCGAAATCCCTCTCCCAATGGGAGGGATCGTCCGTTCCAAACGTGTTGCTGGACAGAATACGCGCTCCGGCCTCCAGGTAGCGATGATGGATGGCGCTAATCTGGATTGGGCGAGTGGAGTTGACGTTGAGGGTACGTTCCGGTCGGACGCCCTGCCGCATCAACTGGGTCCCCATAGCGCCGTCTGCCAGGAACCGCTCTCCCTTCCGCAATCGCTGCAATAGCGCCTGGCCGGACATCAACGGCATCTATACGATCCCTTCCAGGAGTGCCTGAAACACATCGACGCGATGGAACGTCCCTACGACCCGCTGTGCGTCGTTCGTCACCGGAAGGCGCTTGCACTGGCTCCTGATGAGCAACAAGACAGCATCCGTTACATCCGCCGCTTCCGAAATGCTGATGGCGGGTTCCGTCATGATGTCGGCGACGCGCAGACCTGAGATGCCGGCACAGCGATGCAGGGCGGAGAGCAGAGCGGTATCGTCGGCATCCAGGACCACGTCCTGCAGGAGTCGGTGCGAGATATCCTGTTCGGTCAGCATGCCGCACAGACACCCCTCGGCGTCAACGACCGGCAACCCGTCTACCTGATACAGATCCATCAGGTCCAGTGCATGGCTTAAGGTCTCGTCCCGCGTCGTCGTGACGACGTGTGTTTTCATCAGTTCCAGAACCTGCATACGTATGAATTAGCATAGCACAAAAATGCCTACTCCTGACAGGAAGGATTCGCGCCTGCCGCAGGGATTTCCTGCCGTTTCTCCTCCCTCTGTTCAAGATTTCTGTTTTCTTGCCTTCAAGTTTCTTGCCGGTTTCTTGCCGGCAAGAGCCCTTTTCTTGCCGGCAAGAGCCCTACTGTCGCCACGGATACCAACCCCGCAACGGTAAGCAGGGTAAGATAGAGGCCAAAACGGAAAGTATCGGGGGTATAGCGCAGTATAACCTCATGTCTCCCCATCGGGATATGCATACCGAGCAGACTTCCATCCGCCCGATGGACCACGATACGCTGACCATCCAGGGTCGCAGTCCATCCTGGGTATGCCGTGCCGGAGTACACCAGAAAAGCGGGCGCCTTCCCGGCATCCACCGACATGGCGACCTCACCGGCCGTGGATGAGAGGAGGGTTACAGGCTGAACGGGGAGAGACTGCGTTTTGCCGCCGCCCCATTCGAGCGTATTCCCGACCAGTCTCTTGTGCGGTAGGTCGGAGATCAGAGCCTCCAGGGAGGGATCGAACTCGGGCGAGGTGAGGGCAGCCAATATGCGTAGATGGCTCTCGACATGGCGGGTCCGGCGTACAAGCCAAGCACGCGGCATGCTGTCCCGGTTCTCCCAGAGCGTTACCGTCGGTCGGGTGTGGGAGGCGCTCCTCTTCTCGATCTCGCGAAAGCGAGAGGATTGTAAGTGCTGTTCATGGGGCAAGACCACTGTTTTCACGTTCCATATCCCTATCAGACGCGAAAAACTCGGGTCTTTTCGTAAACCAGCCACACGGTTGAGGTTGTCCAATCGGGAAGCGCCCACTACCTGAACCGGCTCGTATCCGGATACAGCTTCGATCCCACTTCGCATCGGGAGATTGGGCAACTCCGTCTCGATAAAATGCTGAACGGTACGGGTATCCTGCTCTCCATAATCCGCATATCCGTGGGTAATGAACCGTCTCCAGTAGTTTTCATGTGCGGAGATGAAGATCCGAGTATTCGGTGCGATGTGAGTGGAGAGAGGGTCCGGCCAGGCGTTATCCGCGTGAAGGGCATCCGGCTCGGTACGATAGAGATCCGTTGTCGGGTTCCATCGCCACCCATACCAGAGCAAGGGCAGTGCAATTCCCACCATTGCCAGACGGACTGCCCGTGCGGTGCTGCTTGGCGCCCTCTGCTCCCAGCGCATACGCAGTATATCGAAACCGAATGCGGTCAGGACCGCGAAGGCGAGCGTTGTCAAGAAGAGAAATCGGGCGGGATCATGAAATTTTGATAGGCCGGGTACGATGAAGAACGCAACCCAATAGAGACCTCCTGCGGTTCCGGTTGCCATCCAGATACAGACAAACGCACCCAGCGCCCAGAAACGAACGGACCACTCCCGTATACGACGCAGTATGGCTATTCCGATCAAATAGAGCGGCAGCCAACCGATGAAGAGCGCCGTTTCCCAGGCATTGCCGTTGCTCCAGAAGTCAGAGGAGATGGGATGTCCAAAGAAGTTTGGAAAGAGCAAGGTGAGCAGGTCCGGCAGAACCAGGTAAAATCGGTTCGCCATGTCCGCCGTCATCTCCTCGCGTGGGCTTGCCAGGAGTAATTGCAGTGCGGGCAGGGTCTGCACCGTTGTCAATGCGAGCCCGACTGCCGTCGCAGTAAGGAGGGGGAACGCCCCCAGGCAGCAACCACGGAGGAGTAGCAGTAT